>JBKBWT010000087.1:5663-18021 GCA_046314415.1 Saprospiraceae bacterium
CCCTTGAAAAAAGGGAATTCCTTCCAATTACGCTCTATTTTGATAATGATATTCCTGGACCTTCCGACCGCAGAGTAACCCAAACAGCTATTTCTTATCGGGAAACTTTTGAGGCATACTACCGGAAAAAGCAGGCATTTCTTGATTTTATTAACAATGCACAAGGCTACTCTGACGAAGAGCGGTTTACCGCCAGTGAGCGTTACGAAAGCATTTTTGAGCGGGAATTGCGGCAGGAATTTGAAAATTTGCAAGCCCTTTCTGCGGATTTACTGGACATGTTGAAAAAAGGCAGTACCGTAGAAATAACCATTGAAGGCTTCTGTAGTCCGCTGGGTTCGATTGAATATAACTTAAGCTTGAGTAAACGTCGGATTGACTGTATTGTCAACCATTTCCTGCGCTATGATGGCGGTAAACTAATGCTTTACTACCGAAATAAAAAGTTGATTTTCAATCGAGTATCTAACGGAGAAGGGAAAGCTAATCCGCGTGCACGGGAGGTACTGGGAAGTGATGATCGAAGAAACCGGCAAAAAGGCATTTTCGATATTTATGCGACCTTAGAACGTCGGGTTGTGATTACCAAGCTTACGATTAACGGCGAGACATTGACCTCATTGAATTATAATCTCAACAAAAAGACGACAAAGTGAACACCAAAATGTTACTCCGGTTTATTATCCCATTCTTTATAGCAGTGGGATTACCGATCCTGGCTAAAGCAACACATATTGTCGGAGGCGAAATCACTTACGAGTGCCTCGGCAATAATCGATACGAATTGACACTTAAGGTCTATCGGGATTGTTTTTTTGGGAGAGAACCATTTGATAATCCTGGTTATATTGGGATTTATAATTTACGCGGTGACTTGATTCAAACAGTACTGGTACGTCCGGGTGCCCGCGATACGCTTGAACCTACGCTGGATGATCCTTGCCTGGTGGTGCCTCCCAATGTCTGCGTAGATACGGTGACCTATAAATCGGTGGTCACATTATCAAATAATCCGGTTGGGGGCGCTTATCAAATTACGTATGTTAGATGCTGTCGGAATGAAACCATTGATAATATTATAGACCCCGTAGAAACCGGTGCCGTTTATGATATTTACCTGACTCGTGAGGCAATGTTACAATGTAATAATAGTCCGGTTTTTAATAAATTACCGCCAAATTACATATGTGCCGACAAACCCTTTGTTTTCGACCATTCAGCGACAGACCCCGATGGGGATTCCCTGGTATATAAACTTTGTACGCCTTACTCCGGAGGTTCCATTTCTAATCCTCGTCCGATTCCACCGCGTAATCCGCCACCTTTTGATGAGGTGATCTGGCAGATCGGTTTTGGTTTGGATAATCTGTTTGGAATGGGGCAACCCTTGCGGATTGATGAGGAAACCGGACGGCTTACGGCAGTTCCGGGACTGCAAGGACAGTTTGTCGTAGGGGTTTGTGTGGAAGAATATGATCGGGAAACCGGGCAATTACTATCCACCGTTCGGCGTGATTTTCAATACAATGTAGGCGTTTGTGGTACCAAAGTTGCTGCCTTCTTTGCTCCGGAGACATCTTGCGAGCCTAGTGTAAAATTTGATAATCAAAGCAATAATGCGGAAAGTTTTCGGTGGTATTTCGATTATCCGCGTACCAATCTGACCTCTACTGAAAAATCACCCACCTTTACTTTTCCGCGTCCAGGCACATATAATGTAGCTTTAATTGCGGATCCGGGCAGTATTTGTGCGGACACCTCTATTAAACAAATTATTATTCGTGAAAATACAATTGATATTGATTTTCAAATAGAGGAGTTAGAGTGTCAATCCGAAACAATTCTAAATTTAGGGGATCGCTCGACCGATCCTAACTCACCTATTAACAAATGGGAGTGGACCATAACTTACGGCGATCAGGTAGTGCGTACATCCACCGAACGCAACCCGACTTTTGTTGTGCCTTCTGGCTCGCAAGGAACGATTCGACTAAAAGTAACCACGGCAGATGGGTGTAGCAAAACCTTGGAAAAGCCTTTTGAAACGGGCATTAATCCACCACCTATAGACCTGATACCGGATACTATAATTGCTTGTCAGGGGAGCAGAATTGAATTAAATCCAGATGCACCGAATAATTCCAACTTAGTTTATCGCTGGTCGCCGAGCAATTTGGTCAGTGATGCCAATGCTGCAAATCCACTTTTTACTGGTACGCAAAGTGCGACTTTGACGGTGCGGATTACCCAGGGTGGAACAAGTTGTGAATTAAGCAAACAGGTCAGGGTTATTATCAATACGCCTCCGAGGGTTAATTTAGGGCAGAATCAGGAAATTTGTTTGCGAGATACGGTGACGCTTACTGCGAATGTGACCGGGGGCAGGGCGCCCTATCAGTTTGCCTGGAATCGTGGTAGTGGTCAGTCGCAGCGCGTCAGCCCTGTGCTGAGTACTACATACATCGTGACGGTTACGGATGCGAATGGTTGTAGTGATGTGGACTCCGTTCGGGTGAATGTAAATGCTGTGCCGGGCGTTATTGTTGGTGCCGATGATACTTCTATTTGTGCCGGAGATAGCACGACTATACGGGCAACCGTCAATGCAGGAACGCCACCTTTAACCTTTAGGTGGAATCAGGGATTGAGCAATGCTGCATCGCATATAGTAAGACCGACTCAAACCACTACTTATGCCGTAACTGTTACGGATGCCAATGGCTGCGCTGCTTCTGATGATATCAGGATCAACGTATCCGCTCGACCCACTTTGAGCATAGATACGGTTTTTTGTAATGCAAATTTGACAAATTATCAGGTCAATATTCGTACCAATGCCAGCAGCGTGCGGGCATCAGCGGGTACGGTTATCAACAACAATGATGGTACTTTTTCAATTGTCAATATCCCTAACGGGCAAAACGTTCGTATTACTGCTATTGCGAATAATTGTGAAACCATCATTAATGTCAATGCGCCAACTTGCGTTTGTCCAGAGGTGGCTGCGCCTATTAGCATGGGTAATCGCACGATTTGCCAAGGAGAAGCGCCGCCTCTATTGATTGTTACCGTCCCGAACGGGCAGACGGTAGATTGGTTTGATGCGCCCTCAGGTGGTAATCTATTGTTAGAGGGTAATAATTCATTTATGCCAACACAACCGGGGACTTATTATGCACGTGCGCGTGATCTGGCAACCGGCTGTACCAGCGCCACTCGAACTGCTGTAACATTTTCTGTAAATCCATCACCCTCAGCAACGGCTAGTGCAAGCTTGACGACTGTTTGTGCCGGCGATATGGTTCAATTGACTGCGGCGGCTTCCGGAGGTACGGCTCCTTACGAGTTTCGTTGGAATCAGGCATTAGGACAAGAACAAAACCCCGTGGCAACACCTTTTGTAACCACTGTTTATACCGTAACTGTAACCGATGCGAATGGCTGCCGCGATACTGCAAGCGTGACTATAAATGTGGATCCACTACCAAGAATAGATTCTATTCGGACCACATGCTCACAAGACCTGATGACGTATAGCGTTCGGGTGGTAACAAATGGTAACACCGTTACTTCCAATGTTGGAACGGTAACGAGTTTAGGCGGTGGAGTATTCATTATCAGTGATATTCCAATCAGTCAGAACCTGGTTTTTGTTGCTACTTTCAATGCAACGAATTGTGGTAGAAGAGTTTCGGTTAATCGTCCGGACTGTCAATGCCCGGATGTTGATTCGCCCATTAGTGGCGGAGATGAGACGATTTGTGCCGGTCAACCGATTCCAACTCTAAGTGTAACGGTAGGTCCAAATCAAACGGCGGATTGGTACAGTGCAGAAACAGGTGGAGACACACTGCTGCTGGGCTCTACATCTTTTACACCAACCCAAGCCGGGATTTACTACGCGGTAGCACGTGATACCATTACCCAGTGCACCAGTCGGGTGCGTACTGCTGTACGGTTGGTTATCAATACTGCGCTACGGGTAAATGCAACAGCGAGTGAAACCGAGATTTGCGAAGGGCAATCGGCTGATCTTTCAGCAACAGTGAGTGGTGGAACGCCGCCTTTCACCTACAATTGGAATCAGAATTTAGGCAGTGGTCAGAATAAAACGGTTCGTCCAACCCAGACCACTACTTACATTGTAACCGTGAGTGATGGTGCCGGCTGTACCGGAATGGATACGATTACTATACGAGTTAATCCTCGACCTGATGTAACCATTAACGCCGACCAGGATACCATTTGTGCCGGTGAGTTGCTCACTTTGACCGCTTCGGCTACCGGCGGTGATTCGCCCTACACTTTCAATTGGAATCAAGGTTTGGGCAGTGGCGCTACGCAAACAACTCGTCCAACGCAAACAACAACTTATCAGGTAATTGTCAATGATGAAAATAGCTGTTCGGATACCACACAAATTAGAATTGTTGTTAATCCAAAACTAGCAGTTCAACTTACAGCTAACCGCACTACCATTTGTGCCGGTGACACTACCATGCTAATGGCTGCTGCCAGCGGTGGTACTGCGCCTTATACTTTCAATTGGAGTGCTGGCGGATTGAGTGGTCAAAATCCAACCGTGAATCCTACAGCAACCACAACTTACACGGTTACAGTAACGGATCGGAATGGTTGTTCGGATACAGCAAGTATTACCATCAATGTAACGCAGGGACTCGAAGTAGAAATTGCTGCCAATGATGCAACTTTATGTCCCGGAGAATCAGCTGAATTATCCGTTAATGTCGGAAATGGCACGCGTCCTTATACGTATCGCTGGAACCAAGGCTTGCCCGCCGATTCTACCCAAACGGTAATGCCGATGCAAACGACTACGTATTCGGTGACAGTGACCGATGCGAATGGCTGCTCCGGTACGGATGATCTTATTATAACGGTTAATCCTGTGCCAAGTGTGGAGGCAACGGCGAGCGATACAACAATTTGTGCTGGTACTTCGACCAATTTGTCGGCAACTGCCAGTGGCGGCACGGGACCTTACACGTTTACTTGGAATCCGGGCAATTTAAGTGGTCAGAATCAAACTGTTAATCCGAATGATACGACCATTTACACAGTAGTGGTAACAGATGCCAATGGCTGTATGAACTCCGATCAGATCACTATTTTTGTAACGCCTCAACCCCGCGTGAGTATAGGTGCGAGTGATATGACGATCTGTGCAGGTGATTCTACTACGCTTACTGCTACTGCCAATGGAGGCTTGCCTCCCTACACGTTCAATTGGGACAATGGGTTGGGCACAGGCGCAAATAAAACCGTTACGCCAACTCAGACAACCACTTATACCGTGACTGTCACCGATGCAAATGATTGTGAATCAACTGCTTCGGTCACTATTAATGTATCTCCGGCTTTAAATGTCAGCATCTCGGCAACCCAAGAGAATATTTGTCAAGGCGATTCTACAACTTTGACAGTAACAGTATCAGGTGGCAGTGCACCTTATACCTTCCGTTGGAATGAGGCACTGAATAATAATGCATCGCAAACAATTCGCCCAACCGAAACGACGACTTATTCGGTAACGGTTACCGATGCGAATGGTTGTACAGGTACTGCGCAAATTACGATCACCGTTAATCCAAGACCTGTAGTGATGATAGCAACTGATAAAGATATGATTTGTGCCGGCGAAGCTGTAACCTTAACTGCAGAAGCAAGCGGTACAGGAAACTTGAGTTATCGCTGGAGCAATGGAGCGCAGGGACGCGAGCAAACGGTAAATCCAACAGAGACAACAACTTACGTAGTCACTGTAACGGATAGTAACGGTTGTTTCGGTGTGGACAGCGTGACCGTTACCGTTAATCCACGCCCCAGTGCTTCTATTCAAGCAAGCCCAAGTACAATTTGCCTAGGCGGTGCTTCTACGCTGGTGGTTACAAGCACCAGTGGCACAGCGCCTTATACTTATGAATGGGATCAGAATTTAGGTACGAATGATACCGTAATCGTTCGTCCAATGCAAACGACTACGTACACCGTAACTGTAACTGATGGCAATGGCTGCCGGGACACCGCGCAGATTACGATTACTGTAAGCGATGGTTTGAATGTGACCATCACTGCTGATGACGAAACCCTGTGTGCAGGTGAATCTACTAGATTGACGGTAAATTCTGATGGTTCAACGCCGTTCACCTACACCTGGAATCAAGGATTACCCGGAAATCGCACGCAAACCGTAAGCCCTACTCAAACGACGACTTACCGCGTGACCGTGACCGATGCGAATGGCTGTATGGGAATGGATTCCATCACCATTACAGTGAGTCCATCACCAACCGTCCAGGTTTCCGCCGATCGGGATACAATTTGTGCCGGTGATGCAGTGACTTTAACAGCGCAGGGTGCAGGGGGAACCGGGAATCTGTCTTACCGTTGGAGCAATGGTGTTACAGGAGCAACCCAAGTTGTAAATCCTACTCAAACAACAACTTATACTGTAACGGTCACCGATGCCAATGGCTGTACCAATCAGGATAGCGCCGCAGCATCCGTTACCATTGTCGTTAATCCACGACCCAATGTTAATATTCAGGCGAGTCCAACAACGATTTGTACCGGTGGAACTTCTACGCTGATTGTAAGCGCTACCAGTGGTACAGCGCCTTATACTTATCAGTGGGATCAGAATTTGGGTACGAATGATACCGTGCGGGTAAGTCCTACTCAGACTACAACCTATAATGTTACCGTTACCGATGCCAATGGCTGTACGAATACTGCTTCGATTACTATTACAGTGCGAAGTGGATTAAATGTAAGCATTACAGCTGACGACGAAACGTTATGCGCCGGACAGTCTGCGAACCTACGCGTTACTTCCGATGGAACTGCGCCATTTACTTTTGTTTGGAATCAAAATCTGCCTGCAAATTCTACCCAAACGGTAACACCTGCTCAAACTACCACTTATCGAGTTACCGTGACCGATGTAAATGGTTGTAGTGGCACGGATGATATTACAATTACGGTGAATCCGAAACCAGAAATTTCCCTTACTGCTGATCGGGATACGATTTGTGCTGGTGATTCGGTAAGCATGAGCGTGCAGGTAACCGGCGGAACTTCGCCATTGACCTTCATATGGAGCAACGGGTTTGGTGGTGCTGATCAGGTAGTAAGGCCTACAACAACGACCACCTATTCATTGACCGTTACCGATGCCAACGGCTGTTCAGATACTGCTCAAGTAACCATCCGGGTTAATCCGCGCCCTGTAGTGAATGCTGGTCCTGATACTTTGTCTTGCTCCGGTAGTGCTGTAACATTGAACGCCACTGCTACAAATGGCACAACACCCTACACATTCAATTGGGATCAGAATCTGGGAGTAACAATACTGATGCAGTTTTTGTAGATGTATTCCCGTTACCAACGGATCTACCGCAGGATACGATTACCGCTTGTGCCAATGTATCCACGCCCCTGGCGCCTAACATTGTACCCAGACCTGGCGCAGTATATCGCTGGACACCTACTGGCATTTTGAGTGACCCCAATATTCCGAATCCGAGTATTCGGGTGAATCGGGATACTACCGTTTTTGTTACTATTACCTACCGAGGCGTTTGTACAGTATTGGATACCGTGCGGGTGAAAGTTCCGCCGGCAATCAATCTGCAAGCCAGTGGTGATACGACGCTTTGTACAACGGATCCAATCAGGCTCCGCGCCAGCAGCAGTGTTGCCAACGTACAATATGTGTGGTCCACCAATCGGAATTTCACTCCTACAATTGATACTGCCGATACGCTTACCGTTACACCGAATGGAAGTACAATTTACTACGTGCGGGCAGCGGATGCCAGTGGTTGTAGTGAAACCGATTCCGTAGTTGTCAATGCTTTCCCGATCCGGGCAACAATTACATCACCCCAAGTACTCTGTGAACCGACCAACGAAGTGCGATTGGCAGTAACGAATCCGGATGCAGTGCAGCGTTTGAACTACAATTGGCGACCCACCAATGCCATATTAACCCGACGGGATAGTGCGGTTGTAATGGTAAATCCGGTGTTGGCAACTGATTTTACCGTTGAATTGGTCAATCAATTTGGTTGTCGGGATACCTTACAAACCAGTGTAACCATCGTTAATCTTCAGGTGACGGCTACCGCCGACCCAGATACAATTTTTGCCGGTGACACCACTCAGCTTAATGTATTGGGTGGCTGCCAGAATTGCAATTACTCCTGGACACCTGCTACCGGTTTGAGCAATCCAAACATTGCCAATCCGATCGCCACACCCACCGAAACGACGGTCTATAGCGTATTGGTAAGTTTTGGTAATTGTAATGATGAAGCTTCCGTGCGGGTAGTTGTGAATAATGTAGTGTGCGATAAAGAGCACATTTTCCTGCCCTCGGCGTTCTCGCCCAACGGAGACGGCATCAATGATGTTTGGCGCATTCGCAGCAATTTTCTTGAGCAGTTGCGCGTATCCACCTGGGTATTGTACAACCGCTGGGGACAAAAGATTTTTGAAACGACGGATATTAATTTCGCCTGGGATGGAACGTTCCGTGGACAACCCTTGCCGCCGGATGTCTATGGCTATTACGCTCGCATCATTTGTCCGGGCAATGAAGAGTTGATTTTACAAGGTAATTTGACCTTGATACGATAAATATTATAATATGATATAATAAGCCGGATTCCTTACTGGGAGTTCGGCTTTTTTATTTTAATAATATTTGCGCTATAATATTAATGTAATATTAAATATTATAAGAATTTACAACAATTACTCGAATATTATAAAGCTATTTTAACAAGTAGTAATGACTCACCAGTAACAAAAACTTTCTTCCCGGTGCAATCGTTTCCTCATCAGCATATTCGCAAATTGGTACAGTTGTAAATGGATACTATGTCAACAGAAAAAGAAAAACCATCCCTAAAAAATCAGTTTTTGGCACTCCGCCACTTGCCCAGATTATTCCGCTTAATCTGGGGCACGAGTAAATCAATGACCATCGGGAACGTGGCGCTGCGTTTGGTGCAAGCGGGCATTCCACTGGCAACTTTATACGTAGCCAAGGAAATTATTGACGAGGTAGTGCTACTCACCCAAGGACAGGGCGATACCCAGTATTTGTGGCTGATGGTGGGTTTGGAGCTTGGATTGGCAGTATTTTCAAGCATTTTGAACCGGGGCATTATTCTATTGGATACTCTGCTGGGCGATTTGTTTTCCAACCGTACCTCGGTGGACATCATGCGGCACGCGGCCATGCTGGATTTGTATCAATTTGAAGAGGCTACTTTTTATGATAAACTCGAACGCGCGCGGCGCAATACCGTCGGGCGTACCGTGCTGATGTCGCAGGTATTATCACAATTACAAGATATTATTACATTGCTTACGTTGGGCGCGGGGTTGATAGCGTTCAATCCCTGGCTGATTTTGATCTTGATTGTAGCAGTAATTCCGTCATTTGTTGCCGAATCTTATTTCAATCAACGCAATTATTCCCTCACGTATAGCTGGACCCCCGAACGCCGTGAACTCGACTACCTGCGCTACATTGGCGCCAGCGACCAGACCGCGAAAGAGGTGAAAATCTTTAATCTGGCGGATTTTATTGCCAATCGCTTTGCCAAATTATCCCATGATTATTATTTAGCAAGTAAAAGTTTAGCGATTAAACATGCCTCCTGGGGCACCTTATTGTCCGCATTGGGTACGGTGGCTTATTATGCAGCGTATGTTTTTATTATATTGCAAACGATTTCCGGTGCAATAACAATCGGTACACTTACTTTTTTGTCGGGTTCTTTTAATCGGATGCAAAATTTATTACAAGGCATTATGAGCCGGTTTTCGCGCATCGCCGAGGGCTCCTTATATTTGCAGGATTTATTTGATTTTTTTGAAATACAACCCACGATCATTTCCAAACCAAATAGCCTGCCATTTCCAAAAAAATTACAACAGGGCTTTGTCTTTGAAAATGTGAGTTTTAAATATCCTGAAAGTCATAAATGGGCGATTCGCAACTTGTCTTTTGAACTGAAAGCCGGTGAAAAATTGGCGCTCGTAGGTGAAAACGGTGCCGGAAAAACCACGCTGGTCAAGCTTTTGGCGCGTTTGTACGAACCCAGCGAAGGGCGTATTTTGATTGATGGCGTTGATATTCGCGATTATAATCTGGACAGTCTGCGTAATAATATCGGTATCATATTTCAGGATTATATTCGCTGGCAAATGAAAGCCTCAGATAATATTGCGGTCGGGAATATCAATGCGGCAGAGGAAATGGCGCTGATTGAAGAGTCCGCGGAGAAGAGTCTGGCGAATACTGTGATAGAAGATTTACCCAAACGTTACGATCAATTGCTGGGCAAACGCTTTGAAGAGGGCACCGAACTTTCCGGCGGGCAGTGGCAAAAAGTGGCGCTTGCACGTGCATATATGCGTGATGCTCAATTACTTATACTGGATGAACCTACTTCTGCCCTCGATGCGCGAGCTGAGCACGAGGTATTTTTGCGCTTTTCGGAGTTGATTCAGGGCAAGTCGGCAGTGCTTATTTCCCACCGTTTTTCTACCGTGAGAATGGCGGATCGAATTTTATTTTTAGAAAATGGACAATTATTGGAATTGGGAAGCCATGAAGAATTATTAGCACAAGATGGTAAATATGCAGAATTGTTTAAATTACAAGCCAAAGGTTATCAGTAACAAATGTTTATGAATTATTTAAATGTAATAATATTTTAATTTCGTTGCAGAATACGATATTTATATTCCCAGATAAAGAATAGCATAACTATTACATATTCTGTTAAAATAAGTAAATAATTTTCCTGAAAATGTCCGCCCCAGTAATGGCTGTAACTCAGCCACGTCGCGCCCGACCAGATTACCGGATAACGCCATTTGGTAAATATACTAAATGTAAGCGGCAAAGTGATATACCAGGGATGCACCGTTGTCGCAAAAAGTAAATAAATACTCACCGCAAACAACCAGCTTTCGGGTAAAGATTGCCAATCTTTATGTCGTCTTATAATAGCGAATGTAATAATCAGAATGAAAACCAGCAAGGCTAGTGCCGGACCAATGCGTTTCACTAAATTATAGCCTTCGATTTGATAGCCCAGCCAACGTACGATGTAATAAAAACTGGCATTAAATTCAAATTGCCGAAAATATAAATTCAAACTCTCTCCAAAATGATTGAAAAAGAAAGTATTAAGCAGTGGAATGAATAGTAATATTAATGTAATACCTAAAGTTGTAAAATAAATCAGGCTTTTTTTAATATTGAATTTAGTTAATAAAAATGGTAATAACAGAAGTGGAACGAGCTTGGAAGCAATTGCCCCTGCCATTGCGAGCGCTGCAAAGAGGATACGATTGGTAATAATCAACCAAAATGATAATAATAAAAAGAAAATCATTAAGCCTTCAAAATGTAAATTACCGACGATTTCAAAAATTAATAGGGGATTCAAAGCATATAATATAACCTGCTGTTTAGGTAAATTTAATTTATCTAATATTTTGATTATCAATAAAATACTCCCAATTTCTCCTGATAATAAAATCAGCTTCATTACTATCATACTGCCCAGCATATTATAAGGGAAAAGCCAGCACGCCAGTGCAAAAACGGCTTGTGCAATGGGCGGGTAAATCGTGTAATAAGATTTGGAATTAAGCTGCTCGTATAAAGCCGGTGTAAGGCTTTCTGGCAAAATATGATGTTCTATATAATAATGAGGTAAATGATCGAACGGATTTAAACCATTGATAATCAGGCGTCCATCCCAGATAAAACGATACAGGTCATCCGATAAGTTAGGAATATTAAATAATAAAATAACTCTTAATAAAATACCGAGCCAGCACCAGAAATTACGGTCGGCACTCGAAGTACTGACCGTAATTCCAAAATACAATATAAAAAATGTGCTATAAGTAATGATTAAAGCCGGGAAATTGGCACGTTGCACAACATAACCCAGCCAAATGGTGAGCAAAATAAACGCGCCGGAAAGCAGGATTTTTCGTTTCATATTGTACACTGATTTTTATGATCATTATGATTAGAGCTGATTTTAAATCATAAGAATCATAAATATTTTACAAATCAGTGTACTACTAAGAAATTGCCCGGCATTTATAAGTTTTGGTAGCCGTTACCGCGCCGGTTTTTATATTCAAAATAAATTTTTCCATGTAACCAATGCCTAGCCCGGCTTCTTTATATTCCTTTTCCTCCGGGCAATCGGGCTTGGGTTTCAAGGCTTTAGCCGAGGCTTCGTCGAGCAGCGTATAGTACGTAATCTGATCGCCTTCCAAAATAATTTCATCC
>JBKBWT010000088.1:0-17908 GCA_046314415.1 Saprospiraceae bacterium
CCCGCCAGGAATGGGCGACGCAGCAAGTCATTTATGCCAGTAAAGCCAGTAAAAATCTGGGCATTGATCGCTCCGTGACCTTCTCCGGTGCCTTGCTTTGGCCCACGGTTTATCCTTGGCCCCAGCGCCCGAAAGGCTTAGTAGATACGGGTTTTAAGGAATTGGCGGCACGTTGGATGCCGATTTTGAATGCGTATGATGAAGCGGGCGTGGACGTTTGTTACGAAGTGCACCCCGGCGAAGACCTGCACGATGGCGCGACGTTTGAGCGTTTCCTCGAAGCGACGAACAATCACCCACGGGTGAATTTATTATATGATCCCTCGCATTTTGTATTACAACAGCTCGATTATTTACAATATATTGATATTTATCATGAATTTATAAAAATGTTCCACGTCAAGGACGCCGAATTCAATCCTACCGGGCGTTCCGGCGTGTACGGCGGCTATGAAGATTGGGTGAATCGTGCCGGGCGTTTCCGCTCGCTGGGCGACGGGCAGGTAGATTTCGGGGCAATATTTAGTAAATTATCGCAATATGATTTCGACGGCTGGGCAGTGCTCGAATGGGAATGCTGCATCAAATCGCCGGAGCAAGGCGCGCGCGAGGGCGCTCCATTCATCGAAAGCCACATCATCGAAGTGACGGAAAAAGCCTTTGATGACTTCGCCGGTGGCGCGGCGGATGAGGAGACGAATCGGAAGATTTTGGGCTTGGGGTAATTCCAGTTTTCCGAAATCTTTGAGATTTCGGAAAACTTTTGACATTCCCGCAGTACCTGAATGCACTGCGGGAATTGTTTTATTTTGATTAAATTCTTATTTTGCTTTTTAAAAATAAAGCACAAATGTCATTTTTTGTTACTTTTTTCTTTGCAATCTTATTATTAGGATTATTGGATGTTTTTATAAAAGTAAGGAATTTTAAAAACAAATTAATTTATATTACTGATTATAGAAATGATTTTGCTCGCCTTGTATTTGAGTATAAGGAAAATGAAGTATTGAATCATTTCTTATACGAAAGGCTATTAAAATCTTCTTACAGCCTTCAGACAGAGATTGATATTCTCGAAAAAATGAGTTATAGGCCTGCGTTTGCACCCTACATAATCAAGAATTATCAAGTACTAATTAATACTATTCCTAAATTTAGAGATGGAACAATTGATGTAGTAGATATAAATTTTGCTGATGATAGTTTAATACGGTATATAGGATTTGTGGAAAATTTACTTTCTATGGAGATTCATAATTTGTATAATCCTTTAAAATGGTTCCATTCTGGAATCTCAGCACTTATTAATTTACCTTTTCGAGTCTTGTCCTCATTTGGCCTTATATCCAGTAGTAGAGAACAGCAAATTTTAACACATATAAATTTTAAACAATTATCTTCAGTTATAGCTGTATTTGCATTTATCGGAACAGTAATGGGCATTATTGCTGACTTTGAAGAAGTAAAGAACTTTTTGAGCAAAATTTTTAATAAATAGCGTATGCTTGATTACACCCAACAACAAACCATCAAAACCATCCTTGCGCCCTTCGAGCCGAAGGAAATAGGCGTGTTTGGCTCGTATGCACGGGGCGAGCAAAGTCAAGACAGTGACTTGGATTTATTGGTAACCTTTGGTAAACGGCTGACTTTATTGGACTTGGTTGGGTTGGAAATGGATTTGACGGAGGCGCTTGGCATCAAAGTAGATTTAGTGACGCGTAATGCTTTAAGCCCGCTTATTTTGCCCTTTGTAGAAAGAGATTTAAAAATGATTGCATAGTGGAAAAGAAAGATATTATTTATGTGCAGCATATTTCAAATTGTATTAATAATATTTTTGAGTACATCGAAGATATGAATGAGGCTGATTTCCTGAAAAATCAAATGGTGAAAGACGCAGTGGTTAGAAATTTTGAAATTATAGGCGAAGCTACGAAAAAGCTATCTATTACTTTTCGAGAAGCCCACCCCAGTGTTGAATGGAAGAAAATGGCGGGAATGCGTGATAAGTTAATCCATGACTATTTGGAGGTAGATTATGAAGTCGTTTGGTACACTGCTACTAATTTATTACCTACTTTAAAGATAAAAATAGAAAAAATTGTAAATGAATTATCATGAAAATTACGTTCCTTTTTGTCAATTATTACTCGCCCATTACAAATCAACGTCCAACAACAATTCGCCTTCGCCACGCAACAGTACGAATGCTTAAAATGGGTGCACGCTATTGCCCAATTGGAAGTCAAATATCATGATGTATGCTGATGATTACTTTTTCAGAGGTATTAGTATAATATAATAATTTAAAACAATATTATAATCTATTTAGTTTCATTATGCCTACTAAACGCCGCTTCTTTCAAAGCTGGAACCTGGACAAAACCTTGAGTGTGCTGGCTTTTTTGATCAGCTTAGGTACCTTTTTTTTATTATATTATCAGACCAATCTGACCCGCAAACAGCAATATGCCTCGGCGTTGCCGTATCTGGAGCTATTTAATCGGGGACCCAGAGAGGACGCTTACTCTTTTTGTTTGACGAATAATGGCATCGGACCGGCTTTCATCGAAAAGGTGCTGGTGCATTATCAGGATAGTACGTTCCGAATGGATCCGGCGAATTTTATTTACAGCAAAATTTATCCTACAGATACGACGATTAGCTTTGTACACACCAATTTGCCCGAAGGGAAATTGATGCCGCCCGGGCTGGTGATCGACTTGCTGGTGGTAGAAGGCTCGGTAAAAGATGCAATCAGACTCCGCGAATTGTTTGGCTTTGGCAATGCGCAGTTGGAAATCTTTTACAAATCTGTATATGATGAAAAATGGGTCGTCC
Source organism: Saprospiraceae bacterium (assembly GCA_046314415.1). GTDB lineage: Bacteria > Bacteroidota > Bacteroidia > Chitinophagales > Saprospiraceae > JADJNW01. Next base: position 2,845 of record JBKBWT010000088.1, read on the forward strand.
GCTCCGGGAATCCACCGACCAAACTAAATGAATAGCTTACATCTTGATATTTACTAAATAAAAAACTGCGCCAAATTACATGATTAATCGGCGCAGTTTTTTTTATTATAACCTTTATAATATTTTATCGCAGCAGTGTAATATCCCCGCGATACGTGAGGGTGACGTCGTCGAGGAAGGTAATTTCGATGACATAGACGTACACGCCGGGGTTTGCCATTTTGCCGTTGAAGCGACCGTCCCAGAGTTTGATACCCGAACATTCGGGTGTAAGGTCGTTGGCAGCATACACCTGATTGCCCCAGCGGTCAAAGACTGCTACTGACTCAATCGCCGTGACCCCATTGCAGGTAAAAATGCGGAATTCATCGTTGGGTCCGTCCCCATTCGGCGAAAAGACATTGGGAATATAAACATTGCGATTGAAATCCACATCCACCAGTACCGAAGCGGTAGCCGTACAGCCATTTTCATCTACCACCGTAAGCGTATAACGCGTGTTGCGTACCGGACTGGCAGTCGGATTTTCTATACCGGCATTCGAGAGCGAATCGGTCGGCGTCCAGGCATATGATGCCAGTGGCAGCGAAGAATTGATAATGGGTTGCAAAGTAATCGAATCACCCAATTCAACCTCGACTTCGGCAGGATCAAAGATGACCTGAATTTCATCCGGTTGCGTGATATTGATGGTATCGGTTCGGGTACAGCCCGCCGGGTCTTCAATCGTAATGATTTGAATACCAGCAAATACTGTTGCCGGTTGGTCGGGTGTAAAGCGCAAGCCGTTGCCATTTATCTGATACGTATAATCGAAAATATTCATACCTGTGCCGCCATACACCGTATCGATATTCAGCAGGGTGGATTCGCCAAAGCACAGCGGTGACGCCGGCGGCGGAATCACGGCAACAATTGGTTGTGGCTCTAAAATGGTAAATGACAGCGTATCGGTACATCCCTTCACGTCAGTAAGGGTAACTGAATAAGTGCCTGGCGCCAGATTGAGTGCAGTGGGAGATGCCGGATCGGCTACGTTGTTCGACCAGGTGAATGGCGTGGGACCAACTGGATTGATCGAGTCATTTGAATTATAAGTTACGGTAATACGCCCGTCGTTATCGCCGCTACAACTCACAGAAGGGGTGGTGCTGTTCAGATCCAGCGCCAGTTGCAGTTCTGCCGGTTCATCCAGCTCTACAATCTGCGTTTTGGTACAGCCATTGCTATCGGTAATAATGGCATTATAAATACCTGCCATCAGATTGTCAACCGTGTTGTCGGTATCGCCATTTTCCACCCATTGGAAAGTAAACGGCGGCACGCCACCGGCAGGATTCAATGTAATCCGTCCATCCGAGAAACTATTGCAACTCACCGGCTGCACATCTAATTGTACTGTAATAGCGGGTGGACTGGGTACGTTCACGGTGTCAATACTCGAACAATTATTGGCGTCGGTCACAGCAACAATCTGATTACCCGCACAAAGCTGTGTAGCAGTAGAGCTGGCAGTGTTGGTTTCTACTTCGCTGCTTGCCCAGGCAAACGTAAAAGTTCCGGTAGTACCATTGCTGTAAATCGCGGTAGCAGTCGCACTACCATCGCAAGTATTTTCAAAACAGCTAACGCCTTCTATGGCACTGAATGTAATATCAATTGTTGGGGGATCAGTCACAACGCCGGTGTCAATTGCGGGGGCGCAGTTATTGGCGTCAATCACGGTGACCACGTAGCTTCCGGCGCGCAATTGTCCGCGCACATTGGCGTTCAAGGTGCCATTGTCCCAAGTGTAGCGATATGGTGCGGTGCCACCACTGGCAAAAACCGTGAGGCGACCATTGTCAAAACCGGCACAGGTAGGTGACACCGAGGCAATACTATCAATTACAACCGGTGGCGGCGATAGGACGATTGCGGAATCTACATTGATACAGCCATCGCTGGCGGTAACGGTAATGGTATAAATTCCCGGCGATAAACCATTGATACTTTGCGTAGTTTGCCCGTTGCTCCAGCGATAGCTCGTGATGGACGTACCGGGCACTGGCGTTGCGGAAGCGCTCAGGTTGCCATCGGTGCTGTTGGTACAACTCACGGTGTCAGGTGCAATTGGTGCAATGGTAGGTGGCGTAGGCGCCGTAATGGTTACTTCTAAAGAATCCACACAATTATTCGCATCTCGGACGGTAGCGACGTATTGCCCGGCAGACAAATTTGTTGCGGTAGAGTCATTCTGACCACCCGTCCAGGCATAGGTGTAGGGAAATGTACCACCCGTCACCGTGATCGTCGCAGCGCCGTCATTGCCGGTGCCACAAGTTTCATTTTGTTGACTGGCGAGGGTAACTTCCAGCGGAGCTGGTTCGGTAATTGCAAAAGTATCCACCACTTGGCAGTTTTGCGGATCACTGTCGGACATGGTCAGAATGTAAGTGCCTGCACCAATGTTAGTCAAAGCACTGGTGGTTGGCGTATTGGTTGGCGTCACTGCGCCTGGTCCTTGCCAGGTAAAGTTATATGGAAGGGCTTCTCCAGGACCACTGGTACGCCCGGTTACCCGAATCAAACCATCATTAGCGCCATTACAACTGACGCTATCAATGGCATTGGTCTCGATAGAAAGGGTTTTAATGGCACCGACATTATAAGGACCAAATTCGCGAACACAGCTATTCTGATCTGTTATCGTCACCCGATATTGTCCGGGATTTAAATTCGGTCGATTGGCAACATTCGCAGTCGTATCATCGCTCCAGCGCAAGGTATAAGCCGGAATACCGCCGGTTACTGCCAGATTGATCGAACCATTTTGCGCCCCGGTACAAGTTGCATTATTAATAGTAGGTGTAACTGTAATACGTGGTGGCTGTGAAAGCGTTAAACTCGCGCTTTCCGAACAACCATTGCGGTCGGTAACGGTCACTGCATAATTACCAAAAGGAATGGAATTGAGGGCAGACACATTGCCGTTTACCGGGCGATTCCAAGTGAAGGTGAAGCGATTTTCCGGATTGGATTGTTCCACCCCATCGAGAATGACCACTGCCCGAACCGATCCGGTACTGTCCCCAAAACAAGTCGGCTGGGTTGGTACCAGACTAATGCCTAACTGCGGACCTTGTTCAATGCGAATGGTATCCGTAGTGGTATTAACGGGTGTATCGCTATCGCTTACCACAATTTCGTACTCACCGGCAGCCAGATTGTCAATGCGCACGTTTGTCCCGCTACTGGGAATCGGAATGGGTGCACTAAGCGTTCCCGGCGGATTGAGGGCGCGGTATTGCATGGAATAAGGTGGTCGTCCACCAAAAAATGCCACCGTGAAAGCTCCGTTCATGGCATCGGGGCAACTCACACTATCGCGTTCTACCAATGGAATGATGATATCCGTCGTTAAAGAAATAATACCATTGCGCCCAATAAAACCGAGCTGCTCGATGCCTCCCGGTCGAATCCTGCCAATTTCTTGTCCGGTTGGATTATTGGTAAATTGTAATGGACTGTCTTCACCAAGTGCGCCGATTACATTGAAACAAACTTCAAAAATAGCACTGGAATCGGGCAAGGTAACGCCATTTAAATTCGTATTAAACCAAGCCAAAGCTAAAGTACCTGCCCCTGAATTAACGTTGAATTGGTTAGTAGTCAACCCAGTCAATGCCGGATTGAATCCTCCTACACTGGCAAAGCGTACCACTTCGGGGTCCCAGCTCATCGAAAATTGCATCGAACCAATGCTGTCGAAATTTTGCACGGTGACATCCACACAAATATTGTCACCCGGCAACGCACTCACCGCAGGTAAAGTAAAGGTGACAGCAGTACACCCGCTCATATTTACCTGAAAACTGGTACCACAGCTTTTGCCATCTTCAATAGTGACCGTATAAGTCCCCGCCTGTGGCACAAAAAATTGTACCAGACTATCGTGGCGTGGCACATTGTCGATTCTTCCTTTAATCGAAGGATCGCTATCCAAGGAAATATCTACCGTATAAGGTGTATTGGAATCGAATTCCGGTAAACCGCCACTTACGCGGAATGATCCGGAACAGCCCGAAGCACCTACATTGGTATTAATATTGGTTGCTTCTACCGCATTGAGATACACTACCGCAAAGGCTTGATCGACCCGCGCACTTACACATGATCCCACTGCACCACCACCGGTTGATTCATAATTTGCCTGACCTCCCGTCAAAGCATCATAGGTAATAGGGGCAAACCACCACAAAGCCGGATTGCCTCCATTGAATCTATCCTGCAAAAAGCCATCATTTTGCAAGGTAATATCGCCTTGTAAATTGCTACCTGCGGCAATGTAATACGGACCCTGAGTAGGCGGCGGTGTTTTTACCTGACAAGAATCGGTGGCAATCGTAGCAGCGTTCGGACCATCAATGGTCGGACGGCAATTGTAAAAGCCATAACCAACCCCCGCTGGAGTGGAAGGCACGGGATCACCTGAAAAAACCGCATTGCGATTATGCGTGATGTCGGTCTCGTCGCCAAAACAAAGATAAATGGTATCCGGTGTGACGTCATTGCTCTGCCCACGCACCACCCCGCTGAAACGAATGGTACCGGCATTGCCGCAAGGCGCTTTTTGCCGGGCAGTGGAAGGCTTGCCAAGCGAGCCATTCACGATTACACTCGTCGGGCGTTGTGCTTGTAGCTGGCTGACAGCAAAAACGAGCAAGGCAATTGGGATAATGTATTTCACCATGTTCCTTAAAAATTATAGAAGGTTCAAGAGTTTTAGAATAGATATTATACTATTTTCAATGGATGACGGCGTATTGATCATTCATTAAACTACTGATCTTCAATTGTTTAATATTTTCAGATTACGCCTTCTCATCTCAAATTTGGTATTATTTTTTAGTTTAAGCTTTGGTTATTGGGCACATCGCAAATTATAAAGCACATGTAGCTTGCGTCGTATCATCAATGGGGTGCGGCAAAAATAGGGAAGCTCCGCCATAATGGAGTCTTCTTATGCCAATATGCGTTACGGGTTATCAACGTCAAATTATTGTGGAAAATTACAACTTTCGATTTTTTAATAATTTTAAACCGGCTTCCCCTGAATAAAAACGCGTTCGATTACATCGCTGCCAAAGGCATACGGCAAATAAGCAACGGAGGGTATGGGCTTGGTAATGAAGAAGTTAGCTTTTTTTCCAACGGCAATGCTTCCGTACGTGTGCGCTATTTCCAACGCAGCTGCCCCATTGATGGTAGCCGCATGAATCGCCTCTTCAGGTGTCATCCGCATTTGAATGCATGCCAGCGACAGCACAAACGGCATTCGCCCGGAAGGGGAAGACCCCGGATTGAAGTCAGTCGCCAGTGCTACCGGCAAACCCGCGTCAATCATACGACGAGCCGGTGGATAGGGGTCGCGCAGGAAAAACGGGGCGGTAGGTAACAACGTGGGCATAGTGTCGCCCGTTAGCAAAACTGTAATTTCTTCTTCATTCAAGACTTCCAAATGATCCACTGAGACAGCCTGGTGGCGAACGCTCACTTCAATGCCGCCCAGGGAATTAAACTGATTGGTATGAATTTTCGGCTTTAAACCAAATTTTAAACCGGCTTCCATCAGCTTTTCGGTCTCCTCTACGGTGAAAAAGTTCTTTTCACAAAAGACGTCTATATAATCCGCCAGTCCTTCTTCGGCAATATTGGGTAACATTTCATTGATAATCAAATCAATGTACGCCGCTCGATTGTCGCGGAATTCCAATGGCAATGCATGCGCCCCAAGGAAAGTTGCCTTGATGGTCATATCCGACATTTGTTGCAAACGCCGAATCACGCGCAGCATTTTCAACTCGCCCGCTACGCTTAATCCATAACCGCTCTTGATTTCTACCGCCCCGGTGCCATAGTGTTGAATTTCGATGAGTCGCTCGTAGGCTTGTTCCAGTAAGATTTCCTCCGGTGTTTCACGCAGCCGCCGCGCTGAATTCAGGATACCGCCACCCCGTTGCGCAATCTCTTCGTAGGTCAAACCCTTGATGCGATCTACAAACTCCTCCTCTCGGCTTCGCGCAAACACCAAATGCGTGTGCGAGTCGCACCAGCACGGAAAAATCATGCGCCCCGCTACGTCCACTACCTCATCTGCAGCGGCAGGACAATCTTTCATCTCGCCAAAGCTGTGAATCTTTCCTTGTTCAATGCATAAAAAAGCGTCGTGGATCACCGGCAAATGCGCCATTTCTGCCCCTTTCACCACCTGACGCGGTGCGGTTTCTGCCTGCACGAGGGTTTTAATATTCCGAAATAAAGTTCGCATGCTCCATTGCTTACATTTCGGCAAAGGTACATAAAACTTGGGCGGTGCCTAGCGCGAATTAGCTCAATCCATTTAGGCAGGCTTTTCAGCAAGTTTCGGGTTGAGCACCTGGCTATAACCGCCGAATTTTGTAGAAAAAAAGAAGCATGAATACCTTCAATTTTCAAATTCAGGCATTACCCGATACGGCATTTACGCATTTATTCGACCTCAGCGACCAGGAACTTCAGCAACAAGGAGCTTCGCGCATGACCGTAGATCGAAAACCCGGCTTTCCCTGCCGCGTCAGTCTGCAAGATGCCGAAGTAGGCGAAGCGGTTTTGTTACTGCATTACCAACATCATCAAACGGATGCGCCTTATCGTGCCGGTGGACCCATTTTTGTACGCCGCAACGTGCCCACCGCGCAACCGCAGGTGAATGAAATTCCGCACATATTACGCCATCGCCTCTTGTCGGTTCGCGCTTATAATGCAGCGGGCTGGATGCTTCAGGCAGTAGTCGTGGAAGGTACGCAGTTGGAGGAAACCATTCAACAACTATTTGGCGATCCAGCCATTCAATACCTGCATATTCACAATGCCAAACCGGGTTGCTACAATTGTAGCGTCGTGCGAGTCAATTCCTAAGCAAACCGCAAGACTCCCTATTTTTATTGTGATTCATCTATCATGCTGCCGACATAGTACCTTGATTAACAACTCATTATACCCTGGCAATAACCTGCTTTCTTATTGCCAGGTGTTCATTTTTTACTACAACGCGTTGAATTTTTCTTACAAAAGATTCAATTTCTGGCGCATACAATTCAATTTCCGATGCATTCATTTAGATTTTTGGTACATACAATTCAATTCTTGGCGCATTTATTTAAATTCTTGGTACATACAATTCAATTTCTGGTGCATATATTTAAATTCCTGGTACATATGATTCAATTCTCAGCGCAAAACTTTTAATTTTTGTTGCAAAAGATTTAATTTTTAGAACATAGTTTTTAATTCTTGGTACAAAAACTTCATTTTTCATTGCCGAGAATTGAAGTTTTATTGCGGGAAAATGAGTTTTTATTGCCATGGAATGAAGTTTAATTGCCGACAATTGAGGTTTTGTTGCGGGAAATTGAGGTTTTGTTGCAAAAAACGCAATAATTATACTATTTTCAATTGATAATGGAATATTGACAATTGATCAAACTGCTGATTTTTAATGGTTTAATGTTTTCTTATTTACGCCTTCTCATTTCAAATTTGGTATTATTGTCGGTTTTACCGACTGAAAGGCGCGGAATGGGCTTTTTTCAAAGCTGTGTTCTGTTTCGTTTGCAAACGACGAACTAACCGAAAGCTTAGGGCAAAGGCATTGCCAGGAGACTGGCGACAGGACGGTGATCGGAGAAAGAAGTGCGCCGTTTTTCGTAGTCGAGTACTTTAAAATGGGGCGAAGCCAGCACAAAATCAATGCGCAGCCCAGGAATGCTGCCGGCATACGTCACGCCGATGCCTGCGCCTTTTGCCTTAAACGTATCTTGCATGCCCCGGCTCAGTTGGTGGTAAGTGTACGATTGCGGAATGTCATTAAAATCCCCACAAACAACTACCGGATAAGGGCTATTGGCAATGGCGGCGGCAATTTCCTCCGCCTGGCGCGCGCGTTTTTGCGCAGCACGTTTGAATTTACCCGCCATGGTACGCACTTTGCGCAGGGCTTCTTTTTCTTCCAATTGGTCATCTGCGGCGATCTGGTCGGCAATCGTAGAAACCGCATTGCTTTGCAAATGGACATTAAACACCCGAATGACGGTGCCCTTGACATTGATATCGGCAATCTGATAACCGTTGGTATGATTGAAGCGTTTTTGTTCGATTTTTACAATGGGATAGGCGGAAAAAATGGCGAGTTCATTGCCGGCTTGCCAATGGCTGTGCGAGAGCCCCTGTTCTTTTTTGATGTAATCCACATAGGATTTACGAAAACCAGGGTAGCCGATGAATTCCTGCAAACAAAGGATTTCTACTTTTTTATTGTTAAAAACATTGGCTAACTCTATCGTTTCTACCGGGCTGCGCTTGTGGCGGTAGTTTTTCATGCTATGTGCATTGAATGTTACTACGGCAATACTTTGTTCGTGGTCGGGTACGCTGCTGTAATGAATGCCAACCAGGCTTTTGACATGCCCCCATCCCAGCACGACACAGCCCAGCGAAAAAAGGAAATACTTACTGCGCATGCTTGCCCAGAAAAGGATAAACAATACATGTAGTAACAACAACCAAGGGTAAAGTAAGCCAAAGAATGCCAGGGGCCAGAAACTTGCCGGGCTTACATAAGGTGCCAGATAACACAGAAAAGTGATGAGAATTAAACCCACATTTGCCCAGCGAATGAGATTGAACCGTGTTTTCAAAGCTTTCTACTTAACTTTATTTACAATTGTTACATCATTGTAGGAACGCGCTTCATAACCGGGTAAATGCAGAAAAATGCTTATTTTTTGCTGGCGTTGAATAAAAATTCTTTCTCATCCTCCGTTAAACTGTCGTAGCCGGACTGTTTAATCTTATCCAAAATTAAATCCAGCCGATCCTGATGCGAAAGTTCTTCTGCGGTTGGCGCGCTGGAAGTAGCTCGGCGGTTGGCGGTACGCGGACGATTCGGATTTTTATAAGCCATGTGAGGGCGCCGGGGTGGTCGTGCCTGTCGTTGGAAAGGACGATAGATTCTATCCAGCACGGCATTGACCGGCAAAGCCCAGTCTCGGCCTTCGCGTAGTTGACGCACAAAAATCCAGCCCATCGCTGCACCCCCTAAGTGCGCAAAGTGCCCACCAGTATTGATATTATTCGCCAATGCCAGTAAATCCAGTACGACCAGCACAAAAACAATGTACTTTAGTTTTACATCGCCCAAAAACAACAGGCGGACAATGTAATCCGGCGCAATTGCTCCGGCTGCCACCACCATTGCCATCACCGCTCCTGAAGCACCTAGCGCCGTGACTTTTCCGGGTGCATAAGGCAAGAAATTAGCCGTGATGAAAAAGAGCAGTGCGCCAGCTAGTCCACCGAGCAGATAAATTGGCATAACCCGTTGATTGCCAATAAAATCACCGACAATGCGCCCAAACCAATAAAGGTACAGCATATTCCAAAGGATATGCCAAAAGTCAACATGCAAAAACATATGGGTAAAAATCACCCAGGGATGCGTGAGCACAAACCACCCATCAGACGACAAACTGAAAAATTCTACGATCTCCCGAAAGGAAGATGAAGGTTGCCAGCCGCCGGTAATTTTTAACAATACATTAATCAGATTGACCAATATGAAGACGACTACATTGACGATGATAACTCGCGTCACCATGTTGCCGTAACTAAATTCCCGCTTTACATCTTCCCAAATAGACTGCAACATTTCAATTTTGTATTACTAATTTCTTCCAAAAATAGCATCTTTTACCATGATTTTCAAAAAAATCGCTGCTACTCAGAGAGAACAAAAGTGTCAGAGTAGTAGTTCGATCGCGGACTAGAACGATTTCCCCGTGTAACGCCCAAATAAAATCAGGATTAAGCCCATCAGAGCGCCTCCCAGGTGCGCAAAATGCGCCACATTGTCACCGGCTACCCGTTGTACCCCGAAGAAAAACTCCGCAACAATCAAAAGCGGAATGTAATATTTTGCTTTCACCGGCACTGGAATCGGAAAAATAATTAATTCATTCTCCGGAAATTTGATGCCGTACGCCAATAACAAGCCAAAAATCGCCCCCGATGCTCCTACCATTGGCACCCCAGCCTTTCCAATCACTAATTGTTGCATTAAGTTCACTGCCTGAGGTGTATATGCATTAGCATTTTCGTGAATAAGATTTCCCAAATTTATTACATCTTTCTCCAGTTGCGGAATGAAATCGCTGAATTGAATATGTTTAAAAAATTGCCAGAAGGTATCATAACTCGGCGCTGCCTGGAATGCGCCAATGGCTTGATTAAGGGTAGAGATTTCCAGATGAATGATAAAAATATGTAATGCCGCTGCCCCCAATGCACACAGAATGTAATAAGCGAGGAATCGCCTTGGTCCCCACACCATTTCCAACACCCCGCCAAATATCACCAGCCCCAGCATATTAAAGAGAATATGCCCGAAATCGGTGCGCGAATGCATAAAGAAATAAGTAACAAACTGCCAGGGGCGAAACTCCGGCGAACCGGGATAACGCAGCGCCAGCGAATTCATGATTCCTTCACTGACTACAAAATAAGCCAGGTAAAATAACACATTGAGAATCAGCAAATTTCGGACAACGTCGGTCAATCTAAACATAGCGTGAGGGACAATTTACGATTTACAAAGGATGATTGCACTGCATTTCATATTTCCAATCTCAAATTTCACATCTGAGAAAACCGTTTTTCAAGGTCATCCAGTTCAAAGGTAAGGAAACAATTTCGACCAGTGGGGCTTTTGTAAGGCAATTCGCAGGCAAAGAGCCGATCAATCAGTGATTTCATTTCTTCCACCGTCAGGCTTTGTCCGCGCTTGATAGCAGCGCTACGTGCCATCGCTCTGGCAATGTTTTCGCGCATCGAGAGCCGCAACTCCATGTTGTTTTGGTATTGTTCCAGCAGGGATTCAATGATTGCCGTTTCATTTGCACTGCCGGCTAATTCTGGCGGGACGCCATGTACCAGAAAAGTATTGCCACCAAATTCCTGAATATCAAACCCTAACAGATTTATATCTTTTAGAATATCTTTTAGTAATGCAGCTTGTGCCGGTGCCAGATTGATGGTAGCCGGAAAGAGGGTTTGCTGCGTTGAAGCAGTGCGATCATTAAGTATTTTAAGGTATTTTTCAAACAGGATGCGTTCGTGCGCAGCTTGCTGGTCTAACAATAAAAAACCTGAGCGAATATGACTGACAATGAAGGCATTATGAATTTGGTAGGGTTCTTTATTCGTCACCGTAAAACCGGGCTGCGGCGCTTCGGGTGTTTCAATGTCTGAAGACCAGCGGCTTTCTAAGGTTAAAGCAGTAGGCGATGTGGCTGATTCAGCGTTCTCATTTGCCAAGCCCGCGTATAGCTTTTCCCAGTTTTCCAGATTACTTTGCTGCCGACGATCCTCATCTTGGTCAAAAGCACGACTCGGAATAGTGGTAAAGTTAGAACTGCCTACGGTTGGTTGACCTTGCGGTTGCATTGCAATGCGCATCGAAGCCAGGGTTGTTTCTTCATCAAAATCCAAAGTCGGCGTGATGCTATGGCGTCCCAAAGCATGTCGTACCGAAACCTTTAAGTAGTTGTAAATCAGTCGTTCATCTTCAAATTTAATCTCCTGCTTGGTCGGATGCACGTTGATATCAATCTGGGCCGGATCAATATCAATAAAAATGGCATATAATGGAAAGGCTTCCTGCGGCAGCAAATCCTCGTAAGCACTCATGATTGCGTGATTGAGGTAGCCGCTTTTGATGAAGCGCCGATTGACAAAAAACAACTGTTCGCCCCGGGTTTTCTTAGCAAATTCGGGCTTTCCTACAAATCCGTGAATGCGCACTGTATCGGTGTCTTCATTCACCGGCACCAGCTTTTTATTCGTATGATTGCCAAAAACACCGGTAAGCCGCTGGCGCAGATTCCCGGCTGGTAAATGGAAAATCTCGGCATTATTATGATGTAAAGAAAAGTGAATTTCGGAGTAAGCAATCGCAATACGTTGGAACTCATCTAAAATATGTCGCAACTCTACTGAATTGTTTTTCAAAAAATTACGCCGAGCCGGCACATTGTAAAATAAATTTTTAACCGATAAATTCGTACCAACCGGACTTTGACAGGCTTCCTGTTTTTTCACCTCCGAACCCTCAATGAGAATACGTACTCCCATTTCATCCATCTCCCGGCAGGTACGCATTTCTACCTGGGCGACTGCGGCGATAGATGCCAATGCCTCGCCACGAAAACCCATCGTGCGAATCGCAAATAAGTCATGCGCATCGCGGATTTTGGAAGTAGCGTGTCGCTCGAAACTCATGCGGGCATCGGTTTCCGACATGCCGCATCCGTTATCAATTACCTGGATTAAGCTCTTACCGGCTTCCTTGACAATGAGTTTGATACTGGTGGCGCCCGCATCGATCGCATTCTCCATCAATTCTTTCACCACCGAAGCCGGACGCTGAATGACTTCACCCGCCGCAATCTGATTGGCTATCGCATCTGGTAACAATTGAATGACATCCGTCATTATGAGTTCTTTCTGTATAAAAAAATTACTTAATTTGTCCCTGATTCAAACAAACTTGCCCACTGTGGCAAATAGTTGGTAATGAAATACCAAAAAGCAAACAAGAGAATTGCAACAATTAATAGTAACGTATAATTGGAGCGTTTGGTCTCCCGCCGACGGAAAGACAACTCACGGTCGCCATAGCCGTAACCTTTATTACGAAAGCCACTGGATATACGCGCTTTAATCGCCTCAGGGTCATCGCTTTTCAACTCTTCTGTACGTTTCAGACGCTCCTCCAACTCTTCTTTCTCTGGATTCCAAAAACGGGGTTTATACTCGAATTGCTTGTGCCTGGGCACTCGCGTGAATTTTAAAAAAGCCATATAGTGTGGTTTTGCGAGTTCTTAAAAATGATTATACTAATCGTTGTTGTGCTTTTAAAAAACCCTGAAAATCAACAAAATGTTTCTTATTTTCAGAAAAGTTACATGCCTGGTAAGATTAGTTCTCCAAATTTACTAAAAAATTATGGTTTTGGATAGCCGCAAAAGAGCAATTCTATTTTAGTCCAAATGAAAATAGCAAATTGGAGGTTAATCTTGAGATACCAGATGAAAAAAGCGACGCTTTTGGTGCATGGGCACCCCTCAGTTGATGGAGCTAATTTTTAAAATTATATTTCTTATAAATCCTCTTTTACAGTATAATTTATAAGCAAAGAAAAAATTACAAAAATAATTTTGCCAAATTCTAAAAAGTCAATACATTGTGCAAACGTTTGCGCAGAGTAATAAAAATGGCAAAAAAATCCACCATCGAAGATATTGCTCGGGAGCTGAATGTGACCGCCTCCACGGTGTCGCGTGCCTTGAATGGCAATAGCCGCATTAGTGAAGGGATGCGAAAAGCGGTGCTGGCGGCTGCAAAAAAGTTGAATTATCAGCATAATCAAATCGCGTCAGCGTTGCGCAGCGGTCGTAGTTATATAGTCGGCGTACTGGTGCCCACTGCCGACCGCAGTTTTTTTGCGCAAGTGGTGCGGGGCATCGAAGAGGAAGTCAATAAAGCCGGGTATAGTGTCATCATCTGCCAGTCGAACGATCAATACGAAAGTGAAAAGCGTAACCTTGAAGCCCTCCTGCGCCTGCGGGCAGACGGTATTATTGCCTCTATTGCTAAAGAAACCCAAGATTATCAGCACTTTGCACAATTAAAAGAGAAAGGTGTAGCGCTGGTATTATACGATCGCGTTTACGAAAAACTCGATGTTAATACGGTTATAATAGATGATTACCGGGGCGCTTACCAGGCGGTGGAACATCTCATTGACCAAGGTGCTAAAAGAATTGCGCACTTCGCTGGTTTACAGCATATTAACATCTATCGGGAACGCCTGTGTGGTTATATGGATGCATTGAAAGCCTATGCACTTCCGATCGACGAATCCTTAATTATATATTCTAACAACTTGTTTTTGGAAGATGGTGCCAACGCAATGCGAAAATTATTGCAATTAAACGATCCACCTGACGCCATTTTCTCTGCCAGCGATTATGCTGCACTGGGCGCTATGCAGGTGCTAAAGCAAGTGGGTAAAAAAGTGCCGGAAGAAATTGCATTGGTTGGCTTTGCCAATGAACCCTTCACTGCCTTTGTAGAGCCTGGACTGACCACCATCGACCAGCATAGTCAACAAATGGGCGCGGCGGCGGCCCGGTTATTTCTGGAACAAATAGCAAGAAAAACCAATGAATACACGCCTCGGCGTGTGGTACTCCACCCAACTTTGTGTATTCGGGGTTCTTCGCTTAAAAGCTAATATTATTACAAGCGCAAACGTTTGCGCAAACACCTAAAACCGTTTTTTATGGCTATTGCAATGAGGCAACCTGTTTTTATCATTACTAGTAAGGCTTTATTTGATGGCAATGGGCTGACTTTTGAGGAGCTTTTCCATACCTACTATGGTCCCTTGTGCCGCTTTGCCTTTACGCTGGTAAATTCTACCGAAGCTGCCGAGGAAATTGTATCGGACGTATTCCTGAAGGTCTGGCGCAACAAAGAAAACCTGGTCATCAAATCGTCATTGCAATCCTATTTATTTACATCCGTTCGCAACCAATCCATTGATTACCTGCGCAAGGTGGTGCGGCTGCGCACGCTACCCGAAGAAATCAGCCCGGAAATTCCTTCCGATTATGACAGCCCGGAAGAGCGGGCGATCTGGGAAGAATTAGAGCTTTTGATTGAAAATGCCATCAATGCCTTGCCGCCGCAGGGGCGAAAAATTTTCCGTCTTAGCCGCGATAATGGCATGAAATACCACGAAATTGCCGAACATTTGCATATTTCAATCAAAACCGTGGAAACCCACATGGGGCGTTCGCTCAAGCACTTACGGGAAACCTTACAGGCTCAGTATGCTTTTTAATTTTTTATTAGAGTTGCGTCCATGTAAATAGTTGAAAATCAAAGTTGATTAAATTTGGGGTTAAAAAAGGAGCATGAGCCT
>JBKBWT010000089.1:0-17898 GCA_046314415.1 Saprospiraceae bacterium
ATTATTTACAACCAAATCAGAATGAAGCGCCAATATGATATGGATATGATATTGGGTATTTGTGCCGGTCTTTGGAATTTTTTAATATGCTGATAATCAATTTGACGCAAGTCTAATAAATGATTGCGTAATTTTTTTTGAGCAATACATTATCACCCTCACCAAGTGAAGTATTAAATTTTGCAATAAAAATGACGGGTTATAACCTTTGTTTTTTACCTCCGCAAGTAGAAGAAATAAGCTAAATAACTCAGTCCGAGGCTAAAAGCCATAATCGCTAAGGAATGAATATGAATGGGGGCAGTCAAGTAAGTAAATGTCAAACCTGTACCGATTCCACAAAATAAAATAGCCAATTTAATTGCTTCATGCTGTTTTTCCTGGGCATTTTTATTTAATAAATAAGCGGATAGCGGTTCGGACATTCCTCTGGCGATTAATTTGTTTTTTAATCGAAATTCTAAAAAGTATTTAATCAATGTAATGAGCATAAATACCAAAAATGCAATAAATAAAATTGGAAGTACTATTTCGCTTACAGGTTCTACTGTCGCAGGCTCAATAGCGGTTGACTTATTATCTGTTATTGGTTTGTTTTGTGCAAAAGCCTGAACTGTTGCCAGGAGAATTATTATACTTGTCAATAAACTTTTCATTACCTGATTGATTATGAATTACACTTTATTAGACAGCTGGTTAAAGTGTCGGTTGCAAATTATTTTTAAATATTTTATCCTCTTTCGCTTTGTATTGCCGGGTAATGTCAGCCAGTAAAAAAAGTAATACTCCTAAACCTGTTCCCATCACCAATAGCGTTGTTATGATAGACTTTGAATAAAAAATATCAAGTATCAGGGGTATAAAAGGAATGGAAAAAGATGAAATGCCGATGAAGAGACCTATCAAAAGTCCCCAAAAAATCAATTCCTGACTTCTACTTTTTTTCTTCTCATAAAGCATAATATTATTCATTGCCAAAGTTGTTACATCAAAAGAAAAAGTTTCTGTTTTAATTTTCTGCACACTATCTATCAAGAATTGATATTCTTTAAGTCTTTCCCGGCACTCCGAGCACCCTGCAAGATGCGTGGCTATGGCATCATCCTGGATCTCTTTTAATAAAAATGCTTGTAATATTTCGTCAGTTAAATGGATGCTTTTCATAATTCCTCATTTTTATAATGATGATTGACGTTGTCTTTAAGGATTTTCCTGGCTCTATATAAATAACTTTTTATAGTACCTTCAGGTAAATTGGTAATTTCCGAAATTTCCTTATTGGGCAATTCTTCCAAATGATACAGTGTAATTAAAGTTTTGAGTAACGGTGGCAGTTTATTTATTTCTTTGGTAAGAATTTCTACGGCTTCTGTTTTGATCGTTTCCAACTCTACATTTTCGCTTACTATCAATTTGTCCTCGATTATTTTTTCAATTTCGATGATTGGAATTTTCTTTTTTTGAAGATAATTGATCGTGGTATTGTAAGCAATGTTGGCAATCCAGGTTGATAATTTGGATTTGAATTGAAAAGACGGCAAATTTTGATAGGCTTTCAGATAAATATCTTGCATCAGGTCTTTTTGGTCATCTTCATTGGTCGTCATTTTCTTTACAATCTGAGTTACCAATTTTTCTGTATGTATCACTACAACAGCAAAATCCTGAGGGTTTCCCCCCAAGATTTTAGCAACTATAGCTTTGTCAGAAAAATGATGACTTTCATTGCTCATGTTTCATTATTAGACAAGCAACTCAAATTTCGGTTGCAAAAGAATTTGCTTTTTGTTTTTTGTCCTGCCATACCGTAAAGTTAAGCAACTTTTCTGTCCGGTTTTTTTAGACCATGTCAAAGAACCCCATAGGTTCCATGCAGCACCTGTAGAGGTTCTTTATCTTACCTTGATAGGTGCTTCAACTTACTTCAGAAGATCAAAATAGCAGCAGGAGCAGGATTAGATTGCTGACAGCACTTGGAGTGCTGTCAGCAATCTAATCCCATTCGGGCAATCATTTTTTAATAAAAAACGGATCTGATGATGCGTTGACCACCAGATCCGTTTTAAAAATTCAAAAGCGTTGGGTTATCGTGCTGCCAGCAATTGCATGCCCGACAGTGCCATGGCATTAGAGCCGCCGCCTTTTATTTTAGCAATGATATAAAGTTTGTGTAATTTTCCATCTGTTACAGGTTGAATCGGCGCTGCAAAGCTTTGGAAATTAAGCCCAGGGGTTTGCTTGCTCACGCCGGCAAAATTCGCTTCGCCAATCTTGGGTCCATCGGGTTTATCCAAATGAATTTCAAACGTGCACGCCGGAACGGGCGCCTCCTGCCAGCCCAAGGCGAAGGCTACTTGTTGTACCCCACGCAAATCCAGGCTATCCATCATAAACCAACCCTCCGACGGTGGCATAATCATTAAAGACCTTCCGTTGAATTCCATTGGCGAAAAGCCTTGGTACTCATTCTTTTCAATCGTTTTGAAAGAGAGGCTGCTGTTGCGCAAAGTCACTACCTTGGTCGTTGAAAGCGGCTTCAAACCGGGTCCACCCTTATCGGTATAAGTGGCGGTGAGGTACAGTACGCCATTGTCTTTCAAGGGTTTATTCGCGGTTGGGCTTACCGAACCTGCAATTGGCAGGGATTTTACTTTCACCGGAGCTGCAGCCAGCGATTGAATCCAGGCTACGATCTGACGCGCATCCTGTTCGCTCAAATTCGGGTGTGCCGCCATGGCAGTTTCGCCCCATACACCGCCACCGCCTTTGATGATTTTGCCCACCAGATAAGGTACGGCGTTCGGATCTTTCTGATAACGCTGCGCTACAGCGAGATACGAAGGACCGATGGACTTTTCCGCTTCTTTGTGACAAGCTTTGCAATCCAGCGATTCCATCAAATTTTTACCCATAGCGGCTTCGCTCAGAATCTGGTGCCCCTGCGAGAGCGCAACTTTATCTGTACCTTCCAGGTAATCGGCAACGACTACCAGGCTATTTTGATCAATGGGCGTGCCCGGTGAATCTTTATCCGCCACTTTTACCGCGTATTTCACCGGCTGACCGGGGAAGTAAAACATCGAGTTACCCTGAATTTCAATATCTACCGTGGGTGCTTCGTTACCGGCGTAGGCATACACCTGCTGGCTCTTGGTCACCCCGCCTTTGCCGTCTGCTACTTCTGCGTAGATGATATAGTCGCCCGCCTCCGTCAAATCCAATTCCAATGTAGGTGCTTTGGTCGTTACTTCCCGGGTATTGTTGATATGCCAGATATAGGATAATTGATCGCGCTCAGGGTCGGTTGCAGTCAATGTTACGGTCACCTTTAAAGGCAGCTTACCGGAGGCTTTATCAATAGCCACTTCGTGCACCGTGGGTGCCATGTTGCCACCGTTGTAATCAATACGGTATAGCCCGGCGTCGGGATTTTTACTAAACCAACCAGAACCGTATTCCAGCACATAAATGCGTCCGTCGGGTCCTACCTCCATGTCAATCGGGTTGATGAATTTAGTATTGGGCATGAAAGGCTCCATTTTATCAAAATCGCCGTTGGGGCGCGTGGAGACCAGTTTAATCCAGCCACGAATCCAGTCGTAGAAAAAGAGCTTGCCATTGAAATAATCGGGTAATCTGGTTTCTGCCGGGAACATATCCGTGTAGTAAATCGGACCCGCCATGGCATTGCGCCCACCCGATCCAACCTGTGGAAAATCTGGCGAATCGCCGTAAGGGTACCAAATGAAAGCCGGGCTGACCGGCGGCAGTTCGCGCAAGCCCGTGTTGTTGCGCGAGTCGTTGATGGGTTTCGCCGGGTCGAACGCTTCACCGTTTTCACCGGTCGCATAGTTGTGCCGACGATACGGATAATTGTTGCCTACAAATAGGGGCCAGCCGAAGTAACCCGCCTGCCGCGCCTGATTCAACTCATCGTAACCGCGTGGTCCACGCGTCTCCATACTGTCGGCATTCGCGTCAGGACCCACCTCACCCCAGTACAGGTAGCCATTCTTCTGATCCACGGAAATGCGGTAGGGATTGCGGTTGCCCATCACATAAATTTCCGGACGGGCTTTCTTTTCATTTTTCGGGAAGAGGTTGCCATCGGGAATTTCGTACGTGCCGTTTTCATTGATTTTAATACGCAAAATTTTGCCGCGCAGGTCATTGGTATTACTCGAAGAGCGACGCGCATCGTACTGCTCCTTGCCAGGGCGATCATCTAAAGGACCAAAACCGTGATTGGCATAAGGGTTGCCTTCTTCATCAAAAGGCGTCGAGTTATCACCGGTCGAAAGATACAGTAAGCGATCCTTGCCAAAGGCAATGGAACCACCGGTATGACAACAAATTTCGCGCTGCGAATAGAATTGTAAAATCACTTTTTCGGAGGTCAGCGTATCATTTTCAAAAGTAAAGCGCGACAAGCGATTCACCGATGTATCAATCGGGCTGTAAAAAATATATACGTATTTATTACGCGCAAAATCGGGGTCTTTCTGAATCCCCATCAAACCCTCCTCGGCATTAACACCGGGCGTGTTAGTCTTGTGATATACATTTAAAAAGAGCGCCTGTTTAACACCCGTAGTTCCATTTTTATATAATAACACCTCGCCGCGGCGCTGCCCGATTAAGATATCGAAATTGGGCAAAATGGTCATTTCCGTTGGCTCAAAAAACTCGCCCTGTACGAGTGGCGTCTTTGTAAAGCGCTCTTCTTCAGGCACTTTATAAGTTACGGCTTTTTTATAATTTAAAGCTTTATTCTTGCCAATAGCATATTTAATACCGCCTAAGATATGTTTTAAAAAGTCAGGTTCGCTGTACGATTCATCGGTATGCCCGAGTGCCGTGTACCACGCGCGACCACCGTCATATTCATGATACCAACTCATGGGGTGATTCTCGCCATTTTCACCACCTTTATACGTCTTTTCATCAATTTTCATTAAAACATTTACATCCGGGTTTAATTTCTTGAAATTATACCATTCATCGGTACGCTTCCAATCATCCGGTAAATGTTTGGTAGAGCCATGGCTTTTATCCACTACATTGAGCACTGCCTCGTGTACGCCCGGCGGGTGACTTTGAAAATAACCGCCCACCATGCGTCCGTACCAACCCCAGTCGTACTCGGTGTCCGTAGCCGCGTGAATGCCCGCAAAGCCGCCGCCTGCCTGAATGTAGCGTTCAAATTCTGCCTCCTGGATATGGTTCAGCACATCGCCCGTCGTACTCAGAAATACGACTGCTGCGTACTTTTTCAGCGTATCTTCGGTAAACCAGTTGGCATCCTCGGTGGTATCTACTGCAAAATTATTTTCTTTGCCCAATTGACGAATCGCCGCTACCCCTTTGGGAATAGACGAGTGCCGGTATCCCGCGGTTTTACTAAAAACCAGAATGCGCGGTTGCTCCGAACGATTGTTACAAGCAGTTAATAGTAAGCTGGTTATAAATACCAGCATTCCTAATATTACAAATATTCCTCTCATCGCTGTACGAATTGATTGGTTTAGATTAGTTGATGATTCCAAATAAAATTAGGTACTTATCTGCAAAAACGTGAATTTAGAGAATCTTTGTGTAGGTTTGACAATAAGACCTTTGATTTTTTTGCAATCCTTTTTACAATAAATAATTGAAATAACGGGCGGGTAAAGTATGTATAATAGTTAGACGAAGAACAGTGCATCCAGCAAGGCTACTTCTGTAAATAGTTAAACAAAAAGCGCCATTGTGTGGTTTCTTGTAAAAAATTCACCCATCATGTCCTCCAAATTTCAAGTGTGGCTCAAGCGTGTTGGCATTGCCGGGTTTTTATTTTTCCTCATCAAAGGCTTGGTGTGGGTGGCTATTTTCGTGGGTATTGGGAAGTGTGCGTTCTGATTATTTTTTATTTGATATTTGACTTTTTATCAACCTCAAATAAAAATATAAAATAGGAAAATTTAAACTCAAAACATCAGCCCCTCCTCTTTTCTCCGTTCCAAAACGCGATGAAATTTCAACAAATGCATTGGGTCTTTTTCGTTATAAACACAGAGAATCAATGCGGTACGCTTGCGCCGGTCGGGTGGAAAGAGAATTTTGATCGGATTGTGCACGTAGCCATTGTCTTCAAACATCAAAATTTGCCGGTTGCGCGTCGGCAGCCGAAATAATTCCAACTCCGCAGCATCCTTGGGCAGTGGCACTGCGGCATAGCCTTCTTCCTGCAAAAACGCACGAATCATCTGGAAACTATGCTCCAGATTCGTGCCTGCAAATATCGTACGATACTCGTAACCATCACATTCGCCGCCCATGTAATCCGATCCCGCCTCCGGAAAATCGTCGCGCATCATTGGATGAGAAATTGCTGATTTTTGATTGTAAATTGTTACAAACTCCAAAATACGAATTGTAGTTGCTTATCAAGGACAAATTTATCAAACTTTTTGTTTAGATTTTAAAATATTATTTAATAAACCCCATCACCTCATCGGTCTATCACCCTATCAACCAAAAAACGTATCTTCGCACCCGATGGCAAAGTCAACACCGCACCGGCAAAGGGATTTGGCGCAAAGCCAGCTTGATCTGTTTCACTCCAACGGAACGGGCAAACCCGCTTTTGAGTTCGATCAGCCTTTGTTTCGCGTTCGCGAAAACGGACGTTTTGGGTTTATCAACGCTCAGGGTGAGCTTATCATCGAGCCACAATATCTCGAAGCAGAAGATTTTTACAATGGCTTTTCCCGCGTGTTGCTCAACGATCGGATGGTGCCCATTGACAGCCTGGGCAGGCTACTCATCAAGCGTTTGTTCAATTATGTCGGGCATTTTGAAGAAGGGCTGGCGCGGGTGCAACTGGTGCGCCGCTGGGGCTACCTGGATACGCACGGCAATCTGGCGATTGAGCCACAATTTGAAGAGAATCAAGACTTTAGCGAAGGTTTAGCTGCTGTTCGCAGCAATGGTCGCTGGGGTTATATCGACCCGAGCGGAGCGTTTGTGATTGAACCAAAATTTGCAGCCGCCGGTGCTTTTTGCAAAGGATTAGCGCCGGTAAAAACGCACGATGGCTGGAGTTATATTGATAGAACTGGTGAGGAAATCATGGCACTACCCTACGACGAATGTCTTGATTTTCAGGGAGATGTAGCTGTTATTGTTGCTGCGCAGCAGTGGGGCTTGGTACATCGTTTTAGTGAGGTACTGCTCGAGCCGCAATTTGATATCCTTCTCAATGAGCCTTTTGGAGAATTTGCCGATGAGATGGCAGTTTTTATAAAAAATAGTAAATACGGTTATATCAATATCGACGGCAATATAATAATTCCTCCAACTTATCATTTTGCCGGTGATTTCAGCGAAGGTTTAGCACCGATACTAAATGGCAAAGCTTTTGGTTTTATTGATAAAAAAGGCGGGCAAGTAATTGATTTTCAATACAAAGACGCCGGTATTTTTAGTCAAGGCTTAGCGCCGGTACAAGTAAATGCGCATTGGGGCTTTGTAAATAAGCATAATAAAATGATAATTACCCCAAAATATGATATGGTTTTTCCGTTCCGCGACGGGCTGGCTTGGGTCGAAACAGCAGGGAAATGGGCGTACATTGATCAAACCGGTGCAGTTATCTGGCAAGAAATGTAGTCGGATATAATATTTATTTTAATTTACATATAAAATCAACATTCACGCTTCCATGTAATAACATAAGCTTCCTGATAAATTTTTATTACATTTTATCATTTCAATCTCTTATTTTACTAAAAAAGGTGCAAGTTCTGCTGCGATTTTTCCTGCCCAATAGGCATAGCCTGCTTCCGATGGGTGCACCCCATCCTCGGAAAAATAATGAGCGGGCAAGTTTTTAAAGCGGAGTTGACTAACGACAATATTGGGCTGATTTTGTAATATTTGCTGGGTAGCACGAATCAATAATTGATGGTGCCAACCTAAAAAAGCACGGGAGGGCTGTGGAATAACGCCGAATTCTGTAACGGGTGGCAAGTTTCCGACATAAATAAGTGCTTGAGGCTGAATTTTTTGTAAAGTTTTTATCAATTTAAATAATTCCCGTTGCCAAATACCGGGCGGCGTGAGTTGCACCGTATCATTCACACCTAATAAAATAATAATAACATCATAATGAATGCTGGTGTCAATTTGCGGCAGGAAATTTTTTCGGGCAAAGCCCACTTTCGCGCCAATTTGACCAATCGCGTGCCAGCATATCGTTTGCTGCAAGCGCTGAGCCAATTCTGTTGCCAGCTTTGCACTGATGGTTTGTTCGTAATATTTTACCCCCACGCCCGCCACTGTTGATTCACCTAATAGCAATATATTCATGGGTGCGCCTGCGCCGGTACAAGCGCCAAACGCATCTCCCTGTGCACCGACGGGCACCGGCAAGCGCCGCCACACCTGTTGCCCCTGCCAATACATGAAGGGCAGCACGGGCAATGCAAATACCAGCCGGAATAAAAATAGCAATGAATGCATAAGTCAGCATTAAATCAATTTCAAACACCTTTTAGTAAATTCCCAGTCAGGTGCAAGCGACTTTTTGCACGTCTTTTAAATTGGGTGGAATGTAATATCGGAATTTCAACGCATATTACTAAAATTATTACTTATTTTATAAATCGCAATCATACAGATTTATGAAAAGACGAGACTTTCTAAACCAATCTTCTAAAATAGCCGGCAGCGCCGCCATTGCGAGTATTTTACCAACTTCCGTAGTGATGGGCAATCCTTTTTTTCCTAATGATAAAATTCAATTTGCACTCATCGGTTGCAAAGGCATGGGCTGGTCGAACTTAAATGCATTATTAAAAACCGGTCAGGCGGAATGTGTTGCGCTCTGCGATGTAGATGAAAATATTTTGTCACAACGCAAAGCCGATCTGGAAAAAATGGGCGGCAAAGCCGATACGTATTCCGATTATCGTAAAGTACTGGAACGCAAGGACATAGACGCGGTTATTGTTGGCACACCCGACCATTGGCACGCGCTCATCACCATCGAAGCTTGTATGGCAGGCAAAGATGTGTATGTAGAAAAACCGCTCGCGCTCACCGTGGAGGAATGTAATGCCATGGTGGCAGCGGCTAAAAATTACAATCGCGCCGTGCAGGTCGGGCAATGGCAGCGTAGCCAACAGCATTTTCAGGATGCCGTAGCGTATGTAAAATCGGGCAAACTGGGCAATATTTTTGGAGCACGTACCTGGATTGCCAGTCCTCAGCCCAATCTGCCCATTGTACCCGATGGGGCGGTGCCGGGCGGCGTTAATTATGATATGTGGCTCGGTCCGGCTCCGAAACGTCCGTTCAATCAAAATCGATTTCATTACACCTTCCGCTGGTATTGGGATTATGCCGGTGGCTTGATGACCGACTGGGGCGTGCATTTATTGGATATTCCGATTTTTGCATTGGGTAATGCCGCACCAAAATCGATTTATTCCTCCGGAGGCAAACGCGTTTATCCCGGCGATGCCCGCGAAACGCCCGACGTACAAAGCACGGTTTATGAATTTGACAAATTTCAACTGACCTGGGAACACGCCATGGGCTCGCGCAGTCATTACAGCGGCAAAGGACATGGCATTAGTTTTCAAGGTCAAAATGGCGTACTCACGGTGAATCGCGAAGGCTGGGAAGTGCTGCCGCACAATAAAGACCTCGAAGCAGTAGCCTGGACTAAGCAGAGCGACAATGGTTTGGAGAAACACATGGTGAATTTTGTAGATGTAATAAAGTCTAGAAAAATTTCCGACCTGAAGTGCTCGGTAGAAGAAGGCGCCAAGGTGGCGATTCTTTGTAATCTGGGCAATGCCTCGCTGCGCCTGGGCAAACCTTTGCAATGGGATGCTGCCAAGCAATTGACCAATGATAAAAAAGCCAATAAAATTTTAGCGGCTCGTTATCAAAATGGCTGGAAGTTGCCAAATATCTGAGGCAGCAAGCCCTTATTAACAAATAATAACATATAACATAACAGCATGCAATCCATTACAAAATATGGCATAAAAATATAAAAACATGAAACAATTCATCTTTTTTATTACATGTTTAATCATCACATTTACTTCCGCGGCTCAAAACGGGCAATGGACGTCCCTCTTTGATGGCAAAACCCTCAAAGGCTGGGTGCAGCGCGGCGGTAAAGCAACTTACAAAGTGGAAAACGGCGTTATTATTGGTACTTCTGTAGCCGATACGCCTAATTCTTTCCTTTGCACGGAAAAAAATTATGATGATTTTATATTAGAATTAGAATTAACGGTGGACGATGGTTTGAATTCAGGTATTCAAATTCGCAGCCAATCCAAAGCAGATTTTGAAAACGGTCGGGTACACGGCTGGCAAATCGAGATTGATCCTTCTGCAAGAGCCTGGTCTGGAGGCATTTATGACGAAGCGCGGCGCGGCTGGCTTTACATTCCCAGCATCAATCCTGCCGGACAAAAGGCTTTCAAAAACAAAGAACAGTGGAATAAATATCGCATTGAAGCCATTGGCAATACCTGCCGCACCTGGATCAATGGCGTTCCGGTGGCTTATTTAGTAGATACCTTAAAAGAAACGGGATTTATTGCATTGCAGGTGCATTCTATTAATAAACCGGAAGATGTGGGGCGCAAGGTGCGCTGGCGTAACATTCGCATTCAAACCGGTAAAAACCTGAAAGCCAGTCCTTTAGACGATACACCGGTACAAAATATGGAATTAAATACCCTGACTGACCAGGAAAAAAAGCAGGGCTGGAAATTATTATTTAATGGCAATGATCTGAGTGGCTGGCATACGGCATTTAAAACGACGGCTCCAACCGAAGGCTGGTCAGTCACGGATGGCATTCTCAAAATACAAGGCTCAGATGGCTCAGAATCAAGAAGTTATGGCGATATTTTAAGCAATGAAAAATTTAAAGCTTTTGAATTGAGTTTTGAATTCAAACTCACGGAAGGCGCTAATTCGGGCATTAAATATTTTGTAAATGAGCAATATGATTCGAAAGGTGGCTCGGCTATCGGCTTGGAATATCAATTATTGGATGACGCCAAACACCCGGATGCCAAGGAAGGCGTGGTGGGCAATCGCACTTTAGCGAGCTTATATGATTTGATCCCGTCCACGAAAGTAGAAGCACGTTTTCAGCGTAAAATCGGCGAATGGAATTATGGACGCATCGTGGTACGCCCGGATAACGTGGTGCAGCATTGGCTCAATGGCTTCAAAGTAGTTGAATATGAGCGTGGTAGCAATATTTATCGGGCATTGGTGGCGCGTAGCAAGTATGCACAATGGGGCGAAGGATTCGGTATGATGGAGCGTGGACCGATCTTATTACAAGATCATGGCAATACGGTTTATTTTAAAAATGTAAAAATCAGAGAATTAAAATAAGTTTATAATATTATTGATTATAACAATGTAAAATAGACTCATTTTCATTAATTGTGGCACATTTTTGGAATGTGCCACAATCATTATTACACCATTCATGACTTCTGCTGTAAATACGTTTTAGGTCTTACCCCTACCATCTGGTGAAACATATTACTAAAAGTTGGAAAGCTATCGTACCCTACTTTAAATGCGATCTCATTGATACTCAGCTTGGTAGTCGCCAATAATTCCAAAGCATGAATAATGCGCAAGGTACGCAGGTATTTGATATACGACATGCGCAGGTCACTCTGAAACAAACGCGCGAGGGAGCGCTCGCTCAAGCCAAATTGCGTGGCAATTTCGGACAGATGCAGCGGGCTGGAAAGATTATCCTGCAAATAAGCGGTGATCATTTTCAGGCGATTGTCTTTCGCTACCGGCAGTTCAAATGGTAATTTTTGTTTGCTCAACTCCGGCAAAATCGCTTTGATTGCCATTACAAACGTATAACGTTGCTGATCTTCCGGCAGAATCGCGCCTTTCCAGTTTTTCGTGTAATTAATCATTTCCAGGAGCAGATCATTCATCGGATACACCCCGATTTGTTTAAAGAATTCATGATCTTCCGGTTGATTTTGAAAAAACAAAGTACGAATAATTACATGCGTATTATCACCCTGGATGCTATGCATGATACCGGAGGGAATCCATATAAAATGACGCGGCAGTAAATACTGGTTTTTTTGCTCCGTTATGACATATACCGTGCCACTTTCCGTATAAATTAATTTCCCCTTATCATGTGAATACATTGGAATATTAGATTCATTTACCTCTTGCGTATAACAATAAACGCCTCTGGTAGAACGACTTACATCCGTTTCAATCTGTTGCCGAACCTGATTCATACACCAAACTTTTAGATTGTAGGTAAAATTATATCATGCTTCTCAGCACTATTGCAAAAAATGATTTACAATATATCACAATCTGGTTTCAGATGATATTGGCGGTTTTGTATAGGCGGTTATAAAATATAGATTTATAATAAAATTTAGTTTGATGATTTTCTGTTAATTAGCATATATTTATATACTCATTTTCATTGTGAACTATTATCACCAATCATTTTCTGATCATTTAATTTTATTCTATTCAGTACCAATTGCCCTACTCTGGCACCTTGTTCATTCCCATTATCACAATCCGACCGATAATGAATGCCCGCGTACACCCGACTCATCGAAGCCTCCTGCGCAGCCTGCCGGAAAGATGAAAAAGAGCGCACCGGCAAGCCATATTCTTTTTCGGTAGTATCTGTAAAAGGCTGATTGTCACCAAACAATCCGGTTAAAACCTCGGCTGCTGCCGACGAAACCGTGCTGTGACCACTGGTGTAAGCCGGAAAAGGCGGCGTGATGAGGTACGGGTGCCATTCTTTGTCAATTTTGGCGCTGATGACCGTTTCCGGGCGCAGGCGCAAACTCCGGTATTTCTCCTCCCAGCAACTGATGAACGCATCATATAATGCCACCGAGGTGAGCGCATACGCATTCAACGATTCATACATGCCAATTTTTTTCTCTTTTAAAAAGAGTTGACATATCGCCAACCAGTGCCCGCCGGGTGTCATTTTTTTATCCTGAAACATCAAATGCCCTTTATGCCTGGAAACGAAGGGGTTATCATCCCAAAAAGTAATGATTTCTTCCTGCTCAGGCGTAATATTTTTACTGATTGCATATACTTCCTGTACTTCCTTCCAAAAGGGACTGTTGGGGTCTTCGCTGTAGGGGTCGGCAGGTATCGCCGCGCAATGTGCCGAAGAATCCATTACCAGCGGCTTCATTTTGGTCCAGTGCGGCTCTACTGCATCGGCATAATCGGGTGGCGTGGGTACCCAGCGCCCGGCTACATCGGCTTTCACTTCAAATCGCGCCATACCCCGGGTTTCGTTATAATTATCTTTTGCCATGCGTTTCATCACTATCTCCGCCACCTGCTGCCCGAGTGCAATCGAGCGATTGTAAACCTCTTCTGACGAACGAGCTTTGAGTTCTGCCAGGGTTTTATCTTCAAAATCTTTCATTTCCTGCGTCGAAAAAATCACTTTCGGGGCAGTGGTGCAGAGGGCTTTAATAGCCGCCACCGTAAAATCATATTCCTTGCCACTTTCGGGCAGCGGCATTTTCTCAAAACCATGTAATTGATCGGTAATGGATTTAGCGTCGGCTTTGACGAATTTACCGGCTTCATAGGCTGCCAGCAACGGATACACGTACACCCGGCTCGCTACCGGCGGCGAAAAAATATCCAACACAATGATGTCTGTCAGTTTTTTTTGGGCAGCGTGGAGATATTCCACATCCGAAATGGCGGGTTGCTTCGTCGCTTGTGTATTGTTATTGCAGGCATATAATAACAATATTACAATCCATATCCATAATTTACTTTTCATAACTAGTGTGTGTTTGGCTTAATCGTGTTTCATTTAGCAGAGGACAATGCCTCATTTCCTTTGATTTTCCGGGTCAAAACATTTTTATTATCAAAAAATTCAATTTCTATTACGTTGTTATTGAGCAATATTTGCCGGGATGCTTGTGACAAGAATGTATGTCCCCAATACAACTCTTGCAATCGCTTTTGACCATTGTTCAAAGTCAACTGGGCTTTTACTTCTGATATTTGCGCCGCAACAGCCTTGGTATTCAATAACTTGGGCGAAAATATTTTTAATTCGCCCCGGTTCTGCGTTGCCAGAATCAACTGCTGCCCGTTACCCAACCGCAGGCTCGTCAAAGCTCGTGCATCTTGCGGAACGAAGAAATGACTTTCGTTAATACCCAGCGGTTTAAATTGATTTTTTCCGGTATTTTTTAAAACCAAGCCATTAAAAGCATCGGCGCGCCCTTGTAATAATTCCATCCCAAAATCATTTCCCACCAGCATAATATCCAATAAGCCATCTGCATCTACATCATATGGTAAAATTCCGTAAATTGGTGCTAATTGTGCCGCCGTCGGC
Source organism: Saprospiraceae bacterium (assembly GCA_046314415.1). Classification (GTDB taxonomy): domain Bacteria; phylum Bacteroidota; class Bacteroidia; order Chitinophagales; family Saprospiraceae; genus JADJNW01. Next base: position 14,432 of record JBKBWT010000089.1, read on the forward strand.
AATGCAATAACATTGAATTTACCATTACCTAAATTTTCTACCAAACTGGTTTTCAACCAATTGGATTGTAATATTTGGGCATCTTGTAATTCTTCTTTACTAAATACATCGGCTACAGTCGCCTCGCCAAAAGCGCCATACGTTTGAAATTTGCGACGAATGAGCACCAATTGTTTAATCATATCATCGCGGGTATGATAAAAATATTCTTGCCGATTGCCCAGTGAATCTTGCCAGTAGCAGGATAAAAAAGGATCGTACAAGCCGTTTTTATCAAAATCTTTAGCATAAAGGCGCAATGGCTGCTCGTTATTACATTGGAAGTAAATATTTTCACCAAAATTACCCGCTATATAATCGATATCACCATCATTATCAAAATCGCCGCCCGCCAGACTTGTCCACCAGCCCAGTTTATCCCCAATTCCGGTTTGTGATGTAATATTTTTAAATTTTCCACCTACATTTTGTAAAAAAGTCAAGGGCATCCATTCACCGGCTACGATTAAATCCGGCTGATTATCCTTATTAAAATCCGTCCACAAGGCATCACTTACCATGCCGATTTCCCTTAATTCAGGTAAAACTTGCTCGGTAATATTGGTAAATACCGGATTATCTTTACTTTTTGAATCATTTCTTAATATAAAACTCTGATCCGTTTTCGGATAAGCATGCGGCAGCACACGCCCGCCGACAAACAAATCCAGATCGCCATCTCCCTCAAAATCAGCGGCTTTCACTACTTGTCCGCATGCCGTTTCCTTAGGAAGTGCGTTAGGTGCGAAGGTAAAATTACCCTTTCCGTCATTTACATACAATACATCTTGATAATATGATACTCCCACATCATATTGATTGCCGCCATGCACTAAATAAAGGTCCAGATCACCATCATTATCAGCATCAAATAATAAACTGCCCAGTTCTTCTTCTTTTTTATCCGGATCAATTTTATATGTCACCGGCTTTTGTGTAAAATTTCCGGCTTTATTTTGTAATAACCAGGTGCCCTCCGACATGGCGCTGCCGCTGAGATACGCATCCTCCAAGCCGTCGCCGTTCACATCACCTACCGCAATGCTCGGACCATAATGTGAAAACTTATGCGGCAAGGTTTTCTGAAAATTAAAATCTATATAATCAGTATCACGGTGGATATAAGCCAGCCCCAACTGTGCCGGATTGACGACATCAAATAAAGCGTCCGAATTATTGGCTATGACCGATGTATTAATATTTTCTAACTTTATTTCATTTAGTTGATTTACAACTATATTATTTACTTTTACTTTTTTATTACCCGGTAATGTAATAACCAGCGAATCAACTTTAGTGGCGCTGCCCAAACCAAAATGAATGATATTTTCGGAAGTGGAAATATAGCCCCGCGCCGACAAAACCTGCGCCGATTGGCTTTCGCCGTTGAAGTAAGCGGTCACTTTAGCCCCGATGGCATCGGGATTTTTAGGATCGCCGATTAATTTAATACGGATGTAATTAGCTGTATTTTTTTTATGATCATTTAGGGTATTTTTAAAAATAAATGCCGGATCGTCAATATTATTTAGTACCAGATCCAGATCGCCGTCGTTATCCAAATCGCCGTAAGCCGCGCCATTGGTGAACGCGGGCACGTCCACGCCCCAGGCTTTAGAAGCATCAGAAAAACGCAGGTCGCCCTCGTTTTTGAAAGCAAATTTGGGCACTTTAATCTGCGGAATTTGTGCCTGCAAGTCGAGCGGTGCCACTAAATAACTATAATTACTGCGGTAAGCCCCAAAATCATGATCGGTAACATCGCGCGGGAAGCCATTGGTAACAAAGAGATCGCGCTTGCCATCATTATCAAAATCAGCGAGCAACGGCGTCCAGCTCCACTCGGTTTCCTGCACATTTCCCAGAAACGCCACCTCACTAAAAATCGGCAACCCCGTGCCAGGATCATTCCCTTGATTTATCTGCAAAGTATTGCGGGCGTACTGATATTCATAGCCGTACTTTTCGTTATTGATATAATTATTATAATTATTGGCGTTGAGAAATAATTTTTTACGTTTATTATAATAAGGCATCATTTCGGTAGTAAAAAAATCCAATCTGCCGTCGTTATTTACATCCGATACATCACTGCCCATAGCGGAAGCCGCCTGGTGTTTGAAAATAGCCGCAACATGATTGGTAAATGTTCCGTCCTGATTATTAATATAAATCAGATCATTCGTTATATAATCATTTGCCACGTAAATGTCGAGCCAGCCGTCGTCATTAAAATCGGTGATGAGCGCGCTGTGGCTGTAACCGTCGAGTTTGATACCCGCATTGTCAGAAACATCAGTAAAGACGGGGTGTCCAGCGGTTTCGTCCCAATCATTGCGGTAGAGGCGGTCGCGGTTAGGCGAGGAACCATCGGTTACTTTAGGAAAATATTGATTAGGATATTTAGTATCCATATAATTAACAGCGATGAATAAATCGAGATCGCCGTCATTATCATAATCAAAAAACTGGGCGTTGGAGGAGTGCGTGGTATCAGCGATGCCGTATTCCGCCGCCATTTCTTTAAATTGGGGAATTTTTTGATCGTTATTACCTTGATTAATAAATAAAAGGTTTTTTCTTTTAGTCGGATCGTTAATAAAAGTATTACAAATGTAAATATCAAGTTTACCGTCGCGATTAATGTCGATCATATTAATACCTGACGACCATTGCCCCGGGTACTTCTGTGCATTGGCTTGCGTGGTGACCTCTTCAAATTGCAAATTTCCTTTATTCAGATAGAGCTTATTATCAACCTGATTGCCGGTAAAATAAAGATCCTGGAGTCCGTCGCCATTTAAATCGCCGATGCCGACACCGCCGCCATTGTAAATAAATTCGGAATTGAGAATACTTAAAGTATCATATTCGGTAATATCATTATTAAAATCGACGCCGATTTTTTTGTTATCGAGCTTTACAAACAAAGTATTTTCCTGCCGACAGCCCGTCCAAATGCATAACACAGTAGCCATGCAACCGATAAAAATAAACGTTTTAACACGGATAGCGCTCCACATTACTCAAGCATTAATTCGGTAATAATCAGAAAACTAAAACGAATTGATGCGCTGAATTTAGAAATTAATTTGGTTGATAGTGTGGATTACACACGAATTATTTATAGAAATGCTAATTTTCAGCAGAAAGGAAGGGAAAAAGGGCAAATGAGATTTTTCTTCGTACCAAGTTGGTTTGGATAGGGCATTGCCGCAGCAAGCAAATAACCATGATACTACTATTCTTGTCGCAGTTTCCCACTTTGGGTATCGGAAGCAATCGTCATCTGCCCCAATTGAATTAGAATAACTGAGATTACGCAGGTAAAAAATTAGGAAAAAAAAGTTCTTTGACAGTTACGACCTTTGGAGGATGAAATTTCCAGCTACTTTCGAGTTGTATGTGGACTATTTGATAGCCAACCA
>JBKBWT010000090.1:0-17866 GCA_046314415.1 Saprospiraceae bacterium
CTTCGTTACATTTGCTCAGTCACTACCTTCATTTAAAACCCAATTCAACGACTTAACACATGAGCAAAAAAGTTGGTTACGGACTCGTTGGTTCTCAATTCATTACGACCATTCATACCGAATCGATCAAAAGTGTGGCGGATGCCGAAATCATCGCCGTGATGTCGCCCACGCCGGGCAATGCCGAAAAATTTGCCAAACAGCACGGGATTCCCCATCATTTCACTGAGCTGGAGCAAATGCTGGCAATGCCGGAAATTGATGTGATTGTAATCGGCGCACCGAATTATTTACATTGTGATATCACATTAAAGGCTGCGGCGGCTGGAAAACATGTAATATGCGAAAAACCATTATGTATGAATCTGGCAGAAGCCGATTTAATGATAGAAGCATGTAAAAAAGCGAATGTAAAATTGATGTATGCCGAAGAATTGTGCTTTACGCCCAAATACGTGCGCCTGAAAGCGCTATTGGATGAAGGGGCGTTGGGCAAGCCGGTTTTATTAAAACAATCGGAAAAACATGATGGTCCGCATGCGCCGCATTTCTGGGATGTGGAGCGCTCCGGCGGCGGCGTTACGATGGATATGGGCTGTCATGGCATTGAATTTTTCCGTTGGGTGCTGGGTCGCCCGAAAATTAAGTCGGTGTACGCGCAAATGGGTACGTATGTGCACACGGACAAAACCATTGGTGATGACAACGCCATTATCATATTAGAATTTGAAAATGGCGTGGTAGCAATAGCCGAAGAGAGCTGGACTAAGCTGGGCGGCATGGATGACCGTGCAGAAATACATGGTTCTGAGGGAGTTGCATATGCAGATGTTTTACAAGGTAATTCTATTCAGACCTATAGTAATAAGGGCATCGGTTATGCGGTAGAAAAAGCAGGCAATACGGTGGGCTGGAGTTATGTCATTTATGAAGAAGCCTGGAACTATGGTTTCCCGCAGGAATTTGCGCATTTCACCGATTGTATTAAAAATGATAAACAACCCTTGGTGACCGGCGAAGACGGCAGGGCGGTACTGGAAGTAATTTTTGCTGCTTACGAATCGGCAGGTACGGGTCGCAAGGTAGAATTACCCTTCAAAACCGATGTGGACAAACCTTATAAACTTTGGAAGCGCCCATAACAAACGTATAATATTTTAAAAAATATTTACGTTTAATTTTCTGATAATGAATACAAAATACGATATTTTTGTAGTAGCCGATCTTTGTATTGATTTATTATTCACCGGCAATGTGCGCCCGCGCTACGGTCAAGCCGAGCAATTTATTGAGGATTATACGGCTGATGTAGGGGGCTCGGCGGCAATTTTTGCTTCCCAATTTACCAAATTAGGCGGCAAAATCGGCTTTCTTGGCAAAGTAGGGAATGATATCTTTGGCGATATTTTACTAAATAAGTTGAAATTATTACAGATTTCCACTGAATTTGTTACAATTGATAAAACTTGCAAAACGGCAGTGGGCGTCGGGCTTTCGGATGGTAAAGACCGGGCGATGCTTACGTATTTAGGCTCCATTAGCGCCTTACAACCGGCTGATATTCAAGCCGATTGGATAGAAAATACACGACATTGGCATATTGCCGGTTATTATTTACTCGAACAGTTTCAGGATTTTTGGTTGGAATTTTTGCCAGAATTAAAAAAACGAGGTATTACAGTTTCTTTAGATACCAATTGGGCACCGCATGGCGATTGGCACAAGGTTCAAAATATTCTGCCTTTTATAAATGTATTACTACCTAATGAAGAGGAAGCTATGCTCATATCCGGGCGTTTTGACACCATCGAAGCCGGCAAAGCTTTAGCGCAACTGTGCGAACTGGTGGTGGTAAAATGCGGCGCGGAGGGTGCCATTGCTTTTCAAAAAGATAAAATTACCCGCTTTAGCATTCCCGATACGCTGACCGAAGATCTGGCAATTGTGGACACGACTGGTGCCGGAGATAATTTTGATGCAGGCTTTATGCGTAACTGGCTGCTAAACAAACCCTTAGTGGATTGCGTCCATTGGGGGATGAAATGCGGCACCACCAGTTTGAAGGCGATTGGCGGTATCACCGGTCAAGTACAGGAAATTATTTTATAAACGATTTTAAAATTTTTATTAGAATGTATTGCAAATGAAAATCAGCTATTTTAATGATTATAACGCCCTAAGTGAAGCAGCTAAAAAATTGATTTTAAATACTTTAGAAATAAAAAAGAATAGCTTATTATGTGCTGCCACCGGCAATTCTCCTTTAAAAACATATCAATTATTAGTAGAATATTATAATAAAAACCCTGATTTATTTAGTGCCTTGCGCTTGTTAAAACTCGATGAATGGGGCGGCGTACCGATGGATGATCCGCAAACGTGTGAATCTTTTTTACAGGAAAACCTGGTTAAACCATTGAAAATCAGTTCAGAACGCTATTTGTCTTTCAGGAGTGATGCAGCTGACCCGCAGTTGGAATGCAAACGCATGCAGAATATATTAGATACACAAAGTACTGTCGATCTGTGCATTCTGGGGCTTGGCAAAAATGGGCATATCGGGTTTAACGAACCGGCGGCAGCATTAACGCCGCATTGTCATGTCGCCAAGCTCACGGCAGATTCCATGCAGCATTCGATGGCACAAGCCATGCAACAAAAGCCGACTTACGGCATCACATTAGGCATAAAAGATATATTACAAGCTAAAAAAATTATATTATTAGTTACCGGTAGTAATAAAAAGCAAATTATGCAGCAATTATTACACGCTACAATTACAACTTATTTACCGGCATCTTTTTTATGGCTGCACAATGATGTAGAATGCCTGGTGGATAAAAATGTTCTGGCGTGAGCAAATATTCAAAAGTTTATCCGATTTTGTCTCGTAAAGCGAAAACAGTCCTCGCGCAGTTGAATCGTAAATAAAAAAATATGCTTGAGACCGAACGTTTGATCTTGCTACCATTGACTTATAAGCAACTTTTAAAATATATAAAAAACGATTTTTCCTTGGATAAGGAATTGCAGCTCACTCCTACCCCACGTACTATTTCTGCCGATTTGCTGGAGGCTTTGCAGCTTGGCATTCTGCCGAATGTAGCGGATAAGCGCCGGAATCCACTTTTTTACACGCTGTGGACTATGATATTAAAATCAGAAAACTGCATGGTCGGGGACCTTTGTTTTAAAGGAAAACCAAATGAGCGGGGCGAAATTGAAATTGGCTATGGTACTTATGATGCTTTTCAGGGTAAAGGCTATATGACCGAAGCGGTAGGTGCTATGATAAAATGGGCAGCAACCCAGCCTTCGGTGAAGTATATAACGGCAGAAACGGAACAGGAAAACATTGCTTCTTTTAAAGTATTAGAGAAAAATAAATTTAGTAAACACTTGGAAGTCAACAATATATTTGTTTGGAAAAGAGCTGTAAAAGATTAACATACAGTTATTTTTAAATATTATATAAAGTATTGAACTGTTATATTTTGTATAAAACATTTAAAATCCATACCCATGCAAGATAATTGGCATATTATAAAAAATGAAGCAGTTGTAGATTCTCCGGCGTTGTTATTTTACAAAGAGCGAATCCAATATAATATTAACAAAATGATTGATATTGCCGCTGATCCCCAAAGATTGATGGTGCATATCAAGACCAATAAAACCCCGGAAATTGTGCAAATGCTGCTGGAGGCAGGCATTACAAAATTCAAGTGCGCTACCATCGCCGAAGCCGAAATGGTAGCGATGGCTGGTGGCAAATATATCATTATTGCGCATCAGTTAGTAGGTCCTAAAATTGACCGGCTGATTCAGCTAAAAACATTATATCCTGATGTATTTATTGCATCATTATTGGATGATAGAAATAACGTACTCCTTCATAATCAACGTCTTACGGAGGCTAATCTGGTGGCGGATATTTTTATAGATGTAAATAACGGCATGAATCGCTCCGGGCACCCGGTCAATGCAGCGTTATTAGAGTTATATCAATTCATTCATCAGCAGCCCAATTTACATTTACATGGCTTACATGTGTATGATGGGCACCTGCGCGATGCAAATTTCAACGAACGCAAAGCAAAAATTGATACAGGCTTTACATCCGTAAATGATTTTATTACCAAAATTAAAGAATTGGGGTTACCCGAACCGATTATTATAGCCGGTGGAACTCCCGCCTTTACCACACATGCCCTGCGCGCCGAAGTTTTTTGCAGTCCAGGCACTTGTGTGCTATGGGATTGGGGCTACGGCGACCAATTGCAGGAACAAGATTTTCAACATGCAGCTTTAATATTAACCCGGGTTATTTCAAAACCGGCGCCGGGTATTATAGCTATTGACATGGGGCATAAAGCCATTGCCGCCGAAAATCCGATAGATAAAAGAATTCGTTTTGTAAATTTGCCTGATTACGAATTAATTAGCCAGAGCGAAGAGCATGGTGTGGTAAAAGTAAATAACTGGAATGATATTCAGGTAGGTGATGTAATATATGGTATTCCATATCATATTTGTCCTACAGTTAATTTGTACGAAGCAGCTCAGGTGGTGGAAAATGGTGCGGTGACGGATACCTGGCAGGTACTGGCTCGGCGCCGCCGAATTACGGTGTAACCAGAATACTTTCTTCCGAAGTGCTGCATTTTTGCTACTTTTGTGTTAAAGCGCGTTTTATTTTGCACATTGAACAACTCAAACTGACGAATTTCAAGAATTACGAACAGCAATCCATTGTGTGTTCACCGCAGGTAAATTGCTTTGTGGGCTTGAATGGCATGGGAAAAACCAATCTGCTCGACGCAGTTTATTACCTATGCATGACGAAGAGCCACACGGGCCTGACCGACAGCAATGTGGTGCGACACGGAGCGGATTTTTTTCGCCTGGAGGCGCTGTTTCAAAAAGACGGCAAGCGCGATAAAATCGTGGCTAAAGTAATGCCGCGCAAGAAAAAAGAATTTGAACGCAATGATGTCCCCTACCCTCGCCTGGCGGATCATATCGGGACGTACCCGGTGGTGATTATTGCGCCGAATGATACCAGTATTATACTGGAAGGCAGTGAAGTACGCAGACGTTTTTTAGACAATACGTTATCGCAATTGGATCCGCTTTATTTACGTGCTTTATTACATTATAATAAAATTTTGGAGCAACGCAATGCCCTGCTCAAGCAATTTGCCGAACGACGCAGTTACAATGAGAGTTTATTAGAAACGTATAACGCACAATTGATAGAACCGGCACAACTGATTTGTAATAAACGTCAGGAATTTATTACATCCTTTTGTAAAATTCTGCAAGATATTTACCAGTTTATTGCAATGCAACGCGAAAGCATTGATTGTCAATACGAATCAAAGTTAATTGATACTTCTTTTGCACAATTATTAGCCGAATCCGTTGAAAAAGATCGTGCCCTGCAACGCAGTACCACCGGCATTCATAAAGACGAGTTGGATTTGAAAATCAATGGCTACTCCGCCAAACAGTTTGCCTCGCAAGGACAGTTGAAATCACTGGTGTTGGCGCTCAAACTCGCCCAGTACGAAATCCTGCGGCGTGAAAAAAAAATGCAACCTTTGCTACTACTTGATGATATTTTTGATAAATTGGACAAAACTCGTGTCTCCCAGTTGTTAAAACTATTGTTAGAAAAATCCTTTGGACAAATTTTTATTACGGACACCGACGAGCATCGTGTAACGGAAATTGTCGAACAACTAAATACGCCGTACCAGAAATTTAAAATTGACAATGGCATAGCAACTTTATCTTCTTAAAAAAATTCCAAAGACATGAGAAAAACCAACGAACAGAGCATCAAAGAAGTGCTGAAAGACCTGGTGGAAACCTACCGCCTGAAGTCAAAACTCAATCAATCGAAAGTAGAAGAATTATGGAAAAAGTTAATGGGTAAAACGGTTACCGAGCACACGACCGAGTTGCGCATTCGCAATCAAAAATTGTACATTACCGTAGATTCGGCGCCGCTGCGGCAAGAATTAAGTTACACGCGTGGCGATATTCTTACCAAATTAAATGATGAATTGGGAGAAAATTTCCTGAAGGAAGTACTGATTAAATGAGGATGGGAAATCAGAGGATAGGGTGATAGGAACGTCCCATTCCCCTATCCTCTTATGCTCTCATCTTTTTATTTTTTTATTATGGTATCGCTACCGGTTCTTTACTATTCTTCTTATTCTTGCCACCCCACTCGTACACCCGTTTGCCTTTGGTGCGCGTGGCTATTTCTACCGCTTTATACATATTAATATAACCGCCCGTCACCGCCAACTGACTGAAAGGCACCAATTCATCGGTACCTGGCTTATATACTTTTTCTTTTACCGGTGTAACCGACTGCATAATAATATCTTTCACCTGACGCGCCGTCAATTTAGGATTGTACGAACGCAGCACAGCTGCTACTCCGGCAACCACCGGCGACGCCATACTCGTACCTTGCAAATTTTTATATTTACTGCCGGGAACTGTCGAATATATCTCAGTACCAGGTGCAAATACATCTACTAAATCTTTACTATAATTAGAAAAACTAGCCGTTGCGCTTTCGCCGCCTTCCCAGTTACTCGCACCTACTTCCAACCAGTTTTCAGCATACTTCGGACCAAATAAACCTTTTTTACTAAATTTATCATTCGGAAAATTATTGGTAAAATCATTTTCCTTACCATCATTACCCGCTGCGTGCACGATGAGTACATCATTTTTCAGCGCATATTTAATGGCTTTATCTACTGCCTCTTTTTCCGGCGAAGCGCCCTTGCCAAAACTCATATTAATAACCGACGCACCATTATCCACAGCATAATATATCGCATTTGCTACATCTTTATCTCGTTCATCTCCATCGGGTACGGTGCGAATAGACATGATACGCACATTATCGGCGACGCCATCCATACCAATACCGTTGCCCCGTTTTGCGGCAATGATACCCGCCACGTGCGTGCCGTGTTCGGAATCAGGACCGCGCACATCATTATTACCGTAATAGCGCTCATTTACATCCGCATAATTATCGCCCACAATATTACGTGGATTATAATCCAGATTATAACTATACGCGATCTGGTCATTATAATAATGATATAATTCCTCGATCTGATCTTTTATTTCACTAAAAGAAGCGCCTTCTTCCAGAAATCCCCGCATGTATTCGGTCACAGCCGTCAGCAAGCGGTCTTTGGATTTAAATTTCTTGAGATCGGCTAAGGTAATCGTATCTTTATTAATCGCTTTTTCTAATGCGTTGATGGCTTCCAGCGTAGCGCCAAAATTCTCCGCCTTAGGCTTTGCATCAGCGATTTTTTCTTCGATCACCTTTTTATATTCCAAATATTTATCATATTCTTTCTTCTCATCCCCAGAGAGTGACGACGGATTTTTGCCTTCATATTTTGCCTTGAGGGCTTTATACAAACGCGTTACTTCATAGGTATCATGATGTACATTTTCACCGTTTTTACCGCCCAGAAAATTCCAGCCATGAATATCATCCACATACCCATTTTTGTCATCGTCCACACCGTTATTCGGAATTTCATCGGCATTCACCCACATCACCTCCTTGAGGTCTTCGTGCTCATAATCCACTCCCGAATCAATCACCGCCACAATCACCGTGCGTCCTTTCTTGCCTTTCAGCAGGTTTTGATACGTGCGTTCCGTCGAAATACCCGGCACACTATCTTGGGTCATATCCAGGTTAAACCAGTTTTTCGGCGGTCCTTCCTGGGCATATACATTGAATAACACGCTCCCCACGAGCGCAATTACCAGCAAAAATCTACACTTCATGTTACAATTAAAATTTAATGAATTAGTGGTAAATAATTTTTTGTTAATGGGGGGAATTCTCATAAAGATTTCATTCTTTGGACATTAGATACCTTAAATTTCTGGTATATTATATTCATTTGCTTATAATATCTAAAATCTAACATCTAAAGTCTATCATCTAAAAATTTATAAGGAGACGTAAAACAGTGCTCGTTCAAAACGAAATACGCCCCGGCATATTGCTTTATTTTCATAAAGACTTACCGTACAACGCCTTTCGTTGCCACAAAATTAATTTTATTTGCCATAGTTTGGTCAAAAAATACATAAAAAGCGATTCCGAAACCATCCAAAGTTTCCAAATCGCTCTTTTTAACCTTAAAAATACACTTACTGCACTACAAGTTTCAGCGCGGTTTGCCCGCCATCTTTGCTGCGTAGCAAAACCCAGTACAAACCCGGCGTAGCGGGCGACCAATCTAAAAACATGCTGGTGCCGGAGGAGGCTTGTAACTGATCGGTATATAATAATTGACCAAAGTTATTTACTATTTATAAAATAATTCGTTCGTTAAAATAATGGATCAAACGTATTTTATCATGAACGAGAATAGGATTAACTTGAATATGAGCTTTTTTATACGGATCAGTAGTATTGGAAACCTTGGTAGAAAGGCATTCTGCACCATCATATGAAAATAAAATATTATTCTTTGTGCTTAATAAATTTACGCCTGAAGAACTGTAATAAGGACCGCCAACCTGGAAGGGTGTCATAAAAGGATTTTGTATTTCGCCAATTCCCTCTATCCACTTCCCAAATCCTCGGTGTACCTGTCCGTATTGAATGTAACGAATATCCAGTTCTTTACGCAAAATCCCACAGTAATTTTCATATCTTTCACCCATAACTAACGCCGTTATATCATGTCCGATGTAAAGACTGTCGCCCGTGTGTAATGAAAAATCATAAATCGTATATTCGGTTAAAGTATCGCAAGGTTCATTATACAAGCGAAAGTAAACCCGTTGCGCTTCCTGCCGGTAATAGCCTAAAACACTGGTATCACCTGACTTCGGATAATTAATAGCAAGGGCAGGATTGTATTTATTACCACATAAGATCGTATCATTTTTGAGTTTAATATGATATTCTTTTTTGCCACTGTTATGCCAGCCATTTTCCAATATTTTCCATACGGGTTGATCTTCATAACTTGGAAAAACCGATTGTGCATTACTTGTAAAGCAATACATACATAAGAGTAAAAAGAAGAGACTTTTTTTCATGGGAAATCATATTTTTAGGATTATGTAATATCTCTATCTCAAAATTACATACAGGATTGTAAAAAAAGAGCTAGCAAGGTAATATGAGCACTTCAAATAAAGAAAAAATTTAACATTTAGCGTAGATTTTGTCACATTTGCGGCATTAAAAAGGATATTAATTAAAGGATGAATAAAAGGCTACCCTTGGTAGCTTCCCAACTTTCTATTAACTTCCGGCGCTTATTATAAAAGGATGAAATTACTTTCGGTACATGCTGGTTTGCTGATGCGCTGGTGGCGTTATTTCTGGCGGGCACGCACGATTTATGATGTGCATTCGCCGTTTGTAGCGGATTTAGTGCAGGCGGTCGTGGAGGATACGCGGCATTTTTATGCGTTTTCGGAAATTGAAGCATTGCGGGCGCAGTTATTACAAAATGAAACGCCTTTAAAAATAAAGGATTACGGTGCCGGTTCGCAGGTCAACCCCGATTCAATCCGTACCATTGCTGATCTGGCGAAAAACGCGGCTATTCCGGCGGAAGTCGGGCGGCAGTTATTTCGATTGGTTCACTTTTGTAAGCCGCAGCTAATCTTGGAGTTAGGCACTTCCTTGGGTATTTCAACGCTGTATTTATCGGCAGGTGCGCGTAATGCCCAGGTGATTACCGTTGAGGGTAGCCCGGAGGTTGCTGCCCAAGCAAAACATCATTTTAATATTTTAAACAAACCAAATATTATATCACAACAAGCTGAATTCCAAGCTATTTTACCTGAAATTTTACCAAATATAAATAAGCTGGATTTTTTATTTTTGGATGGAGATCATCGGGAAGCAGCAACCTGGGCATATTTTGAAGCGTGTCTGAAGGTAGCGCATGACAACAGCGTGTTTGTGATTGCCGATATTCACTGGTCGGAAGAAATGGAACGGGTGTGGCAGCGTTTGCAGGCGCATCCGCGCGTAACACTTTCGGTAGATTTATTTCACCTTGGCTTGTTATTTTTTAGAAAAGAAAATACTGAAAAAGAGCATTTTACAATTATAAAAAAATCGTATAAATTTTGGAGATTAGGTGTATTCAGTTGAAAGGTTGACGGGTTGAAACGTTGATAAGGAACCTACTATCAACACTTCAACCTTTAAACCTGTCAACTTTTCATCGGCTGCCAACTGCCGCTTCACCGCCTCCATTGCCGCTACGCTGTTGAAAACCAATGGTCTTGCGCGTGAAAACGCTGTTTTCTTTCTCGGCACGGAAGTTTTCTACGTCCTCTATCGTAAGCAAATGCAATGAAGTATGGTCGCGCTCTTCAAAAGGAATAGAAGACAAACGTAAATTTTGATTTTTGATTGCTTCCAATACAATATTTCGCACTGTGCGGGCATTACCAAAATATTTATCCCGATATTCATACACGTAAGCCATGTATTTTTTCAGGTGCGCCTCCGCTTCCGGTGTTGGCACGATGCCATGTTCAGAGAGCATCAACTGCGCAATCTGGTGCAGCTCATCCGGTGAGTAATCATCAAACTTCAAAATCTTGTCAAAGCGTGAACTCAAGCCCGGATTGGCTTTCAGGAAGGTCTCCATGTTATCAGGATAACCCGCTACGAATACGAAAAATTTGCCGCGATGATCCTCCATGCGTTTGAGCAAGGTTTGAATGGCTTCGTCGCCAAAATCGCCGTGCCCACCGCCAGTATTCATCGTCAGCGCATACGCTTCGTCAATAAACAATACGCCACCCATGGATTCATCAATACGTTCCGCGGTTTTAATCGCCGTTTGCCCCACATAACCTGCCACCAGGCCCTGGCGGTCGGTTTCCACCATGTGCCCGCGTTCAAGCACGCCCAAAGCCTTGTAAATCTTGGTAAGAATACGTGCTACTGTAGTCTTGCCCGTGCCGGGATTGCCCACAAATACGGTGTGCAGGAAAAAACTATTGAGTACATCTTTGCTGGTTTCGCGATAAAAACGCACCAACCGCACCAATTCATTGATCTGCGCCTTCACCTTATCCATACCGATGAGGCGGTTGAGTTCATTGAGTGATTCCTGGAGTTGCGCTTCGTCCACCGGAATATGCGGCAGTTCACGCCCTTCCATGAGTTGAATTTTCAATACGTCCTCCAGATCAATGGTGGAGAGTGCGTCTTTGTCCATGATACGTGGATTCGTATTGGACATCACCCGCAAACCAAGGTTAATCTTGGCTTTTTCAATGGTATCATACACATAGCGGGCATTACCGAAGGTACGATCGCGCCGCCGGTAAGCATCGACAATCATTTCATCGAGCTTGGCTTTGGCGGTGGGCGTTAGCTTCACGCCTTTTTCCTGAGCTGCGTACTCCGCAATTTGGGATAATTCCTGCGGCAGGTAATCGGTGAATTCAAAATATAATTTAAAACGCGATTTCAAACCCGGATTTGAGTCCAGAAAATGCTTCATTTCTTTAGGATAACCGGCAACAATCACTGCCAGGTCTCCCGCACCATTGGACATTTCTTTCACTAAAATCTCTATCACTTCGCGCCCAAAATCTTTACTATCATCGTTAGAGCGCGCCAGTGAGTAAGCCTCGTCAATAAATAGCACCCCGCCCCGGGCTTTTTCAATAGCGTCTTTTACTTTGGGTGCTGTCTGCCCGATATATTCACCTACCAAATCCACCCGATCCACCTCGTGTACATGACCTTTCGAGAGCAAGCCCATTTTTTTGTACAACTTACCCATCATGCCTGCCACAGTGGTCTTACCCGTACCCGGATTACCAATGAAAACAGAATGTACATTGATTTCGTCCTTCTCTTCAAAGCCTTTTTCCTTGCGCAGTTGCAAAAACTGAATGTATTTGGCGTGATTCCGTACTTGTACTTTAATATCTTTCAACCCAATGAGGGCATCCAATTTGCCCATCACCTGCTCAAAATTAAGCGCAGCTTCATTCTCAGGCGAAAGCACCACGGTAGATTGGCGATTAGGCAGTAGGACGCCGGCAATGCCTTCTTCAAAATCATTATCTACTTCAAAAGGGATGACTGCCAGGAGTTTATCCATAAAGATAACTTCTGCAGAGTAGCGATCCTGCCGCCACGAGCCTTTTACATTCGACCCCCAGCCAGCCGTAATTTTGATGAATTCGTCTTTTTTCTCAATACGTTGCAGCCGAACGACCTGACCTTTTAATTCACGAGCATCATTATAAAATTTAGTAAATAACTCGCACTGCCAGGCTTTGGAAAGATATAAATTACGCAATACGATTTCTACATAAATATAGCGGGTTTCTTCACTGCTAAAGCGTTTGTAATAAACCCGGTCATCTTCTATTACATCATCATACGGACCTTCATATAATTTTAGTGAACTCACCTCCAGATAGGAGTTGTGTCCTGGTATCGCGTCCTTTCCGGCATCCTCTACATAAAAATATTTTGTGGCTACTTTCTCTCCTTCCACCCAGGCTTCCCAATAATAAGTGCCTTTCTTCCAAAATGCGCCCTCATTTTTGTTGCCCCAGCCTTCCCGGATGTACACTACATTGTCATACTTGCTCACTTTCTTTTTCAAAACCAGCGAGCACAATTCCTTGCGTCCTTTCTTCAAGGAGAAACATTTTAGTACGACATCGATTTCCCAATCTTCTTCATCAAAAAGTTTATTGTAAAACGACAATTCTGCATAAATAAAGGTCGTCTCGTAACGGTCAAACACTTGTCGGTATTTTTTCTTGTTATCCGCCAGCCACTCGGTAGAGGCGTACACCTTTAGTTCCCGAAATTTGTACCGTTTAAACTCTGAATTTAAAAATCCTTCTTCCATCCCGTTCCTTCTTATTTTCAGAATAATAAATTATGGAACAATCAACGCTACACGAATCAAGCTTCCTGTTGGAATTCAAATTTCGCTTAACATGCTGCTTCCAAGTATTCAAATCAAATTCTAATTTGGGACTTTTCTGCCAAACCGCAAACATTTTATCATAAAGGTTTTAGTTAAAATGTCGTTACAACGAAAAAAATAAAAAAATAAAAATTAATTATTATTTATAAAATATTGAAAATCATTTCAAAAATAAAATATATTGTTTTTTTAAATCCAATGCTTGACTTTTAATTGCTTTTCGCAATCCACAGTCAGTAGAATTGACTGACATAATTTTTAAATCTTATTTGAACCTTCTTCTAACTTTGGCTATTTCTATTGCAAAATTGAAAGGAGCCTACATGATTACAGTCATTTCGGGTACAGATCGACGCGAAAGCGAGAGCCTGAATTTTGCCAAAAAATACGTAGAACTGATCCAATCTAAAACCGATGACCCAGTAAAACTGCTAGCGTTGGAGGATATACCACACGATTGGTGGCACGTGGATATGTACGAAACAGATGGTCAGACGCCCAGTTTGGCACATCTGCAAGATGAATACATTCTCCCCGCTTCAAAATTTATTTTTGTTTCGCCCGAGTACAATGGTAGTTTTCCCGGTGTTTTAAAATTATTTCTTGATGCCTGTTCGGTGCGCGCATACAAAGCTAGTTTTAAGCACAAAAAAGCTGCATTAGTGGGTATTGCCACTGGTAGAGCCGGCAACCTGCGCGGCATGGACCATCTTACTGGCATTCTCAATCATCTGGGAATCATTGTATTACCCAATAAAGTGCCGATTTCCAAGATTGATCAATTGTATGATAGTGACGGAAATATCGTAGATGCACCAACCTTGC
This sequence comes from Saprospiraceae bacterium, assembly GCA_046314415.1. GTDB lineage: Bacteria > Bacteroidota > Bacteroidia > Chitinophagales > Saprospiraceae > JADJNW01. Next base: position 13,842 of record JBKBWT010000090.1, read on the forward strand.
GCACGATCGAGAAACACGTTGAAGAATTTCTGGCATTCTGATGCAAGGAGCGACAAATGAAAACGGGTAAGCTGCAAAATTGCAGTTTACCCGTTTTTAGTTTTCTACAAGTGTAAACTTGTAAAATGCTTATTGATTTACTTGCGGCTGCGGCGTTGCACCGGCAACTACCCCTTTCAGCGACAAGAAAGTCTGCGGTGGGTTGGTATTAGCAGTAACCGTTACTTTCTGATTACGCTGACCGGCTTTGCCTTGCGTATTGAATTCTACTACGATTTCGCCGGTTTCACCCGGAGCGATTGGATCAGTCGGCTTGCTCGGAACCGTGCAACCACAGCTACCCTTGGCATCACTGATTACCAGCGGCTCTTTACCGGTATTCTTGAACTTATACGTATGTCTTACCTTTTCACCTTCCTGAACGGTACCAAAATCAAATTCCGTTTCAGCGAATTCCATCGTGGTTGTTGGTCCCGTCGGTACTGCGGGTTGAATGGAAGCGTCATCTGGGCTTGCTACTTCTGGTTGGGCGTTTGCCGTCAGACCATCTTTCGCCTGTTGACGAGCGTCATTATTCGCTGTTTGGCAGCTTGCCAGGAAAGCCAGCACTACAAATGCCAGCAACACAGTTTTAAATTGCTTCAACATAGTTCGTCTTTTTTGCTTTTTTAGTGATGAATGTCTCGTAAGAGCAATGTTTTACAAATCAATGATTGAACACTGCAAAGGTAGGAAATGGTGTCTCAACTTGTGTTAATAGGAGTACAATTATTGTTAACGAGGTGTTAATCCATATTTGAGTTGTTTGATGACATATTTCATCGGTGGTTATAATAAACTTTTCTATTTTTCTTCCCAAACAAACGAATTACATTATGCTACGATTACGCCTGTTCCTCCTTTTTGCTTTAGCGATCCAGCTAAGTTTTGCACAAAATTACCAATTGGCTTCTCCCGACGGCAAATTACAAGCCAGCTTGCAGTTGGGGAATGTTGCCCGTTTTTCTTTGAAATACCGGGGTAACACCATTGTAGAGCCTTCGCGCATTGCTTTGATTACCAACAAGGGTACCTATCCTGCGTTTCCGACCAAAGCTGCTAAAGTCAGCAAAAATACGATTCAACGCAGCGTTACTCCGGTAGTACGGCAGAAAAGCGCCACGATTCAGGAGCATTGTAATGAATTGCACTTGAATTTTGGCAGTCATACCTTAGTTTTGAGAGCTTACAACGAGGGATTTGCTTATCGCTTTGAGTCCGCCGAATCTGGCGAGTTGTACATTTTAGATGAAATCCTCGATTTGCGTTTGCCGCCGGGCGATTCCATTTATTTTGCCGAGGAGGAAAGCTTTATGTCGCACAATGAGCGCTTGTACATCAAGTATGCGCCAGCTGATCTTAGTTCCAAACAGTTTGCCAGCTTGCCCGATTTGATTGAAACGCAATACGGTTTGAAAATTTTTATCTCCGAAAGTGATTTGCACGACTACGCCGGTATGTGGCTCCAGGGCACGGGGGGCAATGGATTTCGCGCGATTTTTCCAAAGTACCCTTTAGCTGAAAAAGCAGTGAATGATCGGGATGTGCTGGTGACCGAACGCGCTGATTACATCGCCAAAACCAATGGCACGCGCACTTTTCCCTGGCGCATTCTGGCAATTGCAGAGCAGGACGCCGATTTGATTGAAAATCAGTTGGTGTATTTGTTAGCCCGTCCGTCGCAAGGAGATTTTTCCTGGGTCAAACCTGGAAAAGTAGCTTGGGATTGGTGGAATGCCAACAATATTACCGGTGTGGATTTCAAATCGGGTGTTAATACCGACACGTATAAATATTATGTGGACTTTGCCGCTAAAAATGGTTTGGAATATATTATTCTGGACGAGGGCTGGACGACGCCGGGCAACCTCTCGGAAATTAATCCCGACATGGACATGGAAGCGCTCTTTGCTTATACTAAAAGCAAGAACGTGCGCATTATTCCCTGGGTGCTTTGGACTGCTTTGGATCAGCAATTAATTCCTATGCTCGACCAGTTTCAAAAATGGGACGCCGCCGGTATTAAAGTAGATTTTATGCAACGCGATGATCAGAAGATGGTTCATTATTACTGGCGCGTCGCTGAAGAAGCCGCCAAACGCCAATTGATGGTGGATTTCCACGGCGCTTACAAACCCACCGGTTTACACCGCACTTTCCCCAATGTAATCTCCAATGAAGGCGTCAGAGGTTTAGAAAATTCCAAATGGGATGCCAATGGCGACATCGGACCGGAACACAACGTGACCATTCCCTTCATTCGTATGGTAGCCGGACCAATGGATTACACGCCGGGCGCTATGATCAATGCACAAAAGAAAGACTGGCGTCCTATTTTTGACGTGCCGATGGGTTTAGGTACGCGTTGTCACCAGATTGCTATGTTTGTCGTGTACGAAAGTCCTTTGCAGATGCTCGCCGATAGTCCGTCGAACTATTTGAAAGAACCGGAGAGCCTGCAATTTATTACACCCATCCCTGCCGTGTGGGACACAACCGTAGCACTGGAAGGTAAAGTGGGCGATTATATTGCCGTTGCCCGTCGCGCTGCTAACGGCGACTGGTACGTGGGTGCCATGACCGATTGGACGGCACGTAGTTTGACGCTGGATTTTTCTTTCTTGCCGAATGGTACCTACCAGCTAGAAATTTTTCAGGATGGAATCAATGCCGATCGCAATGCCATGGATTATAAAAAAGTGAACCGTTCCGTTCGTTCTGGTGAAAAGCTTACGATTCAAATGGCACCGGGCGGCGGTTGGGCAGCGAGGATTAGGAAGGAATAAATTATAAAAAAATAAAGCATTTTTAATATTTTGTAAAAAGGTGATACCGTTTGTAAGGTGTCGCCTTTTTGTTTTAAATAATCATTATAATATTATTAAATTTTTAAATATTTAAAGCAATCAAGTAAATTTAAATAATGATATTTTTGTTTAAAAAAATTAAATATAAACACCTGACAAACAGCCGAATACCATTTAACAATGCTCCCTCACTTATAATGAATTAATCTTTACTTACATTTTTTATTAACGCACCTTACCGCTTCCCTTTGCTTTTTTCTATTAAAAAATTTCTTTTTATTCAAACCGATTCAAAGTTACTACCCGTAACTGAGAATATTACACCGCAAGTCTTGTAGCGCGCGCCCAACTTGCCCGTTTTGAAGTACGAAGTACGAGGTTAGAAGTACGATTCATATTATTATTTTTCAACAAACCAAAATTTCAAACGCATGAAAAATGTGTTACGAACGCTCCTTCCAGCGACCTGGAAGGCTGGCTTAGCTATGGCAATGGCGCTCGTGTGGAGTATGACGGCGCAGGCTTCCAGCCACCGCGAGGCACCCCTGATTGCCAATGATCCCTTGGCGGACAACACCGATTTGTACGCTTTTCGGAGTCCCGATGCACCGAACACCATTACTATTATCGCCAATTACATCCCTGCGGAATTGCCTTTTGGCGGTCCGAATTATTTCACGTTTGGCGAAAATATTCGCTATGAAATTCATATTGATAATGATGTAACAACGCCGGGCGATGATATTATTTACCGCTTCACTTTTCAACAGGTGAATCAGGACCCGACGACGTTCTTTAATATCCGCCTGGGTCAGCAAAATCTGAAAACCACTTACACGCTGCAACGCAGTACCGACGGGGGCGCGAGCTTCCAAACGCTGGTGGCGAATGGCATTGTACCGCCAAATAATATTGGACCGCGCTCGATTGAAGGGGGTGCCGGTTTGAATGTGGCTAATTATCAGACGATTATGCAGGCGTCGATTGCGACGATTTCTACCGGTGAAAAAGTTTTTTGCGGACCAGTAGATGATCCATTTTACGTGGATTTGGGTGGTATTTTTGATTTGGGTGACTCCCCGCGCCAGAACAGCCGCGTGCGCGATGGTTTGGCAAAGTTCAATGTGCATACGATTGCCATTCAAATTCCGATCAGCACTTTACAAAAAGATGGTAAAA
>JBKBWT010000091.1:0-17816 GCA_046314415.1 Saprospiraceae bacterium
CTATTTTACCTGCATTGGCACAAAAGAACAAACCAGCTGAAACGGCGAAGAAGGAAGAGAAAAAAGAGCATTATCTGGATAAAATTTCCCTGGGCGGCTTGAAATTTCGCTCGGTGGGTCCGGCAATTACTTCCGGCAGGGTGATAGATCTGGCAGTGCATCCCACTAATCCGAAGGTCTGGTATATAGCGGTGGCTTCCGGCGGGGTTTGGAAAACGGAGAACGCGGGCATTACCTTTACGCCCTTGTTTGATGCACAAAGCTCGTATTCAATTGGTTGCATTACGCTGGATCCCAATAATCCGAATGTGATTTGGGTGGGTTCGGGTGAGAATAATAATCAGCGCTCGGTGGCATACGGCGATGGCGTTTATAAATCGGAAGATAGCGGCAAGAGTTGGCAGAATGTCGGCTTGAAAAATTCCGAACACATCGGTAAAATTGTGGTTGACCCTCGTAATTCGGATGTCGTGTACGTGGCGGCGTACGGTCCACTGTGGAAAGAAGGCGGTGAACGTGGGGTTTACAAAACGATGGACGGCGGTAAGACCTGGGAATTGTCCTTGAAATTGGACGAGCACACCGGTGCGAATGACATTCTGATTGATCCACGCAATCCCGACGTATTGTATGCGGCAACGCATCAGCGCAGAAGACACGTATTCACGTATGTTGGCGGGGGTCCGGGCAGCACCATTTACAAGTCGAAAGATGGTGGCAAAACCTGGGCGAAAGCCAACGGTGGTTTGCCAGGTGGCGACGTCGGTCGCATTGGTTTAGCCATGGCGCCCTCTGATCCTGAGGTGTTGTATGCAATGGTTGAAGCCAATGATGGCAAGGGCGGCGTTTTCAAATCTACGAATCGCGGTGCCAGTTGGGAAAAGCAAAGCGGCTACTTCACGAGTGGCAATTATTATGTAGAAATGGTGGTGCATCCGCATGATCCCAATACGATTTATTCTTTGGATGTGTTCAATCAAATTTCGCGCGACGGTGGTAAAACCTGGCAAATGCTGGGTGAGCAGTATAAACACGTGGATAATCACGTGATTTGGATTGATCCGAAAGATACCGATCACCTGATTGTTGGGTGTGATGGTGGTTTGTACGAAAGTTTTGATCATGCAAAGACGTGGTTGTTTAAAGAAAACCTGCCGATTACGCAGTTTTATAAGGTAACAACCGATAACTCCACGCCATTTTATTATATCTACGGCGGAACGCAGGATAACTTCAGTATGGGCGGACCTTCGCGCACGCGCAATGAGCACGGCATCATGAATTCCGATTGGTTTATGACGCAAGGCGGTGATGGTTTTGAATCAGCGGTTGACCCGGAGAATCCAAATATCGTGTATGCGCAGCTACAACACGGCGTCATCGTGCGCTATGACCGCGCAAGTGGCGAACAAACGGGTATACAGCCTAAACCTGGCAAAGGCGAAGATGAATTTCGCTGGAACTGGGATTCACCGTTGATGGTATCGCGACATAAGTCCACGCGTTTGTATTTTGCTGCAAATAAAGTATTTAGAACCGATGATCGCGGCGATAGCTGGACAGCGATTAGCCCGGATTTGACGCGGCAGATTGATCGAAATACCTTAACGGTCATGGGGCGCGTGCAAAGCATCGATGCCATTGCCAAAAACCAATCTACCTCGCAGTATGGCAATATTGTAGCGTTTTCTGAAAGTCCGGTAAATGAAAATTTATTATATGTTGGAACAGACGACGGCTTGATTCAAGTGACCGAAGACGGTGGTAAAACCTGGCGCAAACTGGAATCGGAGAAGATTGCCGGGGTGCCGGAGCGTTCGTATGTGAATTTTATACTTGCGTCTCAACATGATGCCAATGTAGTGTATGCGGCGTTCAATCATCATAAATATGGCGATTTTAAGCCTTATATTTACAAAAGTAATGATAAAGGACGCACCTGGACGTCTATTGTAAATAACTTGCCGCAGCGCGGTTCTACTTATTGCATTGCGGAAGATCACATTGATAAAGATTTATTATTTGTCGGTACAGAGTTTGGTGTTTTTACTACCGTAGATGGCGGTCAATACTGGAAACAAATCAAAGCCGGTCTGCCGACGATCGCCGTACGTGATATGGATATTCAGCGCCGGGAGAATGACTTGGTGCTGGCAACGTTTGGACGCGGATTTTATGTACTGGATGATTATTCGCCTTTACGGCAAATCAAAGAGGCTGATTTACAAGCGAATGCGAAGATATTTCCCGTCAAAGATGGTTTAATTTATGTAGAAGCATTGCCACTCGGTTTGCGTGAAAAAGGCTTCCAGGGACATTCGCATTACACTGCACCGAATCCGCCCATTGGCGCAACATTTACTTATTTTATTAAAGATGAAGTAAAAACATTAAAACAGAAACGACAGGAAGCCGAGCAGGAGAAAATCAAGAAAAATGAGCCAATCCGCTACCCGACGTATGAAGAACTCCTCGCCGAACAGCGCGAAGAAGCACCTTACTTATTATTCACCATTCAGGATATGTCGGGCAATATTATACGCAAATTAAAAACCGGTGTAAATAAAGGCGTGAACCGCGTCACTTGGGATGGGCGCTTCGCCTCAGTGAATCCGGTGAGTTTGACACCCCCGGCATTCGACAATCCGTTTGCGGATAAGGACGAAGGCTCGCTGGCTATGCCCGGTGAATACACGGTGTCGCTTGCGCAGTTTGCCAATGGCGAATTCAAAGAATTGGTGCCACCCACCAAATTTAATTTGCAAACGCTGGGAGGTGTAACTTTGCCTACCGCCGACCGCAAGGCTTTGGTACAATTCCAACGCGAAGCCCAGGAATTACAGCGGGCTGTAGCCGGTGCAAATAATACGATGAGCGATATTAACAATCGCCTGCGTTTCATTCGCAAAGCCGCGGAAATGGTGTCCGTAGCGCACCCGGATTTGGCGAAAGACCTGAAAGCAATTGATGATAAATTGTATAAAATTCGCCTGGCGATGTACGGCGACCAAAATGCGGCGCGCCTCGACAAGCCTACAAAAACTGCCATCGGCGATCGGGTGTATGGCATCACCAATGATATGTGGCGCTCTACTTCGGTTCCAACCAAAATGCAGCGCGACGCCCTGCAAATTGCCAATGAGGAATTTAAGCCGCTGCTGGCGGAATTGCGCACTTTATTGGATGTGGATATCAAGAATCTGGAAAAGAAACTCGAAGCTGCCGGGGCACCTTACACGCCGGGAAGAGCGGTGGATTATGGTAAAAACTAAGGTATAAAGACCTTGTCTTTAATAAGTTAAGAAATAAAAAGCGTCATTCTTGCCAAATTAAGAGTGACGCTTTATTTTATGTATAATATTTTAATTAATTGCGTAATACAATGTTCGTTTAATTTTGGGACTAAAGTCCATAACTGACTGATACTCATTTCCCACGCGTTTAAACGCGTGGCAACTAAACTACTTGATTTATAAGGCTTTAGCCAAATTTATTGAAGCATTTTAATATATTTAATGCATTATTTACCGTCTTTTGCTGCTTCAAAATGAATAATTTAGGTTGATATCATTACTAATTTTTACCTTTTGTAATATTCCATTTGATACCTGTATAAAATTCCCGCCCGTGTAGTGGCGAAAACGCGTACGCGGTATCAAAATATTGGCTGAACCCGGGTGGGGTAGTGGGATCATTGAATCCAACGAGCGGCGAGAATTGCTGGCGGTAATTAAATAGATTTTGAATGCCTATATATAAATTAAATTGCTTAGAAAAGTCCTTGCTAATCTGGAGGTTTTGAAAAGCAAACGGCTCCGAGCGCGTCGGTCGTGGCTGGGGTAAGGGATTGCCCTGGGCGTCGAGGTCATAGACGAGCGGCAGCGCCATCGGTCCGGTGAGGCGCAGCGTGTAAGCCAGCGTTATTTGCGGTTTTTTCCAGCGATAATTGGCAGTAAAAACGCTGCTCCATTCGGGGGCGTACTCTATATTGCTGGTTTTCAGTGTATTGGATTCGTCTGGTTCGGTTTGCGTAACCCGTTGTATATTAACACCCAGATTAATATTTAGTGGAAATGTAAAATTCTGATTGATATTTACACCGATGCCCATCGTCTCGGCGTGCCCTTCGCTATTGGCATAAATAATTTTACCCGGCGTATCATAATCGGGAATAATTTTATTGGTAAAATAGGTATAATAACTCTCCAGGTCAATGCTACCCTGGCTTTCACCCAATGTAAAGATATGATTAAAATTAAAGGAAATATTATAAGAACGCTCCGGCTGAAGGTCGCCGATGATTTCCACCGTACGCTGCCCGGTGACAAAAGCGTGATCTTCGGTAAATAAATTGACCACCCGAAAACCCGTGCCAAAATTGGTGCGCAGGGTCGTCCAGGTGCTGGGTTTATATTTTATATTAAGTCGGGGGGCAAATATGATACCATGTGCATCATAATGATCGAGGCGTGCTCCGCCAAGCAAAGTAAAATGCGGATTCAATGTCCATTCATCTTGGAGAAAAACGCCAGGTATAAACTGATAATCAGGCGATTGTGTGGCGAAAGTGTTGTCGTCATAATATTGGTAACGCGTGGTAGCTCCGGCGAGTATATCATGTTTCCCGCTTATTTTATTCCAGATAATATTAGCAAAAGCAATATTTTGTTCAGCTTTGTAATAATCCGACCCATAGTAACTATCCTGTATATGATGACTTAGTGAATAATCGACGCGCAAATTCGCTTTGGTATTAAATTCATAGGTGCCGAATAATTCGGCGCGATTGGTGTAAATGCTTTCACCATAAATTAAATCACTGCCTCTCAATTTCTTATAATTGCGATTTTTTAAAAATTCCTCCACACCATTGCGGCGGTCTTCATAATAATATTTACCGGTCAGGGTTAACTTTTTATTACTTTTTCGATCGAGATTCCATTTTGTAAAAAAGGAATAACGGTCGAGGTTGATCTGGTCACCGAAATTATCATTATTAAAATCGTCAAAATCATTAATATAAGCGTAATTCAGACCGATGTAGCCATTCACTTTACCTAATTTTGGTGCAATTGCCACATTACCAAAGGATTCTAAATGAGAGGTTCCCATTATATCTAGGGAAAGAAGCGGCTGCTTTGCCGGGTCTTTGGTAATAATATTAATAACACCTGCCACGGCTTCAGAACCATATAATGTAGAGCTGGGGCCTTTTATTACTTCAAAACGATCAATTATCATATTAGGAATTCCATTCAAGCCATATACCGCGGCGAGATTGCCATAAATGGGCGTTCCGTCCATCAAAACAGCCGTGTAAGCGCCCGGTAACCCATTGATACTGATGCTATTAGTGTAGCAAATGCCACAAGCCACAACCTCCTGCACGCCGTTTAGCAATTGAATACTTTCCACAATGGACGAGGAAGCAGTTGGTAAATAAGTATCGAGTTGTTTAGCCGTTATTACATCAATTTTAATAGGCGAGTCGCTGATGTAAGTACCTTTCATGGTGCCAGTGACGACCACTTCCTGTAATCCCAATGCATTTTCTTCTAATATGATATTGCCTACGTGTAATTTTTCACCATATTTAAGATTTATTTTGCGTGTAATTTGCTGAAAGCCAATCATAGATGCGATTAATTCATATTGCCCCGGCGGAATATCCGCTAATAAAAAAGAGCCGGTAGAATCGGTCGAAGTGCCAAACGCCGTGCCTTTTAGCAAGATATTAGCGAATTCCAGCGGGCGTTCGTTGGCGGTCAAACGACCGGTTACGCTCGCAGTTTGTGCCCAGAGCAAGCAAGGCGCAATCATTAAAAAAAAGTGTATCAGGTGTCTCATAATTTGGTTTTTGGCAAATATAAGTAAATTTTTAGACTAGTCAAAATGTTTTTTCTGGAATACTGATTTCTATTGTAAAAATAGCCTGATACTGCGCTGCCTAAAAAGGAGCATGATAAGTTTTATGCGGACAAACATTAAACAAATTAATAGGTACGGAAAATTGTAAAACCAAGAAATTCAGCGAAAACGGGCTTTTAGGAAGGAAGAAAAAACAGCCGGGTATGAAAAAAAAGAATTTTGTTGAACGATTTTTTTAACTCTACTTGCTTGAAAGAATAAAAAGCATTTATTTTGTCACTTTAGTTTACTAATGCACATTGACCTGTGCCGCCCACCTATTGGTAGCGACACAGGTTTTTTTCATACTAATCTACTGAAAACCAGGCTAATTAAGCGATTGCCGGTTTAGCGGATCTGGCTACTGCCAATCCATAAATGACCAGACCAAAGCCAATTTTGTTCACGGCATCACCAATGTTGTAGATGATATCCAGCGCGCTCAGTGGCAATACGCCCGACAACAAACCTCCTTCAATAGCCATGTAGCCAATCGGATAGATGGCCCAACCGGCAAAAATAAACCAACCCAGCGTCTTCACGGCGGTGAGCAGGAAGGGATCATTGGAGCCAGACGCCATTTTGCGTACCGAGCCAAACCATACTTCATACGCGATCAGCGCATAACCAATGGTAGAAATAGCGCCCCAAAGCGGTGAACTGTCGCGGAATACCGTTTCACCCAGGTAGCCCGTCACGAGCATCCACAAAGAGTAAAAAATCATTTTCCACAGCAGCCCTTTGCTGGCACCGTAGGGCTTGAGGATCAGGTAGAATTCTACGCACATCAGCGGCACGGTCAGTGTCCAGTCAATGTAGCGGAACTCAGTAGGCGAAGCGCCATTCTCTGCCCAGAATTCACGCATGTAAAAGTAGTGGACTGCCGCAATACCGGTGATCAGTGCCGATACCAGCATGGAATCTTTCCACTTGCCTTCTACGCGCGTCATTTGTACAAAGAAAAACACGGTAGCTGCCAACATGGCCATAGAGCCAATGAAGAAGGTGAAGCCGACATAATCGCCTGACTTCAGGTTAGCCAAAAAAAGTGGTTCAAAGTTTACTAATGCACTCATGTTGTTGAATTTATGTTATTAAAAAAGGGCTTGATTAAGTGTGCAATCGAAACAAACGGATGATTATTTGGTTTACATTTTTCAAAAAAAAACTGAAAGTTTAAATGAAATTTTTATCTGAATTTTTGATAAAAAATAAAATGAAAATTTTTAAATGTGCGGTGTATCCGATAATTCTCCTGAATGCTGCCATTCATCGTACAACTGATCCATTAAAATCATATGGGGTAAGGTGATCACTGAAATAAAAATAAATAATATGCCAATGTGGGGTTGCAGCCCTAGTAATGTTTTGAGCCAATAGAGAAAACCCAACCCAGCGATGGCGACAACACTCAGTGGCAATGTTTGTCGGAGGTAATGTTTCCAACTGTAGGCGGAGCGCCGGGTTTTGAAAAAATGGATTTGATCATTCGCAGAGCCAAGCGAATGCCAGACAACAAAATAAATAGCAAAGCCCAACAGTAATGGCGTACTAAAGAATAAAGCGCTGAGTGTCAATAGATTCATCAATTCGCGCTGCAATAGACGAACCGTCAGTACACCTTTAGTCCACCAATAGAACACTAACCAAACGTTGAGCGTGAGCAGGGTAAGGCAAATGGTAGTGCTCCAACCCGGCGCAAGCGAGGGTACCGCCTTGCCGGTAATAATGCCAATAATAGGCGCAGCAGCAGCAAAATGCCATAAAATAGGCAAAAACAATACGAATGATCCCCAGCACAAGTAAGTAAGCGCGGCTGAAATTTTGTCTGGAAATATGATTTCTGCCCAATTGGATTGCCCAAAATGATATACGGAAATGGTAAGAAAAATGCCAAATGCAAAGGTTGGCGATAGCCACCAGACCAATCCGTAAAGTGCCATTAACAGTAAATAATATGGATAAAAATAGTCAAGATTTTTTGTGCCGGTTAGTGGACGCGATAATTGCAAAAAAATTAAATGATCGGTTGCGCCGTGCGGAATGCCTAATAAAATAATGAGTACGAGTGCAATATGCCAAGCATAACCAGAAATAAATTGCGGAAAAATCAGGCTGATTACAATAACCGTTAATGTAATAAGCGGCGCCATATTATATCGTTGTAACGTTTTTTCACGCATATTTACAATCGTTTTACCTGAAATGTAATATTGCTTTCATTCGCCATAGCAGGATTGCAAGAGGCTTATTCTTGAGGTATAAGATTATTTTCAATGGATGATGGAGTATTGATTATGGATCAAACTGTTGGTTTGCGATGTTCGGGCATTTTGATATTTACGCCTGCTCATTGCAAATTCGGTATAATATGGTGATTGGCTATAATATGTGCATTAATAGGCGTGAAGCGCCTCAATGACGAGTAGCCCCTGCGCGTAAGCGCAGGATCGGAGTAAGAATTACAGTCTGCCGCTACTGGATTAGCAGGCGGTCACGTTTACTAATGCACTAAAAATGATTATTAAAGCAAAGTTTGATTTTTACATAAATCGTTAATGGTGAGACAAAAGAAAGCATGAGTTGTTCAAAAAACTGTTTAATTTTTGTCGAAAAAAGTTGAACAATATTTGGAAAATGAGCCGGGTCGCCTAAAAAAATTAGGTGATAGCAATTTTATACGAAGAAAGATTTAGCTGCATGAAGCGCATTATTCAGTCATTAGGGGCTGTTCCGCCATTTGGCGCAACAATTTGGGCGCTTTAAAACGCTGTCCGTATTTTTCTTTATACACATTACATTTTTCTAAAAAATCTTCCGTGCCGTAGTCTTTTATATATTGAATGACGCCGCCCTTGAAGGCTGGAAACCCCCAACCGTAAATGCTGCCAAGATTTGCCGCTGCCACCGAATGAATCACGCCTTCTTGCATACACCACACCGCCTCTATGACTTGTGCAAATAAAAAGCGCTCCATTAAATCGGTTTCCTGATAATCTTGCTGGGTAATCGGAAAATGCGTCGTTAGCGCTGCCCATAAATGGCGGGTATCATTCTGATAATCATAAAAACCGGCTTTTTTTATTTTACCCGGACGTTTTAATTATTAAAGGATTTACTGCCGGATGCTGAATGTATTTAGCGCCATAATGCTCCGCGGCTTGTTGTTCATAGCGCATCACCAGATCAAGCCCCAATTCATCCGCCAATGCCAACGCACTTTTCGTCATGCCAGCCCGCAAACTCAAATTTTCAATCAGTGCCGGAGGATAACCTTCTTTCAACATCGTGATGCCTTCCAGAATGAATGTATTTTGCACTCGTGCCACATAAAATCCCCAATCATCTTTTACAATAATCGGCATTTTATGAATGGTTCTTACAAAATCAAACGCACGGGTAATGGTTTCTTCCGAGGTCTTCGCACCGCGTACAATCTCCACCAAAGGCACCTCTTCAGCCGGATGAAAAAAGTGTAAACCCACGTAATTACTGGGTCGAACGGATTCTTGGGCCAGTTTCGTAATTGGAATGGACACGGTATTGCTGCCAAAAATGGAGTACTCATCCATGTATTCCTCGGCTTCTTTCAAGACTTTCTGCTTGAGCGGCTGATTTTCAAAAACGGCTTCAATAATAATATCACATTCAGAAAAATCTTTAGATGTTTCGGTGGTGCGAATGCGTTGTAAAATCTGTTGGCGTTCTTCGGCGGGCAGCTCGCCTGCCTGAATCATATCGCTCAGTTTGCGGGTCACAATTTCCCGACCCCGTTCGGCAATGGATTTTGATACATCTTTTATAATAACTTCCATTCCATTTACTACGCAACTTAATGCAATACCCGATCCCATTTGCCCCGCGCCAATAATACCTACTTTCTTGGGTCGGAATTTGCCAAAACCTTTCGGACGATATTTACCTTCAGCTATAAAATTATAATCAAACCAGAAAGCTTTTATCATATTTTTACATTCCCGACTACATAACAGGCTGGTATAATAACGATTTTCAATACGACATGCCGTGTCAAAGTCCACAATGGAGCCTTCAGCCAACACTTTGAGTACTGCCTGCGGCGCCGGAAAATTGGGCTGTGTCGCCAATAATTGGGCAGTGAGTTGCTGAATTTTACGAGCAATGATCGGGTCTTTGGCGGTTCCATACGGAATCTTTTCTTCGCTTCGGTCCCAGGGGCGGCGTCCTTCTTTGGTTTGGAGTAGCCAGGCTTTTGCTTTATCGAGCATGTCCCGGCGATTGCTTGCTAATTCGTCGATTATATTCGCTTCTAATGCCTCGCGCGGCGTGTAACGCTTGCCGCTGGTGAGCACGGTATAAGCCCTTTCAATGCCTAGTAGCCACATCAATCTTATAATGCCGCCGCCGCTAGGAATAAGCCCGATCAATATTTCCGGTAGTCCCACGCGAATTTTCGGGTCGTCTATTACGATACGGTGATGACAAGCCAGCGCAACTTCAAAACCCGTGCCCAGCGCAGTGCCATTGATGGCGGCAACAACCGGCACCCCCGGACTTTCCAGGTCGCGTAAAAACTGTTGTAATTTGTTATTAAAAGTAAAAATTTCGTTGGCATCATGCGCTTGATACAAATATTCATAATCACCACCCGATAAAAAAGTCTTTTTAGCCGATGTAATAATCACGCCACGCAGCACGCCGCGTGCTTTTTCTTGCTGTAATTGTTGCAACACCGGCACAAAAAAATCATCAATTTCGTGATTAATGACGTTCTCGCTTCTGCCCGCCATGTCCAGCGTCAGCGTTACAATATTGTCCGTATCTTTTTGATATTTAATCATAGAAGTTTGGAGGTTTGGGCGTTTGAATATTTGGCGTTTATCGGGCGCTGCGCAAAGTTAGGGAATGCGGAAAAGAAAAGCTATTTTTGACAATTGAAACGTTTGAATTATAAAACGTGTTTTGTAAGTATGGTGAAACAAATTCATATAGAAAATTATAAATCGGTACAATCGCTTGATATTGAACTCGGTCGGTTGAATGTGTTTATTGGAGCAAATGGTTGCGGGAAAACGAATATTTTGGAGGCGATTGCGCTGGGGAGCGCGGCGGCGGCGGATAAGTTGGATCATGAGTTTCTGGGGTCAAGGGGAATAAGAGTAACAGAGCCTAAATGGATGAAATCGGGTTTTAAAAATGAATTTTTTGATAAAGAGATATTGATAAAATTTTCAAGCTTTGAACATTGGTTATCATTAGTAATAAATTATTATAAAGATATAGAGGATGATTTTTTCTCCAAATGGGAAGCTCAAATGAATACATCTGAAGATGAGGATAGAAAATTTATAGATGAATCCTTATATGAACATTTACCAGAACATACAGCTAAATGGGAGACAATAGCAAAAAGCCTTAAATCAAAAATTCTTATTATAAATTTAAGATTAAGCACATTTTTAATTTTTTCTCCTGAAAACTACTTTCTTCGCCGTTTTGAAGGAGAATCTCAAATCAAACCATTGGGTATTCGTGGCGAAGGCTTATTTAGTCATTTAGTAGAATTAATTCAAAAACCAAAAATCTTTAATAAAATTAAAGAACATTTGCAATTAATGGATTGGTTTGATGATTTTGAAATACCCAATGATCTTTATTTTAATCAAAGAAAAATTACCATTAAAGACCGCTTCATTGCAGAAGGTTTACAATATTTCGACCAGCGCAGCGCTAATGAAGGATTTTTGTATTTACTATTTTATGTAACACTTTTTATTAGTCCTTACACACCGAAGTTTTTCGCCATTGATAATATTGATAATTCTTTGAATCCCAAATTGTGCAGTGAATTGACCAAAATGCTCGCCCAGCTTGCCAAAGAACATGATAAACAAGCGATTCTCACCACGCATAATCCTGCCGTCTTGGATGGATTGAATTTGAATGATCAGGAGCAGCGGCTGTTTGTCATTTATCGCAATGCCGATGGGCATACGAAGGCTCAGCGCATCCTGAAAAAAGAGGTGCCGAATGGAATGAGTCCGGTGAAATTGTCAGAACAATTTTTACGGGGATATTTAGGTGGACTAAATGAAAATTTTTAAGCAATGGCATCATTTGGTTTAGTCTGCGAGGGTCCCAGCGATAAAATTGTGATAGAAAACTTGCTTTGGGGATTTTTTGATAATCCTGATATTTTGATTCGACACTTGCCCAGTGAATTTGATGAAACGGACCGGGCGCGGTTTAGCGTGCAAGGTGGTTTTATGGAAATCTTTCATTTTTGCCAATCTGATACCTTTAAAGAAGCTTTTGTCCAACTCGATTATGTAATTATTCAAATTGATACTGATGTTTTGAGAAGTAATAATGTACCGAAAGAGTATCAAATGTCATTCAAACATCCTGATGGACAAGACTTTACAGTAGAAGAAATCGTAGTAGCAATGAAGCAGAAATTCATTGAATTGATGGGGGAGGAATTTTATATTCAATTTCAAAACAATATCATTTTTGCTATTTCTGTCCACTCTGTTGAATGTTGGATACTTCCCATTTACTTTAAAAATCAAAAAGCGAAAGCTGCTAAGGTTGAAAATTGCTTAAATACGCTTAATGAAGCTTTAAAAAAGCAGGAATCTTTTTACATTGATAAAAAAGAGCCAAAATATTATCGGGAAATCGCAAAAAAGTATCGTAAAAATAAAGATTTAATGGCTTATTACCAATTGAATCCCAGCCTGAAAATATTCATAGAATCGCTTCCAAACATCAAATAAAAAATAATTTACAACGAAAACTGATGTCTTAATCCCACAAAAACACCGGCTGTCAGGTACTTTTGTTCGGTCATAAAATCATCGCGCGTGAAGGAGCGGGGGTAGGCGCGCAGGTGCGGCTCTACGAGTACCTGCAGGCGCGGGCTGATTTTGTAATGTACGCCGACGCTGCCGTACCAGCCAACACCCAGTTTGTCACGGAAAGCGGTGATATTATTTTCCGGATTTTCATCGTTGGAAAATGGTACCGGATGGTTATCATAAGGGGAAAGAAATTCGCCTTCGGGTTTGAAGTGAAGGTTGAAATAAGCACCGCCGTTGATTGCCAGCGTCACTTTTTTAAGGGGAATTTCGTAACCGATCATCACTGGAATGTCCAAAGTTTGATAGCGGTTATTGGTAATTATTTTTTGGGTAATGGTATCCGTTTTTATGATATTCCCTAATGGATCATAAGTAATAATAATCCGAGTCTCATTCTCATTTGCCAATTCAAAACGCTCGTTGATTTCAGAATAATTTAAACCTGCCCGTAGCGCCAAACCGCTGTTGCTCACCGCTGACAAGCGCGCACCAATGCTATAATTATAACGGGCTGCTTCCGTCTCTTTGCGGTTAGCCGCGTAGGTCTCATAGTCACCGGAGGTAGCTTTTATATTGCGGAAAGTAAAATCAGGCGAAGCGAGGACATCAAAATACAAGCGCAGTTTATTTTGATTGCTGAAGGCTGCGCATTTCGACGGATCAAATGAAAGTTTATTGGAATGACGAATCTGGTACAACGTAATAGGCAATGTACTCAATTGAAAAGTGGAAACCGCAGCTGCAGCAGGCGTCAGTACCCCTTCTTTTGTCCAACTTTCCAGCGTTGTTGATAATTGTTCGTTTAGACTAATAACTTCCTGATTTTCAATGGAAAGTGTTTCGATCGGCGTTGTTTTATTACTCAAATGAGGAAGCGAAGTAGCTGTATTTACATTTTCATGCTCCGGATATAAATATTGATTGGTACTTGAAGTATTGGCATTTTGACCATCAAAATCGGGCGTCAGCGCGATTGGAAAATACCCTAAATTGGGGCGCATTTGTCGCAATTGCCAGGTCAGCAAGCTCGCGTACACAAACAGCAACAGTGCGGCTGCCAGCAATACCCGTTCGCGCCAGCGTAGGTGTACATTGCGATGCATATTACGTTGACGGACAATACCTTCCCAGAGGTAATCCGGCGTGTCGGAGGCATGGTGCTCCAGTTTTTGGCGAAAAGCGTCGTCTATGGGATGTGGTCGTCGGCTCATACCGCGATTTTTTGTAAATCCACAATTCGTTCTTGTAACATTCTTCGGGCTTTGAGCAATTGCGTACGCGAGGTACTTTCCTCAATGCCTAAGATTTCAGCAATTTCGTGATGGCTATAACCTTCAATGGCATATAAATTGAATACCACCCGATAGCCGTCGGGCAGTTGGGCAATGAGGTTGAGCAGCTCTTCCTCGTGTAAATCGGCGTAGATAGAAGGCTCCAAAGATAAATCATATCCTTCATCAATGCCAATGGATTCGTCTTTAAAACTTTTCTGATGAAATTTCTTTAAGGCAGTATTAACGACAATGCGCCGAATCCAGCCCTCCAGGGAGCCTTTGGATTCAAACTGCCCGATATGATCAAAAACTTTAATAAAAGCATCCTGTAAGATGTCCTCCGCTTCCATTCGGTGGCGGGCGTAGCGCAGACAAACCGTGAGCATCTTTCCAGCGTACCGCCGGAAAACCTCAGCCTGACAATGCTGATCCTCCCGCAAACAACCTTTTATGAGGTCCAGTTCACTCACAGTTTGGATATTGGATGTTAGTTATTTGGATATTGGATTTTAGATTTTTGATATTTAAAATTATGTTATCTAAATTCCAAAATCTAATATCTAAAAAGTCTGAACTTTCAAATTTACACTTTTAATTCTAATCTTGCACGTTAAAATATTCTATTTATGACTCCTAAGGAACAAGCAATTCGCATTACCGACCAGATGTACGAGCATGATTTCTTTAGCCAATGGCTTGGTATTGAGCGTTTAGAAGATAACGCCGGACGGAGCGTTCTGCGTATGACGATTCGCCGCGAAATGCTTAATGGTTTTGGCATTGCGCACGGCGGTATTACTTTTGCCTTGGCAGACAGCGCTTTAGCTTTCGCCTCCAATTCGCGTGGACGGCACGCCCTTTCTATCGAAACAGCTATCTCGCATCTCGAATCTTTACACGAGGGTGACATAATTACCGCATTTGCGGAAGAGCAAAATTTAGGCAATAAAATTGCCATCTATCATGTCACCATCAAGAACCAACGGGATCAAACCGTGGCGCTATTCAAAGGAACGGTTTATCGGACGAGTAGAGCCTGGGAAATCGGAGGAGAGGAGACCTTGTAACGAAATGATTTAGAGACCTGGCGATTGGGGCGTTTTCTTCACTTGGTCTCTTTGTTCCTAAGTCCCTTAATCGCTTGGTCGCTCCATCTTTTTTTCCAACAAACGATGCACTACTTCTTTAGGCGGATTTTGTAAAATTTTTATAATGTAATCGCCGATTTCCTCCGGATAATACCAGTTTTCCCTGCCTTTGCTATGCTGTAAACGCTGCCGCGTTTTGATCGGACCTAAGATCAGTTCATACACTTTCAAATTCGTGGGCTTAAGCTCTTCCGATAAGGTCAACACCATCATTTTCTGGGCAGCTGCCATCATTGCGACGGGCGCCGCCATCGGGTAAGGCTGCTCGGCACTGAAACCATTGATATGAACGTAAATGCCACTTTTGGGATTCAACAAAGGCACGAAAGCCCGTACCGCCAAAAAATGGCTGGTCAAATTATCGGCAACGATGGTATTCCAGGTATCTATGCGAATAGAGGTGAGCGGTAATCCTTGCCACCAGCCTCCCAGCGAAGCCACTGCCAGATCAAGATTAGGTGCTACACGATGCACATCATCGCGCAGTTTCAAAGCATTTTCTTCCGTATCCAGCGTACCTTCTACAAAAAGCAATTCGCCAGAACCAATACCAGCTACATAACTTTGCAAATTTGCGGCTTTCTCGGTATTACGGATGGGCACAATGACCGTAGCGCCCGCCCGCATAAAAGAAAGTACCAATCCTTCTCCTACGCTACCGGTGCCACCGGCTACAAGTATATACTTACCTTCTAATTCGTTCATTTACAGTTACTTTATATCAATTGCAAATTTTTGCTGCACGTTATCTATTGATAAATTGGCAATACATCCAAATAAATACGCATGTGGGTAGCCAAGTGTTTAGCATTGCGTTCGATAATGGTTGTGCAGGGAATCGTCACTATTTGGTTATCCTTGCGGGTATAATCAATCATAGCCTCTAATATCAAGGTGTAATCAATCTGATACACTTTAATAAAATGGTGGTTCAAACCGTTAATCGTGCGCCAAAATGCCTGAATACCGCCCAGCAATTGGGTTTTCCCGTGGGCGATTGGATTATTGGCAAACATTAACTCCGCTTCTTCTGCCAGCATTCTACCAAAATCATTTACATTCATCGAGTCAATAGCCGTGTAGGTGGCTTGTACCCACTCAAAGGCTTCGGGGCTTAAGTTATTAAATTGCAGGTGTTCAGTGCGCATAACGTAAGGTTTTTATGTTTTGGAAAGGAAATAACAAAACACCTGATTTTGTTTAAAAAAGATTCAGAGATGAAATAATTTTTGTTATTTATAAAAGGTTGATTTTTAATAATTTGAAAAATGAAAGCTGGAAATCTAAATTGAACTAAAATTTTTTATTCGTTCGGGTGTAACATTTTGTGCAGTATTGCGTAATAAGAAAAGAACAACTGGTAAAATGCCCTTTGGATGGCACCAACGTATTTATTAAAGAAATTGAAAATTTAACAAAGTTTTAAAAATAAATTGCCCACGCGGCAACAAACTTTTTTAAGGAAATTAGAGTCTTTCTATAAAAGACGTCGGCTTAAGTTTCATAAACTAGTGAGTGTAAAGTAGCAGCCTCTCCCGTTTGGAGGGGCTGTTTTTTTTATTTCGTCCATACTATTGCGCCTTCAGCCGTTTCATAGGAAAATACTTGGCATGGCACAGTCGGCAACTCCTGTTTATTCAACGGCTCAGGAAGGCGAAACAATTCACCAACTCGACATCAATCATACTGCTCCTGGTACGATCGGGCATTATTGGCTTCACCTGATTGATAACGCTCTCGGAGAGCCGATTCGGCTGCCGGTGCTCGTAGCGCGTGGGAAAACACCAGGTGCGGTACTGGGGATCACGGCAGCCATTCATGGCAATGAATTAAACGGAATTCCGATTATTCAGCAGCTTTTTGCAAGCGTTGACGTACAACAACTGCGCGGAACGGTGGTTGCGGTGCCGGTCGTCAATATTCCCGGTTTTTTGCAAAAGCAGCGTACTTTTAATGATAATGAAGACTTGAATCGCATTGCACCCGGCAAACCGAAAGGTAACCGCAGCCAATTGTACATGCACCGTTTGGTGGAGCGGCTACTCCCGGCTTTCGAGTATCTCATTGATCTGCATACGGCTTCTTTCGGCAATGTCAACTCGGTTTACGTGCGGGCTGATTTGGGGCAAGCACCAACGAATCGAATGGCGCATTTACTTAATCCAGAGATTATTTTGAACAATGCCCCCAAAGAAAATACCTGGCGGGGAGCGGCGGCACAACGCGGTATTCAAGCGGTGACCATCGAACTTAAAAATCCTTACGTTTTTCAAGAATCCGTTGTGGAAGAAGCAGTAGTAGGCGTATGCAATATATTGTTTGACCTTAACATGCTTGAGGGGACTATCCAACACCAGCGTCCATCCTTAATTCATTGTGTACAGTCTTACTGGCTCTATACGGAGGAGGGCGGTATTCTGAAAGTATTTCCGGAGGCAAACGCTCATATACAAAAAGACCAACGCATTGCGGAGGTACGCAGCGTATTTGGCAAGTTAATCCGGGAATATTTCGCGCCGGAGGATGGGGTGGTGATTGGCAAGAGCGTCAATCCGGTCAACCAAAGTGGAAGCCGTATTTTGCATTTGGGGGTGCAACCCCAAGAGGTATCCATTGAAGCGATACTGTCTGACAAAACTTCAAAA
>JBKBWT010000092.1:0-17770 GCA_046314415.1 Saprospiraceae bacterium
TAATTTTTGATCCAAGTTGACCCGCACCGAACCCCTGGTAAAACCTGACTCCATGATGACGCCATCCTGTGAGAAGAAATTACCCGAAACGGCATAACGCGTTTTATCATTGCCGCCGGAGAAAGTCAACTGGTAATTTTGAATCGGGGCTACCCGAAAAATTTCGTTTTGCCAATTCGTGCCTTCACCAAAACCGGCAATTTGAGCTTCCGTAAAAATGGGCGCTCTTCCGGCATTGGTCTGGGCTTCATTCACCAATTGTGCGTATTCCGTTGCATTCAGCATTGGAATCGTATTTTGTACTTCTTGCACCCCATAATAAGATTCAAAATCAACGCGATTTTTGCCGGCTTTACCACGCTTTGTCGTAATCATGACTACGCCATTGGCACCGCGCGACCCATAAATAGCGGTTGCTGACGCGTCTTTTAATATTTCAATAGACTCTATTTCATTTGGATTTAAATTTGAACCATTTTCATTATATACCGGGAAGCCATCTATTACATATAATGGTTCGTTGCCGGCGTTGATAGAATTGCCGCCGCGAATTCGAATGGTTACGCCACCACCCGGCGCATTGGAAGACGTGGTAACTTGTACGCCCGCAGCTCGCCCTTGCAGCGCCTGACCCACACCACTCACCGGCACCGCCTTGATTTCTCTGGAAGATACCGAAGAAAGTGAACCCGTAATATCGCTTTTGCGCTGGGTACCATAACCTACTACCACCACTTCTTCCAGGGTTTCGCTATCAATTTGTAAGACCACATTAATCGGTTCATTATTTTTGGCTGACACCCGAACGCTGGCATAGCCAATAAAGGAAAACAAGAGCGTGGCATTGTCAGGTACATTGGCAAGGGTAAAATTTCCATCTATATCCGTGGTGGTACCATTGGTCGTGCCTTCTACCAGCACTGCAACCCCGGTCATGGGCGTGCCCGACTCGTCCGTCACCCTGCCACTTACTTCTAAGGGAAGCGTAAAGGAATTGTTGGCATCCGCTTCATTGGTAAGACAAACGGCAAATAATAAGAGTAAAGAGTATAAATATCTCTTGTACCCATATTTGTAAATAGCTGATTGATAAGTAAATAAACTCATGGTGTAAAGAATTGAATTTGGAAAAGTTAGTTTCAGAAAATATCAAACCCAGGCTGCCTGATGTCGTAAGACGCGACAGCCAACGGAAGAATCATACCGTTTAATTTTATTTAAATAAAAACTAATGTGTTACCTAAAGTAAATCTGCAAGTATTACAAGCACTACATTTAGATGGCTTTGAAATAATGAAAATTAGTTATATTATATCATATCATAGTTTTAATGCAGTATCTCTTTTGACGCCCTTCCCGTTCCAAGCCTGCTGAGCGGTCCAGGGCTGAGGCGGTGCCGACCAAAATGCATCCGTAGCGGGCAAACCCAGCGGAAGTAATACTGCCGCACAGAGATAAGCGCTGCCTGTCACCACATAGTCTTCTAAAATATCCGTTTGAAAACCAGCTAATCCTGGGCGTAGCCAGCCGTTTTTATCAAAAGTATCTTTAGACGCGGTGGTTTTTATGATGACCGCCGTTAATGCGTCGCGTATCTGGGCCGGAGTAATTTCATTGGGTAAAAAATGATAATATGATGCCGTTGCTAAATGATGAAAACAACCCGCCCGATAGCCCATAGAGCGCCCGATGACCGGAAAACTGCCGTCGGTATGAATCATTCGTTCCTGAATGGCGGCATAACGCTGCTGTATTTGTTGCATTTTCTGCTGCATTAGGGCATACTCCGGGTGTTTGGGCACTACAATTTGTAATATTTCAAATAAATAAGGCTGTATTACAAAACTATTATAATAATCCCAGTGAAATTCTGGTCCGTCGCCAAAAACGCCGTCGCCTTTGTACCATTGTTCGTGCTGCCGCAAAGCATAATCGATCCGCATTTTATCATAATCGGCTCCGATTTTTATAAAAAACGCTTCAATCATGGCAGAAAACAAAAGCCAATTATTAAAATACGGCTTGATATTACGCGTTTGTAAAAAAGCATTTATAATATTTTGCTGTGTTGCTACATCGGATTTTTCCCAAAGCTTAGGGCAGCGAATCAAGCCCAAAGCCAGAAATGATGCATCTACCAGGGGTTGTGCCGGCGTACCCCAAGGCATATAATCCGCCGCAGCGGGATTTACACTGTTGGCTAAACCTTGTAATGCCAGTTCAAAATATTGCTCCCGCAGTACGGTTTCATTTTCCGCTCCGCCTTCTAGTTGCAACCAAGGCGCAATGCCTGTCATCAGTCTGCCGAAACCTTCCAAGGTGTTACAAAAAGCATGCGTTTCAATGCCTTTGGGCGTGCCTTCCAGGGGCATTCGCTGTTTTAATTCATTCGCTGCTAGATGTTGTAATAAAGGCGCGCTTAATTTTTGTAAATAATCGAGCCAAACCATGCGGGCGTTTTGTGATGTAAATAATTCAGGCGCAGCTTTTACCGATGATGTAATAAGCGACGATGATAAAAGCCCCAGACCGCGCAAAAAACGCCTTCTCAACATGATATTTATGCTTTTTTATTTAATTTTTCATAACGTAATAATGCTTCCAGGAAATAATAATCGGCATAAATTAAAGGGGTATTAATTTCTGATTTTAATGGTTTGGCACCTACACTGTGCATTAATATAAAGTTTTTATGCTCACCAGGCTTGGCTTTATACGCCGGGCTGCATAAGCTTTGTAACATTTGTTCCGCCGCTTTATAATAATGTTTACTTTTCTTTACTTTGTACGTGCTGAGTTCTAATAAAGCTGAAGCCGTGATCGCCCCCGCAGATACATCCCGTTCTTCGTTGGGTATATTCGGGGCATTAAAATCCCAATACGGAATTTTATCGGCTGGTAAATTGGGGTGATTTAAATAAAAATTAGCAATGTTTTCCGCCTGTTTCAGGTATTTTTTATCTTTTGTTTCGCGGTACATGACCACATATCCGTACAAACCCCAGGCTTGCCCACGCGACCAGGCAGATTCATCGGAGTAACCCTGATGGGTTTTTTTAGCCAGGATTTTACCATGTTTGTCATAACAAATAACATGATAACTACTATAATCCGGGCGATAATGATATTTAATCGTACTGTCGGCATGTGATATACAGATATCATAAAAACGCTTGTCACCAGAGGTTTTTGCCGCCCAGAATAAAAATTCGAGGTTCATCATATTATCCACAATCACCGGATAATCATATTTGCCTAAAAAGCCATCCCAGGACTTAATAACGCCATAATCTGGATTAAACCGCGTGGCTAATGAAGCCGCACCGGTCAGCATAACCTCCTTATATACAGGGTTTTGGGTTAAACGATAGCCATTTCCGAACGGGCAGTACAGCATAAAACCCAAATCATGTGTGCGGGTATTATATTTTTCTTTTTCTACAGCCATCGTCCACAATTCAGCCGCTTCTTTCCATTTACTTTCTTTATTATATTCATATAAATACCAAAGCGAACCACCAAAAAAACCGCTGCACCACCAGGAAGAGGGCATCAGGCGCAGACTGCCGTCAGGATTGATGGATTGGGGGAATTTAGTGGTATCTGATAAAGATTTTAACATCAAATTATATTGCTGTGCTGCAAATTCCATTTCTTTTTTGACGTCTATTTTGCTTTGCGCTAAAAGACTGCCGGTAATAATAATGTTAATAATAAATAAAAGAATGAATCTCATATACTAAGTTTTTTAGTACTTTAATACCTTGGTTAATAATAAATAATAATGGAAGAAATTTATAATACTATTTCTGGTATAAAAATTGACAACTTATTTAAATTTAACCTTGATCGGTTGGGAAAAACCGGCAATTTCCGATTTTAATAAATTTTCAAAATAATTTACATCGGCAAAACGTGCATCCGTCGCTTCCCATCCCGCATAAAATTTATAGGTAACGGGTTGATTCGCCTTGGATTTTAAGGCTACATAATAGGTTTGTAATATTTTTTCGGTACCGTTTTCCGGAGTCTCTCCAAAGCGAATAAAGTCTTCTTTTTTCACAATAATACCCATACCGAGCTGATCTTTATTTTCACTTTGTTTATCATGAGTGGCTAAATAATTATATTTTTTATCCTGATATTGTAGGGCTTTATCACTCATTAAATTTACAATGCCGGTCACTACTGCTTTTTCGCCGGCAAAACCGGAAGTTATTACACTGCTTTCATAATAATATTTTCCGGCTATAATATAGATGGTTTCTGATATATTATACTGTTCGCTTGGTGTCGGTCGCCAGTTATGATACTGTAATCGGAAAACAGAACGCACCGGACCATTTGCAATGAGTTGATAGTCAGTTTGTTCTACCTGGTCGCCAAGCCGCACCAGCGTATTTTTTCCCGTAGCATCCTGTACTGCAATTGCCAGAGCGCCGGCACCCAGCGATGCACCGACTTTAAGAATATCCATGCCCCACCAGTTTTTTACGTGGTAGTTATCGCCGGGTAAGCCAACTTGATCCAAAACCAAATCCGAAGTCGTTTTACCATAAATATCTTTGCCATTACGCGGGTCGAAGTAAAGCCGGAATGCCACTTTGTCGTTTTCCCAGGCGGGTCCTTCTACCTGATACAGTGGCACTTTTACTTTAGAAAAATCCGTTGCCTGATGTCCGGGCGGCATGGTTGCTGCGTTTATGACTTCAAAAGTTTCCCCTTTCAACTTAGCCAGCCGAGCCTGCGTCCGTTTTTTAAATGTTGGAAAGGCTTCAGGATTTACAAATGTAATATGCACATCATAACTTTCCTTTTTTTGAAAAGAAGTTAAAAAAATCGCTTCATCCCAGTTGCCATCACCGTTTAAATCATCGGCTTGCGATGCCAGCACCTCACCGGAAGCCTTAGTAAATAAAGGAATCTGGTTCGATGAAAGCTTTCCGGCGCGTTTTTCAAGCGTTTGCCGGGATATAATAATGGCTTCTTCCGATCGGGCGAAATCAGCCGGATTTTTTACGGTGATTGTAATATTTTTTTGTGCCGAAGCAGCGCTGGCGATTAGGAATAAGCTAAATAATATAAGCAGTTTTTTTATCATTATTTACCTGAGCTATCATGTTTTTCAATAAGTAGAAACTACCGCAATTCCGCTGTTGATATAAAATCCATATCCGTAAAAGCTTGATTCTCACCAGCCATTCCCCAGATAAAGGCATAATGAGTGGTGCCACAACCCGCATGGATAGACCAGGGAGGGGAGATTACTGCTTGCTGATTGCTGACCCAGATATGACGGGTTTCCTGTGCCTGTCCCATTACATGCATTACCTGCTGGTTTGCCTGCACATCAAAATAAAGATAAACTTCCATGCGACGGTCGTGCGTATGCGGAGGCATCGTATTCCAAACACTACCGGGCTCGAGCACGGTCAAACCCATTACCAGTTGGCAACTGGCAATACCATCAGGATGAATGTATTTATAAATGGTGCGTTGATTGGCGGTTTCAAGCGCCCCCAGTTGTTGTGTCGCAGCGTCTTCCTGCGGCAGCAGACGGGTAGGGTAGCTTACATGTGCGGGAGCAGAGAGCAGGAAAAACTGCGCCGGATTCGCCTCATCTACGCTTTCAAAAAAAATAGTTTGAACCCCCTTGCCCACATAAAGGCAATCCATTTTATCTAGTTTGTAAACAATAGAATCAACCGTTACCTGACCAGCGCCACCTATGTTGATGATGCCTAATTCGCGGCGTTCCAGAAAGAATTCAGCTTTTAATGCATCCGGATTGGGCAATAAAATTGCTTGATGAATGGGCATCACGCCACCAATTACCATCCGGTCATAATGTGAATATACCAGCTCGACTTCCTCCGGGCGGAAAAGATTTTCCACCAGAAAATTGTTGCGCAGTTCGTCCGTATGCATCGTTGCTACCTCGCGTGGGCTACTCTCGTAGCGCGTTTGGATCGTTTTTTTTCCAACGGCCTCCTGATCGGTCGTCGTTATATTGATATGATTAGCAGATTTCATTACATCTGTTTTAATATTTCCAGCGGATTTATTTACATTTTTATACTATGCTTATACTAATGAATGGACTATGTCCATCATTTTATGCCTCGACATCATAATTTATCTACCCATCCAGCCCCCGTCCACGGTTAAAATTGTGCCGTGTACATAATCCGATGCGGCAGAAGCCAGGAAAATAGTAGCGCCCTGAAAATCATCAGGGACACCCCAACGCCCAGCCGGGATGCGTTCGAGAATCGCTTTGCTACGCATTGGGTCGTTGCGCAGGGCTTCGGTATTATCGGTGGCAATGTAGCCGGGAGCGATGGCGTTCACATTTACGCCCTTGCCAGCCCACTCGTTGGCGAGCGCTTTGACCAGACTACCGATTGCGCCTTTGCTGGCGGCATAACCTGGCACATTGATACCCCCCTGAAAAGTAAGTAGAGAAGCCGTAAATATAATTTTACCGCTGCCACGTTCCAGCATTTTTTTGCCAATCTCCCGTGCGAGTAAAAACGGCGCATCCAAATTGATTGTCAGCACTTTATCCCAATATTCATCGCTGTGCTCCGCGGCAGGATTCCGCAGAATCGTACCCGCGTTATTAACCAGAATATCAATAATCGGAAAATCTATTATAACCTTGTGAATAAAATGATACAAACTTTCCCGACTGGAAAAATCAGCCTGATACGCTTTAAAATTCCGCCCCAGCGCACGCACCTCCTGCTCAATTGGACTATCGGTCAAGTCAATAGAAGCCGACATACCAATAATATCCGCTCCAGCCGCTGCTAAGCCCAGCGCCATGGCTTTACCAATCCCCCGATTGCAGCCGGTGACAAGTGCAACTTTGCCGGTCAGATCAAAAAGCGCGGAAGTGGGCATAAGAAGATTTTGTTTGTTTTAGAATTTTATTCGGCTTTGTATATTTCTTGCAACACTAAAGTAGGACGGAATTGCGCTGGAAACAAATAAGTTTGGATAAAAAGTTACGCAATCGTTATCGGGAACGTTCCCGGAAATATTTAGACCGGAATTTTTACGCGTGCAAAACGGAGAATTTTTGTACCTTCAAACGCATTAAAACCGAATTGAAAATTGCAGAGTATCACTATTAAAGATATTGCCAAAGCCTTAAATCTTTCAACTTCTACCGTTTCGCGGGCATTGCGGGACAGCTATGAGATCAACCCCGAAACGAAACAACTGGTGCTGGAATACGCCGAACGAATGAATTATCGCCCCAATCCCATAGCGCTGAGTCTGCGCGAAAATAAAAGCTGGGCAATTGGCGTGATCGTCCCGGAAATTGCCAATCACTTCTTTTCTCAAGCGATTAATGGGATTGAGGAAACCGCCAACCGGCGCGGCTATCATGTGATGATTTTTCAAAGCAACGAATCTTACGAACGAGAGGTGGCAAATGTAGGGCATATCGTGGCGCGTAAGGTGGATGGACTCTTGATTTCTATGTCGAATCAAACTTCGGACGTGACGCATTTAAAAGAATTGCACCAGCAAGGCTTACCTTTAGTGATGTTTGACCGCGTTTCGGATGAGCTTAGTACGCACAAAGTCGTAGCCGATAATTTTAACGGTGCTTTTCAAGCTACTGAACGCCTGATTGCTGCGGGTCGGCAGCGAATTGCCCACATTACTAGTTCGCCTTTCCTTTATATCACCAGGGAGCGCCTGGCTGGCTACCGGGCAGCCCTGGAGCGGTATGGTGTACCCTTTGATGAACAATTGATCCGTTACAGCGGCGCTTTTGATGTGCGTTACGTGCGGCAGCATGTTGAAGAATTATTGGCGCTTGATCCTAAGCCCGATGCATTTTTTACGGCGAGCGATCGTTTGGCACTGGGGTGCCTCGAAGCTTTACACAACTTGCAGGTGCGCATTCCGCAGGATGTTGCCATGATTGGCTTTACCAATATCCACGCCGCGCATTTGCTCTCGCCTGCGCTTAGCACTGTTGTACAACCCGCCTTTGATATGGGTAAAACTGCGGCTGATTTATTAATAGACCTGATTGAAAACAAGAAACGCCCGGTAGAATTTAAAACAGTCAAACTGCCGATGGATCTGTTTATCCGGGAGTCTTCTTGAATTATACTGGAAAATGGAAAAGAGGAATACCCAGTATTCCATCCTTCCACTTTCCAACATTCCATTTTAAAGATTCGGATGCTTTTTATGAAAATCCGTCTTATCCTGATAGGCTTTCGCCAAACTTAATAATTCAGCTTCACCGAATAACTTGCCGGTAAACGAGATACTCGTCGGTCGGCCATTGGCTTGAAAACCATTGGGTACCACTACACAGGGATGCCCCGTGAGGTTGGTAATGCGCAGGCTGGTGCTCGCCCAGGAAGGATGCACATACACATCCACTTTTTCAAACACTTTTTGCATGTCTTGCATCAATTGCGTGCGGAGGCGATTGGCTTTGATGTATTCTACGGCAGGAATGAAGCGCGCCTGGCGGAAGGTATTGGGCCACGCATTCTTAATCTGGCGCACCAGCAGATCATCTTTGTTACTGGTCGTCAAATCGTCAAAAGCAGCGGCGGCTTCCGCGTCGAGAATGAAGCCGATTTCCGGTGATTCTGGTAAAGCTATGGGAATCAGCTCATAGCCCATGCTGCGCAGGGTTGCCAGCGAGAGGCTGTCCTGTGCCTTGAAAGGATAAATGCCTTCAAAGGCGGCTTTGGTGTAACCAATCTTCAGCTTTTTGGTATCAAATTTCGCATCGTAATTAAACGGCGCTTTAATGACCGACAAATCTTTGCCATCGGGACCATAAATCGCATTAAAAACAATGGCACAATCCTCCACGCTACGCGCAATGGGACCGATCTTATCCATACTCCACACCAATGCCATTGCTCCGTGTTTGCTCACCCGCCCAAACGTAGGGCGCAGCCCCGTGGTGCCACAAACTGTGGAAGGGGAAACGATCGAACCCAGGGTCTCTGTGCCGATGGCAAACGGCACCAAACCCGCCGCTACTGCTGAGGCCGAGCCCGCCGAAGACCCACTTGAACCGGTATTCAAATCCCAGGGATTTTTGGTCATACCACCAAACCACACGTCGCCCCAAGCCAGCTCGCCCATGGTCGTCTTGGCAACCAGGACGGCTCCGGCGGCTTCCAGCTTTTCAATAACGGTAGCGTTGTAATCCAGCACCTGATCTTTGAAAGGCACGGAACCCCAGGTGGTTTTGTAAGTTTTAGTAGCAAGTAAATCTTTTGCGCCGTAGGGAATGCCATGCAATAAACCTTTGTAATTCCCCTTGGCAATCTCTGCATCGGCTTTTTTGGCTTGCGCCAGGGCTAAATCCTCAGTTAAGGTGATGACACAGAGCAATTGCGGATCATATTTTTTAATGCGCTCAATAAAAAATTTGGTCAACTCGGTAGAACTAATTTGTTTGGTGCGAATCAGTTCGGCAAGCTGCCGCACCGTATAAAAAGCCAGTTCCTCCCGGTTTTTAGGCAGCGTCACCTTCCCGGCTGCACTGAATTGCACCGGCTTCTGGGTCGGCTCTATTTTAATACCCGGCAGCAGCGGATTAAACATTAACGCGGGCGCAAGACTATTCGGGAGTTCCGTCTTACGATTGGCAATGTAACTGTTGCGGAAATCATTGATCTCCGCCAATGCCGAATCAATCTCCGCTTGTGTAAAATCCAGCGCCGCCACTTTTGCAGCGTGCTGCACGTCTTCCGCTGTAAGAGCATCGGCAAAAAAATAACGTCCGGTAAAGGCACCGGCAAAAAAAATAGCCACTACGGCTACTGCGATTGAAATGTGTTTGGGTGTTTTCATCATCCAATAGTTTTAGAAAGCATGTTTTGAATTGGAAGGTATAACTTTTTAGATAAAAAAAGGTTGCTCACTCTAAAATTTGCAGTAAAAAAGCCCATCAAAGTTTTTTTCAATTTTATCACTGCCTGCTCAAGTTTAGTTTGGAATGTCTAGGACTTAATTTCAAAAGCCCTGCGTTAATTTCAAGTTTCCCTTATTTTAATTGAAGACTTCTTGTTTTTAATTCAAGGCTCCCTGATTCTAATTTAGGGAATCCTTTTTACAATTCAGGGCTCCCTTTTTTTAATTTGGGGAATCTTTTTTACAATTCAGGGCTCCTTTTTTTTGATTTAGGAAATCCTTTTTGCAATTCAGGGCTCCTTTTTTTTGATTCAGGGAATCTTTTTTGCAATTGAGGGCTCCCTTTTTTTGATTTAGGGAATCCTTTTTGCAATTCAGGACTCCCTTTTTTTGATTCAGGGAATCCTTTTTGTAGTTCAGGGAATCCTTTTTGTAGTTCAGGACTCCCTGATTTTAATTAAAGAAACCTTTAATAACATTCAAAATTCCCTGGATTAAATTAAAAAGCACTTGAATTTAATTTAAGAGGCTATAAATGCAGTTTTGGAGCATGCAGACTTGATGCAACATACGACCAATCGGATTTTTGTCTTTGCCCATTAAGGTCAGGTTATTCAACAAACCAAAAAATAATTGGCACAAGTGTTTTTTAACGCATAAATTTGCGCCGCGCGTAGCGCATCCTTTCCCAAAGGACGCCTTTGGCGCAGGATGCCCGCGTACAATAGCCTTCAGGCTGTTGAAAATTTTATCAACCTTATTACAAAAGACCTAAATACTTTTTTTAATACAATGAAACAACCAATCAAAGTATTCAAATTTGGTGGTGCGTCGGTAAAAGACGCCGCCGGGGTGCGCAATGTAACCGATATTCTGGAAAGATTTAAAAATGAGAAGATTGTAATCATTGTATCTGCCATGGGCAAAACCACCAATGCGCTCGAATTAGTGGTGAATGCTCACGCCGAAAAATCGGGCAAGGCGTATGAATTGCTGAATGAAATAAAGGTAGCGCATTATAAAATCATGGGCGAATTGTTTCCGCAAGACCATGAGGTGTATGACGAAGTAAATGACCTGTTTAATGCGCAGGTAGAATGGGTGCTGGAAGAGGAACCGCACGAGAACTATGATTTTATGTACGACCAGATTGTGTCGGTCGGAGAGTTGGTTTCCACTAAAATTGTAGCGGCTTATCTCACTCAGGTTGGTCTGCCAACGCAGTGGCTCGACGCACGTGACGTGATTCTCACCGATGACATCTATCGCGAAGGCTGGGTACAATGGAACGAGACGCAGGAAAACGCCAATCGCAAGGTGAAACCCATGCTGGAGAAGCCTGGCTTTATTCTGACCCAAGGTTTTATTGGCACCACTACCGAAAATTTCACCACCACGCTCGGTCGGGAAGGCTCTGACTATACCGCTGCTATCTTTTCTTTCTGTCTGGACGCCGAAAGTATGACCATTTGGAAGGACGTGCCGGGGGTGCTCAACGCCGACCCACGTTTGTTTGATAACACGGTGAAGCTCGACCGCCTGAGTTACAAAGAAGCCATTGAAATGACCTAC
This sequence comes from Saprospiraceae bacterium, assembly GCA_046314415.1. Taxonomy (GTDB): domain Bacteria; phylum Bacteroidota; class Bacteroidia; order Chitinophagales; family Saprospiraceae; genus JADJNW01. The sequence continues at coordinate 11,485 of JBKBWT010000092.1, forward strand.
TACGGCGCGAAAGTCATTCACCCGAAGACCATCAAGCCTTTGCAAAACAAGAACATTCCGCTGTTTGTAAAATCGTTTATCAAACCGGAGGACGAAGGTACCTACATTGGCGGTGACGTGGATGATTTGTACCCCTCCATTATCACCGTGGAAAAGAACCAGACGATGCTGCAAATTTCTACCAAGGATTTTTCCTTTGTAGCCGAGCATCACCTGAGCGATATGTTTCAAGCCATTGCCGACTTGCGTTTGCAGGTTAACATGATGCAAAATTCTGCGATCAGTTTTAGTGTTTGTGTCACCGATTTGGAAATTGATGACAAGGTGGATCGTTTCATTGAACAGATACAAAAGAAATTTAAAGTGGTTGCCGACCGCAATTTGTCGATCATCGCCGTGCGCCACCCGCAGGAAAATATCGTAAGTAACCTGCTGAAAGGTAAAATGGTGCTGATGGAAGAGCGCGTGAAGGAGACCCTGCAATTTGTAGTGAAGGATGTGCCGGTGACGACCTGGAAAGTGGGTTGACGTGTTGATGAGTTGAAGGGTTGATGAAATAACTACTAGAGAAATCAACCTTTCAACCCTTCTACCATTCAACTTTCTTCAAAAATCAACCCATCAACCTTTCAACCCTTCCACCATTTTATTATATTGACGCGGAATTAGCTAAACCATGTTATGAACGCATACAAAATAGCCATTTTAGGACCCATTCCACGCGACCACATTACGACCAGCAAAGGGCAGGTGATTGAAAAATATGGTGCCGTGACGCATCCGGCCATTGCGCTTGCTAAACTTCTGAAAGGTAAGGGAGAAGTCATTCCCATTACCCATATTGCTAAAGTAGATGCCCCGCCGATCTTCGACTTGCTATCCGCTTATGATAATATTTGCCTCGATGGCATCTATTCCAAGCACGATCAGGGGGATGTGATCAAGTTGCATTTTGTGGATCAGAACAATCGCCTGGAACAGCAGACCGGCTTTATGCATCCCATTACCCCGGCGGACGTGGAGCCTTTTCTGGATTGCGATGTGTTTGTGTGTGTGCCTATTACCGATTATGAGGTGCCCCTCGATACCATCCAGTACATTAAAAAACACGGCAAGAAAGACGCGGTGATTATTTTTGACGCCCACGGACCCACTACCACGGTTACTATTTCTGGCGAGCGCCTGCGGCGTTTCTGGATTGAGCGCGACCTGTGGCTGCCGTACATTGACGTGCTGAAAATGAATATCGAAGAAGCCGGCTGCTGCTGGTTTAAAAAAGAATACCAACCGCATGAGTTGCAAGGCGAACACCCGGAGCTTACGGAGGCTGATCGGGAAGCCTTTGCGCGGCATGTACTGGCAAATGGCACCAAAGCCTTATATATTACGTTGGACTCACGGGGCGCTGCTTTGTATTCCCAACCCAATGGCGTTTTCCAATCCGAATTTGTTAAATCAGTGAAAGTGGACGAAGTGATTGATACAACCGGATGTGGCGATTCCTTTGCCGGGGGCTTGGCTTATGGCATGCTCGAAGACCGGGCGGCTTATGTGCGTGCGGGCTGGTACGCCAATGCGTTGGGCGCACTGCGTACGCAGGGTACGACGTTTGAGGTGTTTCAATCGCTGGAGGTCACGCAGGATTTAATTCGACGGAACTATGGAGCGGAGGTAGCTGTTTGAGTCAAGATCAGAATGCTCAGAATTGTGCAATTCACAGGATGTAATTAATTTTGAAGCTTTTATAATTCTGAAAATTCTGATTCAGATAATTATGCCAACTTTCATCACCCAATTCCAATCATTCATCACCAAGAATCAGCTGTTTGTCACCAGCGATCGGGTTCTGCTGGCGGTGAGTGGCGGCGTGGATTCCGTGGTGCTGTGTTATTTACTTTTTTTATCAAAATATAATTTTGGTATTGCCCATTGTAATTTCCAATTGCGCGGCGAAGCCTCGGCTGCCGATGAAGCATTCGTAAAAAATCTGGCTGAAAAATTTCGTGTTCCTTTCTTTTCCATTCAATTTCAAACCCAAGAATTTGCCGAAGCTCGAAAGATTTCCATTCAGATGGCGGCGCGGGAATTGCGCTACGAGTGGCTGGATAAAATCCGGCAAGCGCATGATTATCAATGGATTGCGACAGCGCATCATTTGAATGATTCGATTGAAACCTTCTTCTACAATTTTGCAAAAGGCACCGGCATTCGCGGTTTACACGGCATTCCGATTAAAAATAATCAGATCATTCGTCCGCTTTCGTTTGCCACGAAGCAGGAAATAGTACATTTTGCGAAAGAATTGGATATTACTTATCGCGAAGATGCTTCCAATAATAAAGATGTATATGCCCGCAATAAAATCCGGCATCATATTGTGCCGGTTTTTAAAGCGTTAAATCCAGATTTTGAACATATTGCAGCGCAAAATTTACAACATATCCGCGAAACAGAAATTTTATATAATATTGCCCTGGAGTATTTACGCAAGGAGATTATTGAAGAAGAAGATAATGTTATAAAAATTAATTTACACAAAATTGCTGAATATCAGCCGGTTGTCAATACTTTATTATATGAATGGTTGAAGCCATTTAGTTTTAATAATCAGCAGATTGCACAAATGCAGACGGCGGAGATCGGGGCGATCTTTTACTCGCCGACCCATCGCCTGCTGGTGGACAGAATGCATTTCATCATCGAAAAAACGCCGTTTGTCACCTCAAATGAACAGTTTGTCATTTCTGAACCTACGGCGCAATTTATTACAAATGTCGGAATTTTGACATTTGAGTATAAAACAGATCAACCCAATGCTTTCCCAAACGATCCTTTTACCGTATATTTGGATGCGGAAAAGCTAATCTTCCCCTTGAAGCTCCGTCATTGGCAGGCGGGCGATGTATTCTACCCCTTGGGCTTGAGTGGCAAAAGCCAGAAATTACAGGATTTTTTTACCAATCGGAAGCTGTCGCGCTTTGATAAAGAACGCGTGTGGCTCCTGGAATCCGGTGGTGCAATCTGCTGGGTTGTTGGGCATCGTTTGGACGAGCGCTTTAAAATTTCCTCGCATACCAAATCATACTGGGTCATTCAGTTTAAATCTTGATGTAAAGATTTGCCGAATTTTATAAAAATGCTATTCTTTGTTCAAAGAATTTATAAAATCATTTTATTTAATTATCACATTATGAAAAGGAATATTTTTACATTACTGGCGCTTTTATTTACAGTTACGCTGTTCGCGCAAACCAATCTTGAAGTGCCGACCACCCAAAAATCGCTCGTTACCAAGCACACCGCCACCTGGTGTCCATTCTGTGGCTCGCCTGAAAGTTGGGATTTGCAGAATTTTTTTGCGGATAGCCTCGATGGCAAAAATGCCGTTGTTTTATCGGCGCATCAGTCTTCTTCCAGCTCCCTCTACAGCGTAGCAGGGCGCGATCTGTTGGCAAAATTTCCGGGCGTGGTGTATCAACCCGAATTTTTCTTTAATACGACGAAAATCACCGGCGAGGAAAGCGCAATCAAAACGACGATCGTCAACCAGGTGAATCAGGCGGCAGGTCAGGCGGCAGCGGTGCAAACCGGGCTAAAGGCAACCTACGTTTTGAGTAACGATAGTTTGGTGGTGTCCACAAAAACCAAGTTTTTTCAGGCAGCGCAGGGCGAGTACCGCCTGGCAATTTTATTGGTAGAAAAGGAAGTGATGGCAACGCAAGCAGCGCGTACCGGCATGCAACGACACAAACGCGTGGTGCGCCGAACCATCACGGCGAATGTGGATGGTGTAGTGCTGGCAGATGGTAATATTGCTGCCAATACCGAATTGGAGCGTAATTTTTCCATTAAATGGAATAATCAATATAACTTAGATAATATTGAACTCGTAACCATTATATGGAAACGTAATACTACGAATAATCGCCTCGAATTTGTAAATACAAACGAAGTAACGCAGGTACAACAGGCAACAACTTCAACGAAAAATGTGGATTTTTTGACGGGTCGTTTTGTAATAACGCCCAATCCAGTGCGTGAAAAAGCGCAAATTCGCCTGGATCTTCCGCAATCCTATAATAATGCCGATATCACCCTGCTGGACATTCAAGGAAAAGTCATCAAAACCATTTACCGCGGTGCGCTCAATGCTGGCGAGCAAACTATTGATATTCAACGCAATACGGTGTCGAATGGCTTGTATTTCGTGCGCCTGCGCGCCGATGGACAAATGTCAACCCGGAAAGTATTATTTCAATAAATAAAATTTGATGTAATAAAAACATCTGGTGATAGTGGCGTCATCAGATGTTTTTTTATTAGTTTCGTGGTATGATCGCCCTCAATTTACTCACTTACCAATCTGCACTGCAAGTTAAAAAACAAGCTGCGCAAACCCTTATTTTTGATGGCATTCGTCGCAAATGGCTCGTCCTGCAACCCGAAGAACTCGTGCGTCAATTGCTGGTACATTATTTATTGACAGAAAAAAAGTATCCTAAGAATCGGTTTGCATTGGAAAGGGGATTGAAAATCAATGAATTAGGTAAGCGTTATGATGTTTTAATTTACGATTGTGATCTAAAGCCTTTTTTATTAGCCGAATGTAAAGCGCCACAAATTACCTTGAATGATGATACCTTCCGCCAAATTGCAAATTATAATATGCCGCTACAAGTGCAATATTTATTGGTGACCAATGGCATCCAAACCTATTGCTGTAGAATGAATTATGAATTAGAATCGTATGAATTTGTAAATGAAATCCCTCCTTGTCTGAATCAGGATTCACAAGATTAAAATTTAGCAGCATCAACATCGAAAGCCTGCGCAATTTGCGACAGAAAATTTGCGAACATCCGCGAAAACATCCCTGTTCATCTGCGAGAAAACCTTTAAATTCGCCCCCGATTTGATGAGCCTAACCAACTAAAATGAAGAAAGAACAAATTATCGTCCTCGGTGCGAACGGGCAGATCGGCACCGTTTTGACCGAAGAACTCCGCAAAGTATATGGTACAAATAATGTACTGGCTACTGACCTGCAAAAACACCCCGTTCAGGAAGGATTGTTTGAGCAACTCGATATTCTCAACGCCCAGCGCTTGAATGAAGTTGTTGAAAATCGACAGATTACGCAGATTTATCACCTCGCTGCCATTCTCTCCGCGCGCGGCGAGCAAAATCCCAAATGGGCTTGGGATATTAATATGACGGGATTGTTTAATGTATTAGAAGTAGCTAAAAATTATAATTGTAAAGTTTTCTTTCCGAGTTCGATTGCCGTATTTGGCAGCGAAGCGCCCAAGGAAAATACACCACAACATGCTGTATTACAGCCTAAAACAGTTTACGGAATTAGTAAAGTGGCGGGTGAGCACTGGTGTAATTATTATCATGAAAAATATAATGTGGATGTAAGATCCGTCCGTTATCCTGGTATCATTGGCTACCAGTCCATGCCCGGCGGTGGCACGACGGATTATGCGGTAGAGATTTATCATAAAGCTCTGCAAGGCGAAGTGTTTCAATGCTTCCTCAGCGCTGAGACCAAGCTCCCCATGATGTACATGCCCGACGCCATCCGCGCCACGCTCGAACTCATGGCAGCGCCCGCCGAACAAATCAAAGTGCGCACCAGCTACAACATCGCCGGAATGAGCTTCACGCCGGACGAGGTATATAAAGCAATTCAACAACAAGTACCTGATTTTCAAATCACTTATGCCCCGGATTTCCGCCAAGCCATCGCCGATAGCTGGCCCTACAGCATTGACGACTCACCCGCGCGCGAAGACTGGCACTGGCAACCGGAGTATGATTTGGAAAGCATGACGAAGGATATGTTGGTGCATTTGGGGGAGAAGTATACAGTTGGAAGTTAGCATTTTTCATTTTAAGTGAACTTCTTTACATTGTGAGAATAATCCAAAATTACCTGAGCCCATGTTTTTGTAATATTTGAGGAGAATTAGTATGTCTAGTAAATGAATATCAAATTTTAAATAAAATAAAACCAAAACCATACCATGTTCACAACCGTAGAACCCGCATTAGAGCAGGAGATTAAAGAAATACGCGATGCCGGTTTGTACAAAACCGAGCGCATTATTATCACGCCACAGGGCGCGGAAATCAAGACCGATAAAGGCTTGGAGGTGCTGAATTTTTGTGCGAATAATTACCTGGGCTTGTCGGCACACCCGGAAGTGATTCAAGCGGCAAAGGAAGCGATTGATACACACGGCTTTGGCTTGTCGTCGGTGCGATTCATCTGTGGTACGCA
>JBKBWT010000093.1:0-16506 GCA_046314415.1 Saprospiraceae bacterium
ATGTTGCCAAGAGCGTCAATAGAGATGTGCGTAGCCTCATAGCTATCAATTGTGTTTGAAAAAGAAAACGAAATTTGTTGCCTTCTTTGTTGTGTAGAATCCTGAAAAATAACAAAATCCCCCAATTTGGGGGTGCTTATAGAGTTAGAATTCATGGCGTTTTGTTGTTATCGTTTCAAGATACTTTTTTGTTCAGTATCAATAAACAGTAGCGCCATCGTGCCAAAATGACAGCAGCCTAACACCAAAACACCATTTTACCAAAACACCTAAAAAACTATTTAAACGCATTGATCCCCGTAATGTCGTGCCCTGTGATGAGCAGGTGTACATCGTGCGTACCTTCGTAGGTGAGCACAGTTTCCAGATTCATCAGGTGCCGCATGATCGGGTACTCATTCGTAATGCCCATGCCGCCGTGAACTTGCCGTGCCTCGCGAGCAACCTCTAGCGCCATGTTTACATTATTGCGTTTTGCCATCGAGATTTGCGCCGGCGTCGCCTTCCCTTCGTTTGCCAGCGTGCCCAGTCTCCAGGCTAACAATTGTGCTTTGGTAATTTCCGTAATCATTTCCGCCAATTTCTTCTGTTGCAACTGGAAACCCGCCAAAGGCTTTCCAAATTGCGTCCGTTCCTGCGCATACCGCAATGCCGAGTCGTAACAATCCAGCGCCGCACCAATCGCACCCCAGGCAATGCCATACCGGGCTTTTGACAAACATGACAGTGGACCTTTCAAGCCTTGCACATTTGGCAATACATTGGATTTAGGCACGCGCACATCTTCAAACACCAGTTCGCCGGTAATCGAAGCGCGCAGCGACCATTTACCGTGAATTTCCGGCGTGGAGAATCCTTTCATTCCCCGTTCTACTATTAGACCACGAATGATGCCTTCTTTATCCTTCGCCCATACCACGGCAAGGTCTGCCACCGGCGAATTGGTAATCCACATCTTCGCTCCATTCAAAATATAGCTGTCGCCATCGTCCTGAATATTGGTGATCATACTACCCGGATCCGAACCGGAATCAGGCTCCGTCAAACCAAAACAGCCAATAAACTCGCCACTACCCAGCTTTGGTAAATATTTGCGGCGTTGCTCTTCCGAGCCAAATTTATAAATCGGATACATCACCAGCGAGCCTTGTACCGATGCCATCGAGCGCACGCCCGAGTCGCCGCGTTCCAATTCCTGCATGATAACGCCATAAGCAATTTCGTCCATGCCACCACCGCCATATTCCGTTGGCAAGCTGGGTCCGAAGGCACCAATTTCCGCCAATCCCTTAAACAAATGCGTCGGACACTCTGCCCGCTCCGCATACGCTTCAATAATCGGCGATACCTCCTGCTTCACCCAGGCGCGTACCGCTTCGCGTGCCATGCGATGCTCCTCCGTCAGGAGATCGTCCACTCCATAATAATCGTGATACTGAAAGCGGTCCTCGCGGGCTTTCTTTTCCATCGTTGCGCCATTATTTGCCTGATACATAGAGCTGTCATTTTTGGTTAGGTACAATTGAAACAACAAAGCTACATATTTTGCCCTAATCTTGCCAAGGAAAACCGTAGCTGGCACAGAGAAATTACACTACTTTAGCAATAGTTTAAATAAGAAGTAAACAAGCGCAAGTGATACTCAAACTAAATCAAGTCAATGATTACGGCATTATAATAGAGTATATTATAAGGAGACGCATTTTACATAAAAAATTAATATCAGATTATTCCAGTTACTAAGTCGTTATTTTTTCTGCCAGCACTTGCTGCACCATCTCATCTAATGGTTCAAAAGGCTTGTATCCTCTGGCGATCAAATATAATTTTTCAGGCGTTGCCATGATGACACTCGGAAAACCCTGAATGCCCCACTCCGCTACCTGCTTAAATTCCTCAATCGTCGCGTCAATGAATTGATTCTGTTGCAGTTGGAAAACAAAATGCTTGGGCTCAATGCCAAAATCAGCCGCGTACTTACCATAAGCTTGCAAATGTTGGGGCTCAATGCCATCGTAATAAATTGCCTTTTGCAGCGCACTGGCGAATGCCACCGCATTTTCTGGCTGGTACGATTTAAAAACAGTCAGCGCAATGCTCGGCGGCACCGAATTAAAGATCGCTTTGCCTTCTTTCAAAATCCCGTTCAGAAAACCCTCGCCAAACTTAACACCAGTGTATTCTTCCACGGTTTTGTAGGCATCGCTGATATAGCCTGCCACCTGCCCGATCGGTCCCACGCGATTGCCCGTGACCATGCCGCCCGACAGCACTGTGAAATCTATCTGATCTTTGTATTTTTCGTGCAATTGCTGCATCACGGGACTAAAGCCGTAACACCAGCCGCAGAGCGCGTCATATACATATATAATGGTGTAATCTTTCATTACAATTGTGTTAATGTATTCGCGTGTTCTTGTTACGCGAATACGCATTTGGTAGGTAACAAAAGAAAGCGGAAAAAGATGTTTGAAAAAGTAAAATTACCTTTGAACCAAGCGTTGGGCTATCCATTCTACAATTTGCTCAAAATTAAGCATTCCGGAAGCTACTTGAATTACAAAATCATATCTTTCGTCTTGTGTTGAGCGAATATCTAAGTTATTCCTAATGAGGAAAATTCGCATGAGTGTATAACCAGTTCTTTTATTGCCATCTAAAAAAGGGTGATTTTTTACAATACTTTCCAAAATTGCAGCTGCCTTTTCTGATGGAGAAGGATAAAATTCAGTATCTCCAAAACCACCAAAAGGCCGCGCCAATGCAGCTTCCAAAAGATTTTCGTCGCGAATGCCATTCAAACCACCATGCTTTTCAATAAGTTCGGCATGTGCCAACAAGGCATCTTCCATTGTAATCATTGAGCCAGCCTTTTAAGTAACTCATCGTCTTCTGTCATTACAATTTGCAATGCTTCCACAAAAGAAAGTTCCTTTGTCGTTTTATTATCGTCTATCTTGTGCAAATAGTCTAATACTTCATCTATTACACGTTCAGGAACTCGGTCTAAAATCTGATAGATTTCTTCCTTTTTAGCTTCAATCGCACTCATAAATTTTTTCTTTTTACAATCCAAATTTAATCGTTTTCGTTCATTTTTACAAAGGGGATTTAATTTTCTAAACTTTCAGAATTTTTTGAAAATAATTCTACTTTTGCAAAACCAGGCTTTTCCTATATTTGTTTCTTTGGAAACCAGCTTCCAGCTACAAGCCGCAGGCTTATCGCAACAGGTAAACTTGCTCCTTGCAGCTGGGAGCTTGCCGCTAAAATCAACAGTATGAATATCAACGACTTATTACATAGCGCCTTAAACCTCGAATTCCTCAGTGCGGAGGAAGGCGTGTTTCTGTTTGAAAATGCGACGACCGCCGAGCTGATGTACGTCGGCAACGCCATGCGCCAGCACCACGTGCCGGGCAATATTGTAACCTGGATTATTGATCGCAATTCCAACACAACCAATGTTTGCATTGCCAATTGTAAGTTTTGCAATTTTTACCGCCGACCGGGACATGCGGAGTCCTACATCACCACGATTGACGAGTATAAGCAGAAAATTGACGAGTTGTTTGAGTATGGGGGCGACCAGTTGCTCTTGCAGGGCGGGCACCATCCCGATTTGGGCTTGAGTTTTTATGTGGATTTATTCAAACAATTGAAAGAATTATATCCAACGCTGAAGCTACATGCGCTGGGTCCTCCCGAAATTGCCCACATCACAAAGCTGGAAAAATCAACCCATTACGAAGTATTAAAAGCTTTAAAGGAAGCGGGATTGGACTCTTTGCCTGGTGCGGGTGCAGAAATTCTGAGTGATCGCGTGCGGCGCTTGATTTCCAAAGGCAAATGCGGGGGGCAAGAATGGCTCGACGTGATGCGTGCCGCACACCAATTGCGTTTGACGACTTCGGCGACGATGATGTTTGGGCACATCGAAACCAATCTGGAACGCATGGAGCATTTTGTGGATATCCGGCAGGTGCAATCGGAAAAACCCGCCGATGCTAAGGGTTTCCTGGCGTTTATTCCCTGGCCCTTCCAGGATGAAGACACGATTTTGCGCAAGATCAAACGCGCCAGAAACACCGTTACGGGCGATGAATATGTGCGCATGATCGCTATGAGCCGCATCATGTTGCCAAATGTAATTAATATTCAAGCTTCGTGGCTGACCGTGGGCAAGCAAGTAGCACAGTTGTGCCTGCACGCAGGTGCGAATGATTTTGGCAGCATTATGATCGAAGAAAACGTCGTTTCTGCCGCAGGTGCCAATTTTCGTTTTACAGCAGATGGCATTCAAAAAGCCATTCAGGAAGCAGGATTCACGCCGCAATTACGTAATCAGCAGTATGAATTCCGGGAACTACCCAAGCAGATTCGCCAGCAGGAACTGGATCGGGCAACTTTAGTGGTAGATTAAAGTTGAAAAGTTCAAGGTTCAATAGTTCAAAACTTGCTTACCTTTGTGCTCTTGAACTTTGAACCTTTCTAACTATGCTATTTGAACAAATACAGGAAGCAGTCGCTTTCATTCGCCAACAGACTGATTTTCAACCACATTATGGCATCATTCTCGGCACTGGTCTGGGCAATCTGACCAATGAAATTGATGTGGTTGCCACCATTGCTTACAAAGACATTCCGCATTTTCCGGTTTCAACGGTGCAAAGTCACAAAGGACAATTGGTGTTTGGGCATCTCGCAGGCAAGCCAATTGTGGCGATGGCAGGGCGTTTTCATTATTACGAAGGTTATTCCATGAAGCAGGTGACCTTTCCAGTGCGCGTGCTAAAATTCCTGGGAATCAAGCGTTTATTCATTTCCAATGCGGCGGGCAGCACCAGTCAGCATATTTTCGGCGGCGACATCGTCTTTATCAAAGACCATGTCAATTTGCATGCGGAAAATCCTTTGCGCGGTGAGAACGATGAACGCCTCGGCCCACGTTTTCCCGATATGCTTAAAACTTACGATAGAGCTTTGAATGCCAAAGCATTACAAATAGCAGAAGCCAACGGTATCCGTGCGCATGAGGGGGTATATGTGGGATTACAAGGTCCAAATTTAGAAACACCCGCCGAGTACGTTTTTCTAAATCGCATTGGCGGCGACGTAGTGGGTATGAGCACCATTCCTGAAGTATTGGTGGCGAAGCACATGGAATTGCCGGTGTTTGTAGCATCGGTTGTGTCCAATCAATCCTACCCACCGGAGTCGATTAAAGAAGTGTCGCTGGAAGACGTCATTGGCGCGGTAGAAAAAGCGGAACCGAAATTGACTTTGATTGTGAAAGCATTATTAAAAGAAATAGATTAGAATATTTAATATAATTTTTTGTTGAACATCATGGATGCGGCATATTTTCAGGAATGTGCCGCATTTATTAAAGCTCCTTTTCAAAGCTACCATTCTATAAGCGCTCAACTGCTATTATTACCGCTGTAACCTAATCTACTGACTTTCAGTATTTGGTGTGAAATTATTTTACTCAATAAAACGAAAATTACATGAAGGGTGTTTCATATATTCGTATTCAGTTTAAAGAATGACCGCAATGAAAATTGAACAGATTTATACCGGCTGTCTGGCGCAAGGCGCATACTACATTGAAAGTGAGGGAGAAGCGGTGATTATTGATCCGCTGCGGGAGACCAAGCCTTACCTGAATAAGTTGGAGAAAGACGGCGCGACCTTAAAATATATTTTTGAAACGCATTTTCACGCTGATTTTGTGTCGGGGCATCTGGATTTGGCGCAAAAGACCGGCGCTACGATTGTGTATGGTCCGAATGCTAAAACCGAATTTGCAAAATACGAAGCCAAAGACGGCGAGGAATTAAAGGTTGGGAAGCTAACCTTCCGGGTGCTGCACACGCCTGGGCATACGCCGGAGAGCACGACTTATCTGCTGTTGAATGAAAATGGCAAAGCGCATTCCATCTTCACTGGCGATACGCTGTTTATCGGCGATGTCGGTCGTCCGGATTTGGCGCAAAAAGCGGGCAGCGTTACAACTGAAGACCTGGCGGGCTGGCTCTACGATAGCTTGCGCAACAAAATTATGACCTTGCCCGATGAGGTAATTGTTTATCCGGCGCACGGTGCGGGTTCGGCTTGTGGCAAAAACATGAGCAAGGATACCTGGGATACCCTAGGCAATCAAAAACGCACGAATTATGCGCTTCGCGCGGACATGACCCGCGAGGAATTTATCCAAGAAGTAGCAACGGGCTTGCTCCCGCCGCCGCAATATTTTGCTAAAAATGCCGCTTTGAACAAGCAGGGCTACGCCAGTTTTGACAATGTGCTGGAGCGAGGCGCGGTACCGCTGAGTCCGCAGGAGTTTGAAACTATTGTAGAGAGCGAAGACGCCTTGATCCTGGACACGCGCAAAGAACAGGTTTTTAAAGATGGCTTTATTCCCGGCTCCATTTTTATTGGCATTGACGGCAGTTTTGCGCCCTGGGTCGGTGCGCTGATTATGGATTTGCAGCAGCCGATTGTGATTGTTTGTGAAGAAAATCGCGCCGAAGAAGTGGTGACGCGCCTGGCTCGCGTGGGCTACGACAATACGCTGGGCTACTTGAAAGGCGGCATCGAAGCATGGAAAACGGCAGGTAAACCAATTGATACCATCGAATCCATTCCGGCGGAAGAGTTAACAAAACGCCATGAAAATCAGCAGGTTAAGCACATCATTGACGTGCGAAAACCAACGGAATATTTGTCGCAGCATTTGACCGATGCCCAGAATTACCCGCTGGATTTTATTAACAGTAATATGAACAAACTCAACCGCGAGGAAACGTATCATATTCACTGCGCCGGAGGTTATCGTTCGATGATTTTTGCCTCGATTCTGAAAGCCCGAGGTTTTGACCATGTGATTGATATCCAAGGAGGTTGGAAAGCCATTGAGCCGACCAATCTGCCGAAAACAGACTACGTGTGCCCGACGACCCTGTCGCAGGAAACGATTGATGCGGCGGTAGAAGCAGTGGCATAAACCATAGTCCATAGTCGGAATTCAGGATTTCACAGCGGTAAGGATGAACTGGATAGTATCTATTCTGATAGTTTTGTCATTCGGCGAATCCTAATTCCGACTTCTGATAAAAGTCACTCCTTGCGCTGATAAAACGCAGCGTTTCTATTCCCGCCCGGAGTTATATTCTCAGCAAAATCAGATTGTTATGAAAGCAAATACGTTTCTGCTATTGGGCTTGGCATGGATCTTGTCAGGTGCTATGTGGCGGGGGGCAAATGTATTGCCTACCGAAAAAGATGATATACTTTACATGCTGGAAGAAGAAAAAATGGCCCGCGATGTCTATCTCGCAATGGAAAGCAAGTGGGGCGCTACAGTTTTTGATCACATTTCGGGTTCCGAACAGACGCATATGGATTTGATGCTTGGTTTGGCGAAGGATTTGAATTTGAAGATTCCAGCTACGGTGCAATACGACGAACCGGGTATTTTTACAAACAAAGATTTACAAAAACTTTATAATGAATTGGTGGCGACGGGAACTCAATCGCTAGTGGATGCCTTTAAAGCCGGTGCAAAAATTGAGGAGATTGATATTCGCGATCTACAGGTAGCTCTGTTGAATACTAAAAATGAGCAGATTATCAGCGTGTACGAGCGCCTGCTGCGTGCTTCCGAAAATCACCTGCGCGCCTTCACCCGCAATCTAAAAGCGCAAGGCGTGGATTACAAACCGGTGATAATGACATCAGGAGATTTTGATAAAATTATAGCTGAAAATAATGTAAAAGGCAAAGGGAATCAAGGTGCTTGTGGGGATAATGCCGGTAAAAACGGCAAAGGAAAAGGGAAGCAGAAGGGCAGTTGCTGCGCCGGATCGAAATGAACAGGTAAACACGAGCGTGCGAAATTTTAAAGTAATGAAAAATTAAAGGTATGAAAATAAAGATTGCAATGGTGGGTTTTGGGCTATTGCTTGGGGTAGCAATTGCTTGTAACAATACGCCCAAAACTCCTGCCTGGGACGCCACGCCTTACCGTGAACGCGGCTTGGAATTAGCCGGTATTACGCAAACCACCATGAGCACGCAACTCAAAAAAGCCCTGGAAGAAGGCGGCGTGCCAATTGCTGTGCAATATTGCAATCTCGCAGCGTATTCGATTGTCGATAGCTTGTCAAAAATTCATAATGCGACCATTCGCCGGGTGACCGATAAGCCCCGCAGTCCGAACAACTCCATGACCGCCCACGAGCAGAAAATTTTTAACCAATTTCAATCACAATGGCATGGTCAACAGCAAGTTGCGCCGATTGTAGAACAATTGCAAAATGGCGAAGTGGCGTTTTACGCGCCGATTGGCATTCAAGCTTTGTGTACCAAATGCCACGGCAAATTGGGTGAAACGTTGACGACAGAAAATTATGCCGTGATTCAACAATTATACCCTACAGATAAAGCGATTGGCTACGCAGAAGGCGACTTGCGAGGGATGTGGCGTATTGTAATGCAATAACTGCAAGGGTAAAATTGGTATAACCAAATCTATTATTTGAATTCGTTTCAAATAGACAAAATCCCTGGAATCTTCCAGAAAATCACCTGAAACATCCATTACATTTGTATTGTGCGAAATTACATCGCAACTTTGATATTACGAAATAGCATCTAATGAGGGCATTTAGAAGTGCACCTGAATACAGGCGGCTTTCGGCTTGGTTACAATCCTAAAAAATTAGTACCTTTACACGGTGATGAAAGCATTGGTTTACATATTGAGCTTTTATATGATATTAGGCAGTCTGTTCCCGCAAGCGGATTTCAGCCAGCTGCCCAAAGTCGTGTATGCGTTCAAACACTTTCAAGAACACCGCAAACAAGAAGCCGCCGCAGGCAGAACAGTATCTTTTTGGAAATTTGCCGAAATGCATTTTTTCAATCCAAATGAGCACAGCGCCGGGCACGAGCAGCAGCATAGCCAGTTGCCCTTACAATCCTTCCAGAGCGCTATTGCGATTGCCGAATTTTTTCACCAGTCCTTCCCGGAATTTAATCTTATAAAAAATACGCAAGCTATACTACTTACCAATCAGTCCCTTGATTTACCGGGGTTTCTATCCAACATTTTCCGCCCACCACTGGGATAGTTTCACCATTCAGCACACTTAGATTTATTCCCGTTTAAACTGGGACAAGCTTTGTGCGCTAAGTGGTTCAGCATGATCTAATCCATTTTTGAGTACAGAATTTTGTTTCCAACAAATGATAAAAAATATTATTGAGTTTTCCGTTCGGAATAAGCTCATTATTGCCATGTTAACTCTGGGGTTGATTGGCGCAGGCGTGGTCGCTTTGCAACAACTGCCTATTGATGCCGTGCCCGACATCACCAACAACCAGGTGCAGGTGGTCACCGTGTCGCCCTCGCTCGCGCCGCAGGAGGTCGAGCAGTTCATTACTTACCCGATTGAAGTGGCGGTTGCGAACATTCCCAGAGTCAGTGAAATTCGCTCGATTTCGCGCTTTGGTTTGTCCGTTGTCACCATCGTTTTTGAGGAAGGAGTAGAAACGCTGCACGCGCGGCAGTTCGTGAAAGAACAAATTGACCTGGCGGCTGCCGAAATTCCGCCTGGCTTGGGAACGCCCGAATTAATGCCGATTACCACTGGTTTGGGGGAAATTTACCAATATGTTTTAGAAGTCAAACCCGGCTACGAAAGTCGCTACGATGCGATGGAACTGCGTACAATTCAGGATTGGATTGTAAAACGCCAACTTGCCGGAATGCCCGGAATCATTGAAATTAGCAGTTTTGGTGGCTACTTGAAACAATATGAAGTGGCGCTCGATCCGCTGTCTTTGCAAAGTTATGATGTATCTATTGCAGAAATATTTGATGCACTAAATAAAAATAATCAAAACAGCGGCGGTAGTTATATTGAAAAAACACCAAATGCTTTTTACATTCGTACAGAAGGCATTGTAAAAGATGTTGCCGATATTGAAAACATCGTTATTACCAATCGTCAGAATATTCCGGTTTTAATTAAACATGTCGCCACCGTTCAACTTGGCGCACCCAAGCGCTTCGGCGCAATGACGATGGACGGCAAAGGCGAAGTGGTCGGCGGCATTACCCTCATGCTCAAGGGCGCAAATTCTTCAGAGGCAATTGCCAATGTGCACGACCGGATTGAACAGGTCAAAAAATCCTTGCCCGAAGGGGTAGAATTATACCCATACCTCGACCGCTCGGTTTTGGTGGGCAAGACCATTCACACTGTAGAAAAAAACCTGCTGGAAGGCGGGATAATCGTAGTGTTGGTGCTGGTGCTGCTACTCGGCGATTTGCGGGCGGGGCTGGTCGTGGCGTCGGTCATTCCGCTGGCGATGCTGTTTGCCTTGATTTTAATGAATTATTTCGGCGTTTCCGCCAATTTGATGTCGCTCGGCGCGATTGATTTTGGGATCGTGGTGGACGGCGCGGTGATTATTGTAGAAGGAGTGCTGCACACCATTTTTACGTATTATATTGGTAAACGCCTGACGCAAAACGAGTTAGACGGCATTGTAAGCGAAGCTTCCGCCAAATTATTCCGGGCTTCAGTGTTTGGTGTTTTCATTATTCTCATTGTTTTTGTGCCAATTATGACCCTGACCGGTACGGAAGGTAAAATGTTCCGCCCAATGGCGATGACCTTTAGCTTTGCGATTCTCGGTGCTTTGCTCTTGTCTTTGACTTATGTGCCCATGATGACGGCGCTGGTGATGCCCAAAAAAGTACGCGAGCACCATACTTTTGCCGATCGGATAGTCAACTTTCTGCGGCGTTTATACCGTCCGGTGTTGCGCGTTGCTTTGAAATTGCCGTATCTGATTTTGGGATTGTCACTTGCCTTTTTATTGGCTACATTTCTGATTTTCAGATCATTAGGAGCGGAATTTATTCCAACCTTGGAGGAAGGTGATTTGGCGATGCAAATGGCAATTCAACCTGGTAGCTCCCTGACGGAAAGTGTAAATACTTCCACGAAAGCCGAAAAAATCTTGCTGGAAAATTTTCCCGAAGTGAAGCACGTCGTTTCCAAAATCGGTACCGCCGAAGTGCCCACCGATCCAATGGCGATTGAAGACGCTGATATTATGATTATTTTAAAAGAAAAGGAGGAATGGACGAGTGCCGAATCGCGGGAGGAACTAGTGGACAAAATGAAGGAAAAACTCGAAGTGATCGCTGGGGCGTCGTTTGAGTTTACTCAACCAATTAAATTGCGTTTCAATGAGTTAATGACCGGCGCGAAGACGGATATTGCGGTGAAAATTTTTTGAGAAAATGTCGAAGAATTGAAAAAACAGGCGGATCATGCGGCAGCGATTATTGCCAAAATTCCTGGTGCAGGTGATGTAAAAGTGGAACAAACCGAGGGCTTGCCGCAATTGATGGTGCAATTCAACCGCGCGAAAATTGCCGAATACGGATTGAACATTGAAGAGCTCAACACCCTCGTGCGTGCGGCATACGCGGGCGAGACCGCGGGAGTCGTTTTTGAAAATGAGCGCAAGTTTGATCTGGTGGTGCGTTTGCAGGAAAAAGCACGCAATGAGCTGGATCTGAATCGTTTATTTGTGCATTTGCCCAATGGTTCGACCATTCCGCTGAGCGAGGTGGCGACAACAGTTTACGCTGAAGGTCCCATGCAAATTTCCCGCGAAAGTGCGCGCCGTCGCATCAGCATTGGCGTGAATGTGCGCAACCGCGACATCGCCAGTCTGGTGGAAGATATTCAAAATCAATTAGATACAAAGCTCAAGCTCCCGCCGGGTTACAGCATTCAATACGGTGGTCAGTTTGAAAACTTGCAAAAAGCCCAGCAACGCCTTGCCATCGCCGTGCCGGTGGCGCTGCTCCTAATTTTTGTGTTGCTTTACTTCACATTTGGAAAATTAAAATATGCGGTGATGATTTTTACAGCCGTGCCGATGTCGGCGATTGGCGGGGTGTTGGCGCTGTGGTTGCGGGGGATGCCGTTTAGTATCTCGGCGGGCGTTGGATTCATTGCCTTGTTTGGCGTGGCAGTGTTGAACGGGATTGTACTCATAAGTTACTTTAATCGAATGCGTTACGAAGAAGGTAAAACCGATATACGTGAAATTGTGATCGAAGGTAGCTTGGTGCGCATGCGTCCGGTGATTATGACCGCAACCGTAGCAGCGCTTGGATTTTTACCAATGGCGCTCTCGACTTCCAACGGCGCGGAAGTGCAAAAACCCTTGGCGACGGTGGTGATTGGCGGGTTGGTGACGGCGACGCTGCTCACTTTGATCCTGCTGCCGGTGCTGTATTATATGGTGAATCGCAAGCTGAGCCGCCCGGAAATTCCGCAGGAAGCGATTGTCACGATTGTGTTACTACTGCTGGGAACGAGCGTTTTTGCCCAAACCACTTTGCCGTTGGATTCAGCCGTAGCGCACGCTTTACGCGAACATCCAAGCTTGAAAAATGCGGATTTGCAGGTGCAAATTGCAACGCTAGGCATTGCCGGTGCGAAGGAAATTCCGAAAACGAATCTAAATCTGGAAGCCGGGCAAATTAATACGCCGATTTTTGATTTTCGCTTGGATGCTATTCAAAGCCTTGGAAATACTGCCGCCAATCGCCAGCGCCGGGAACTGGCAAAAGCCAACGTGGCGCTTTCCGAAAGTGAAAAAATGCTGTTGCAAAAGCAAATTGCCAATCAGGTGCGGCAGCACTGGTATCAGTGGGCGTATGCGACCGAACAGGCGCGATTGTTACAGCAGCAGCGCGATTTGTACCAAAATGTCAGCGATAAAGCTACTTTACAATTGAACGCCGGAGAAATTAATCGCTTAGATAAAACATTGGTGGACAATCAGTTACTCGTTTTAAATCAATCCCTGGCAGCAGCGGACCTCGAAGCACAGTCGGCTTTGACCAATTTGCGGCAAGCGGCTTTTTTAAACGGGAATTTTGCTTTACCTGCGAATGCCCTTTCGGAAATGAGTTTACCGGTCGCGGCCAACGTTGCCAATGCTTTAACCGAGCCGTACCGCCAGCAAGTAATTGTAAATCAGCAGGAAACGATTTTGCAGAAAAAGCAATTAAATCCTGAATGGTCGTTTGGGTATTTCAATCAAAGCATTCGACCGGATTTTAATTTGCAGGGAATACTGGCCGGGGTAGCTTTACCGATTTTCAACAAACCACAAAAAGCGAGAATCGAGCAGGCTCATTTACAGGAGATTATTGCGAATAATAATTTACAATTCGTCACTGCCAATTTGCAACGGCAAATCGAATTACGGACACAACAAGTGCAGATTTTGCAACAGCAGTTGAATACCAATGGGGCAACTTTGCGCTTACAGGCACAAGCCCTTCGTAATCTGGCAGAAACGCAGTTGAAAAATGGTGAAATTGATTATTTCCGCTATGTGCAAAGCCTCGAAGCTGCCCTAAAAAATGAATTGGAATATTTGAATTTGTTGAATCGGTATAATCAAAGTGTGTTGGAATTGCAATTTTTAACGGAGTAAGGTCGGAATCAGAATTCACAGGATTAGAGAATTTCCAGAATGGTGCAATCCTGTGAATTCTAACATTCTGAAAATTCTGCTTCTGACAATAATTAAAAATAAATACTATGCAAAATATATTAAAAATCAGCCTCATAATCAGCATTTCTTTCCTTGCTTTCGCTTGTGGCAAAAAAGAAGCACCCGTATCCGAAGCGCCTCCCGCCGCAGCGACTTTAGTCAACCTCAGCGCGGAGCAGATGAAAATGGCGGGTATCGAACTCGGAAAGCCCGAAAAACGCGTCATTTCTGGGTATATTGAATGTACCGGGCGCATCGAGGTGCCGCCCTACAGTTTGTATTCGGTTTTTGCGCCGAGCGCCGGATTTGTGCAGTCGGTGAAGCATTTGCCGGGCGATTATGTAAAAAAAGGCACGCTTTTAACGCAAATTTCGCATCCTGATCTGGTGAAATTGCAACGGGAATTCCTGGAAGTGCAAAGCCAACTGGAATTTTTAAAAAATGATATGACCCGGAAAGAAACCCTCGCCGCCGCCGAAGCCGCATCGCAAAAGGCGTTTGAACAAGCGAAAGCTGATTATCAATTGCAATTGGCAAGGTATAAGGGATTGAAAGCAGAATTGGATTTAATGGGAATTGCTACGCAGCAGTTGGAAAGTAAGGGTACAATTCAAAATGCGATTACATTAAGCGCTCCTATTAATGGTTTTATTACAAAAGTGAATATTAATAATGGGAAATTAATATCACCGACTGATTTATTATATGAAATTGTAAATAACCAGCACATGCACCTCGAGTTGCAGGTGTTTGCGAAAGACGTGGCGCAACTCCGAGAAGGGCAGCGCATTGAATGTCAAATGCCGGGCAGCGAGCGGATTTACACAGCAGATGTACACGTAGTAGGCAAAATGATTGACCCGGAGACCAAAACGACGATGGTACACGGGCATTTCAAAAACGAGCCAATTGACTTAATACCAGGCACTTATGTGCAGGCACGCATTCACACCGACGCGCGGGAAGTGCTGGCGGTGCCCACCAGCGCTATTATAACCGAGGGCAACGAACATTATATTTTTGTAAAAAAAGTAAATGGATTTAAAAAAGTGCCTGTAATAACTGGAAAATCGGATGGAAATTATATGGAGATTGAGCCTTTGAATTTGGAATCGAATGAGCAATTGGCGCTGAAAGGTGCTTATTATATTAATGGAAGTATATCGGAAGAGGAGTAAATAAGTAATTTCAGTTGCTAATTTAAAATTACTGAAATAACTGAAAAACAGGGATTTGTAAAGAAGGAGTCGCCAATTTAAAATTATTAAACAAACAAAATCAGTCGCCATGAAAAAGTTAATCAGAATTATTGGCATTGGTTTATTAGTTGCTTTTATTGGCATACAATTCATTCGCCCTAATCAGACGAATCCACCGCTTGATCCGAAAACAGACTTTTTGACATTGACCCAGCCTCCGGCTGAAGTTGCGCAGATGATCCGAAGTAGTTGCTACGATTGCCATTCGCATGAGACGAAATATCCTTGGTATGCTAATGTCGCGCCGGTTTCCTGGATTTTACAGGATCACATCATGGAAGGTCGGGAACACCTGAATTTCTCCAAATGGGGCACGCCGCAGGCATTGGGTGAAGGAGAGGAAGAAGCAGGCGAGGCACTGGAAGAAATAGTAGAAACCATTCAAGAGGGTGAAATGCCGCTTTGGGATTATGCAATGATGCACCCGGAAGCGCGCTTGAGTGATGCCCAGAAAAATCAGTTGATTGCTTGGTTCCAAACCTTGCCGAGCGGCACAGCTATGAGCACTGATGAAAAGACAGCCAAACCAGCTAGCGACACGCACGAAGCGGAAGACGAGGACGAAGATTAAGCTTTGAATTTTTGGCAGTCCTAACAAAAATTGGGACTGCCACTGCCTACCTGTTTTCGGTTGCTGTTTCGCGCACTTTTTGCAAGAAGGGCGATGCAAAAACAAAATTTTCCATCGTCTCATTGTCACTGTGCAGCACAGTGTCTTTGGTGCCACGCCAGGCAATGCAGCCTTGATGCAATAGAATAATATTGTCCCCCACTTCCATCACCGAGTTCAAATCGAGAGTATTTACAACGGTTTTAAGATTATTTTCTACTGTAATATCGTGAATCAACTCGTCAATCAGAATCGCCGTTTTAGGATCCAAGCCGGAGTTGGGTTCATCACAAAATAAGTACTTGGGTTTCAGCACAATAGCCCTGGCAATACCGACCCGCTTTTGCTGACCACCACTGATTTCAGAGGGGAAACTTTTGTTTTTACCAGTCAAGTTCACCCGCTCCAGACAGTCATTCACCCGATTCAGTTTTTCCTTGGCGGTCATAGTGGTAAACATATCCAAAGGGAAACGAATATTTTGCTCCACCGTCATAGAATCAAACAGTGCCGAGCCTTGAAACAACATGCCCACCTGCATGCGCAGCGCGCGCATTTGCTTTTTGTCGAGGGCAAAGAAGTCGAGGTCATCGTACCATACTTTACCGCTGCTTGGCGTCATTAAGCCTACTAATATCTTGAGTAACACGGTTTTACCTGCACCGCTTCGCCCAATAATCAAATTCGTTTTGCCTTTGTAAAACTCTGTGGTAATGCCTTTCAGCACCTCGTTTTCTTCAAAGGTTTTTACTATATTTTCCGCCTTTATCATTCTACTAAGTTCAAAAGTTCAACATTAAAAAGTAATGCTTGCGCTTTATTAAGTTAACAACAATGCAATTAAATAATCTGCCAGCAGTATTAATATATCACTGAAAACCACTGCATTGGTACTGGCTTGTCCCAGTTCGATACTGCCGCCCCGCACGTAGTAACCCTGATAACAAGACACACTGGTCAAAATAAATGAAAATACCAGCGCTTTGACAAACATCATGGTTACGTTTTTCGATAGAAAAAACGACCGTACGC
>JBKBWT010000093.1:16516-17745 GCA_046314415.1 Saprospiraceae bacterium
TAAAACACCACACATTTAAAAAAAAAATTAAAAAAACCTGCGTTCTAAAAAAATCTTTTTTTTTTTTTTCCTATAAAAAACACGACCGTACGCCCTGCACGTATTCTGCATCGCTCATTATATTCATTGGTACAGTAGCTATATAGCCGCCAATGATGCTCAAAAACGCTCCGATCGCTACCAGCATGGGAATTACAATCAGTGCACCCAAAATTTTGGGGCGAATCAGATACGCTGCCGTATTTACCCCCATGATTTCCATGGCATCAATATGCTCCTTCTGCCGCATCCCACCAATTTCCGCCGCCATGTTCGACCCGACTTTTCCGGCTAACACCAGACAAATAATGGTAGGCGCCAACTCAATAATGGTACTATCCCGCACAATGTAACCGATGTAATAACGCGGTACCAGCGTGCCATCGAGCTGATAGGCAAACTGAATAGCCGTTACTGCTCCGATAAATACCGAAATAATGATAACAATCACTAACGAGCCGATGCCGATATCGTTCATCTGTCGCATCGTTTCCTTATAATACATCCGCCAGTTTTCGGGGCGTCCGAGTGCCATGCCCAGCATTTTCACATAGCGACCGACGTGGTATAAAAATTTAAAATCCATAAAAATTATTATCTGTTATCGGTTATCTGTTGTTATTCGGAACAGCTTGTTAACTATTGACCGATAACCTTCTTTTTGTGCCAAAATTAAAGCAATTTCCTCGTTTTACAACTTTTAACGCAACAACCGCCCGCTTACTCTGGTTGAGCTATTTTAAAATATTCTATTTTCGACACTATTAAACGCATCAGCACGTGAAATTCTTTATTCATTTTTAATGTTTTTACTATGAATTGCATCATTACCGGAGCTACCAAAGGCATCGGACGTGCCATCGCCGAGCTTTTTGCTAAAAATGGCTTCCACCTGGCTATTGCCGCCCGCAATGCTGAAGCGCTCAATGACTTGAAAGCTGACTTAGAGCAACGTTATGCTATAGAAGTGCTTACTTTTCCTACTGATCTAAGCCGTAAAACGGAAGTACAGCGCCTGGCAGACCTGATTCCGCTCCATTGGAATACGGTAGATGTGCTGATAAATAATGCCGGTATCTTTACACAGGGTGCGCTGCTCGACGAACCCGATGACAGTCTGGAAAAAATGCTGAATGTCAATCTCTTTAGTGCGTATCACCTTACCCGCGCCTTGCTGCCCCTCATGCTCC
>JBKBWT010000094.1:0-17724 GCA_046314415.1 Saprospiraceae bacterium
ATAATATGATTTGCCGGTAGTGAAATATTGCTCACCAAACGACTGGCACGTTCGCGAATTTGATTAATCTCTGGATATAATAGTCCGATGCAATCTATGGTGACCAGCGCGAGCGCCGTTTTACCATCGTATAAAACCACCGCTTTGGCGAAAAGACTATCCAGGATGCTCGTAAATCGGCGGTTTTGTTTGTCCCCGGCGATAAACGCACCCACCGGGGGATTGATAACTGCCGAGGCTGCACCGGCTTGCAACATTTTATTTGATTCTGAGGAGGGAACGGATTTACATTGTAGAAATATAAAAATTGCAAAGAAAATATATAATAATATCGGCTTCATAGTGCATCTATTTACTGAATTCTATAATATGCTCCGATTTATATTCACTTTTCTCCGGCTTGATGTTTTTTACAAACAAGCGGGCGCGTTGCCCCAATTTCAGGCAGGTATGCTTGTTTTCAATGTCTTCCGGTGTATTCATGGGTTGTAAGGAAGGATACCAGAGGAAATAACCGGGCTTATCCAGTAATAATTTAGGCTTGGTCCAGTCTTGCGAATTCAGGGCTTCTCCCAAGTCCTTATGTTGATTGAAGGAGATGTGAATGCTGCTGCCCGCCCAGGACGGACCCACGACTTTGCCCATGAGCATGACCCAACAATTGAGATAATCGTTCCAACTCACGGAAGGTCCCCAGTGAAATCCACCGGTTGGCGAAGATGCCGGACCGCCACCTTCTGCCATCGGAATTTGCAGCGAAGCAATCGGCGCGCCCACGCCATTCCACGGCGCGTTGAAGCCTTTGCCATCCCAGCGTTTGGCTTTGCCTACCGGATTATCCAATTCATCCAGGCGAATGCGGGCGACGCTGATGCACTGCCCCGACCATTCTTTTGCACGGTCATAATTTTTTTCATCATAAACGCCAGGAAAACCATATTCACCATAAAATAAATATAAATAATCGCCGCTCGCCACTGCCGAAGGGTCGCCCACGCCACCGGCAAAGGTATTGGACGTATTATACGGTTTTAAAATCAGCCGCGGCTGCAAATCTTCAATGAAAAGCCCTTTGTTTTCCCAGCTTCTGCCGCCATCCACCGATTTCATAATGCCGATGCGACATACTGCCGCCGGAGAGGTGGGACCTTGTAAGCCTTGGGGCCATTTTTCATCCTTGTAACCCTCGCCGGTTGTCGAGTCGTAGGGCAGGGTAGAGGGGTAATTTTCATTATGATAAACGGCGTATAATGTTTTACCGCTGGGGTCTTTGGGACTTTGATACACCGTTTCAAACCATACGGCACCGTGTAATCCTTTTTGACCAATGGGCGCATTTTTGGGCATTATTGGCTCGGTGAAAGCCTCCGGTGCACTCCGAAAAGCCTCTTCGGCATTGCGTCCATCGGCAAATTTCAGGTCGCGCGCGTTGCCCCAGAGCGGGTCTTCCCCATACTTTCCGGGAAAAATGCGAAAGGTATCGCCAATCCAGGCTTCCGCCATATTACAATCTACAAAAGAATTGAAGTAAATGGTATCGGTAGGAATCAGCGTAAATTGTGGATTGAAAGGCGTTTCCTGCGTTTCAGGTGCTTTTTTATTATTACATGCACTAAATAACAATGCAATTGCCAGTACGGCAAGGGCTAAGGTGTCTTTCCGATTCATGTTTAGTTAGTTTGATCCTTGACTTGGAACCTAAAAATAAGTTTTTTGTGCTAATTCGGGTAAATCCCGTGAGATAATTCTTTATTTCTTTATAAATAATTTATTATGAGTTAAATATAAATTTACTTAAAAATAAATATTATATTCTTTACACCGCGTAAAAATTTACAGTCGTCACGAGCGTTTCTGTCGAACGAATTCTAAAGATTTGATATTAAATCCGCCATTTAGTGCGCTCAGCTTTATAATATTCAAGCCTTTTTTAAGTGTAATGCCTTTTATTTCAACGGTTTGCCATTGCTCCCAGCCTTTCGTGTTCGGGATAGCCAGCGCTGGCGCAGTGATATTATTGAATGATAATCCCAGTTTGCCATCGGCATTTTCCGAAGCAACCGTACATTTGAGCGTATAAATCCCTTTTTTGGCAACTTCCACGGTATATTGTAACCATTCATCGGTTTCAAAATGGCTGATGTAATAACTTCCTGGATTGTTGCTTTCCCGTGTAATGTCCACACCATCATTACGGTATGTATTGCCTCTGTTTCCTATATTACGATCACTATTTACGGAGATGTAATAATTACCCGTGTCCCGATCGGCGTAAGCAAAGCCATTTCGCCCCATATCATAATCAACCGCATGTATCATGGAATTGGTAGTTATTACATGCTTTTTAAATGGTTTGGTCGCATTGGTCTGCGTTTGTCGGAACATGGCATCTATTACATCGGCATGATAAATACAATTTTCCAACTTTACATTTTCGGCTAATTCCATTAAACCTTGGTAAGCTTCTTCAGCGCTTGGTTTCGGACCCTTGTTTGCCCAGAAATCCAGTATTTTCTGATAATTTTTAGGCACTTTTACTTCCAGGGGATTATTATATCCCAATTTTTTCAGGGGCCACCATGCCCAGCCAATATTATTATTTTCTATTAAATGAATGGCGTCTCTGAACCAAACATTGGAATTTTCGCCGGATTCGCCCAACCAAACCGGTGCATTTTGTTGCGTGCGAATATCAATATATTTTTGAATGGCTTCAAGATTATTATAATTCCAATACTTATGAAAACTTATGACCATATTATTATCCCATAAAGGAAAAATTCCATTATAATTATTGTCCCAGCAATTACCTTCTACTATAATAATATGCCGATTATCTACCTCCCGAATGGTTTTTGTGATGTCTATCATTAACTTTTTCAACGGTTCATTTAGTGGTTCATTACATCCGTTGCGATCTTCGGCACTAGCAAAACCCCAGTTAGGTTCATTGATAATATCATAAGCGCCCAGCCAGGGTTCATTGGCATAACGTTCGGCTAGTTTGCGCCACAGCGCAATCATTTTTTGCTGGTTTGCTTCACTCTGCCAGAGAGAAGGCTTATCAGGATTTCGATCGGCAATATTCAGGTCATTTCCTTGCCCGCCAGGAGCAGCATGTAAATCCAGGATTAAATATAATTTATTGTTTTTACACCATTGTAATAGACTGTCGGTCAACGCAAAACCTTTTTCCAGCCAAGTGTTTTGTCCGGGCACAGGTTCTGCTTCAACCGGCAACGTATAAAGATTATAATGCATAGCGAGGCGAACGGAGTTAAAACCCCAGGCTGCCAGCGAGTCGATGTCAATTTTGCGGGTGTGATTGGCTAACCACGCATTATAAAACGTGGCGGTTTTTTCTTTGCCCACCAGGTCTTCCAGGTTTTTTCTGATCACATGTTGCTGTTGCCCAATGCCTTGTACGCGCAGCATATAACCTTCCTGCAACATCCATCCACCCAAACCCATGCCGCGCAGCAGCACGTTTTCACCTTTTTCATTGACAATACGTTGATCTTGTACGCGCAGAAAGCCTTGTGCATCAAGAGATTGAATAAAAATGCAGCACCAGCAGAGTAGGAGAGGAGTGTATTTCATGTTGCCTTGTTTTTGGCAATAAAAATAGAATTTTTAAGTCAAGTAGCAAGGATTATAGCGAGGTCGCCCTAACTATTTTAGGACAAAAGCTACATTTTATCGGTTTGATCCTTTCATTGATCTATAAAATTCAATTTCACTTTACTTCCTCCTGCAATTTGGCGTCTATGTAAGCAAAATCATTTTTATCACCTGACAACACAAATATTATGAAATTTAAATTGCTCTGGCTTGCATTATTTGTAAGCACCCTGTTATTTACTTCTTGTAAAGAAGATACCACCGAAGAAGTTAGTAAAACGTATGATTTACAAGGTTTTACAGAGATTGATCTCGGCGATGCTTTTGAAATTATTATATCCAAAGGCAATACTTTTGAAGTGAAAGCCTTCGGAACAACCCGCAATATTGACGAATTGCAATTGAAAGTCGTCAACAACCGACTTACCGCCAAGTACGAGCCTTACCGCAACGCCCGCAAACGCACACAAATCACGGTTCAAGTGCCTAAGCTGACCTACCTGCGACTTTCCGGTGCAACAGAGACAGAACTGCGTGGTTTTTTCAGCGCTACGGATAGCCTGAAGCTCAGTGTTGACGGGGCTTCCGAACTCGATGCCGACATGGAATGGCGCTATCTTGATCTGAAAGTCAGCGGCGCTTCGGATGTTACTTTGGACGGCGTCACCAGAAATGTAAAAATGGAAGTAAGCGGCACTTCACGCCTGATTGCCAATAACTTACGTACCGAAACCGTTGAAGCTAATGTAAGTGGTGTGAGCCGGGCAAGTGTGAATGTACTAAAATCGCTAACCGGCAACGTGAGCGGCAACAGCGAATTGCGGTACATCGGCAATCCGACTACGCTACAAGTGGAATTGAGTGGCAATAGTAAGCTGACAAAATTATAAAATCCCGTGCTCCCGCAGCTTTTATGTCAATAGTTGCGGGAGAATTCCTCAAACTTTCTTATTCTTGCCTGATATTTGTACTAAAATCGTCCTTTGTAAATCGGACTTTGAACTTTCAAAATGGCAGGCAATACTTTCGGTAATAGCTTCAAAATCAGTACTTTCGGTGAGTCGCACGGCAAAGCCATTGGTGTCATCATTGATGGTTGCCCCGCCGGGCTGGAAATAGATGAGAATTTTATTCAATATGAATTAGACCGGCGCCGACCGGGTCAATCCAATATTGTTACGCAGCGCAAAGAAAGCGATACTGTACAGATTCTATCGGGTGTTTTTGAAGGCAAAAGCACGGGTACGCCCATTGGTATGGTGATTTATAATGATGACCAACGCTCGGGCGATTACAGTCATATAGCGGATAAATTTCGTCCTTCGCACGCCGATTTTACCTATTTTGCTAAATATGGCATTCGGGATTATCGCGGAGGCGGGCGCTCTTCCGCGCGCGAAACGGCGGCACGCGTGGCAGCAGGGGCAATTGCAAAATTATTATTACAAACGCAAGGTATTACAATCAATGCTTATGTAAGCCAGGTCGGACATTTAAAAGTAAATAAAACGTATCATGAATTAAATTTCCATGATATTGAAGCGACGGATGTGCGCTGCCCCGACCTGGAAATGGCGGAACAAATGATAGATTTGATCAAAGCGGTACGTAAAGCGGGCGATACCATCGGCGGGGTGATTACGGGGGTGGTACAGGGCTGTCCGGTGGGTTTGGGCGAGCCGGCGTTTGACAAATTGCATGCGGATTTGGCGAAAGCCATGATGAGCATCAATGCCACTAAAGGTTTTGAATATGGGTCGGGTTTTGATGGAGTTAGTCTACGCGGCTCGGAGCACAACGACCTGTTTTACAATGAAGAAGGTATTATAAAAACTCGTACGAATCACTCTGGCGGCATTCAGGGCGGCATTTCCAATGGCATGGATATTTACTTTCGGGTGGCGTTTAAACCGGTTGCAACGATTATCCCGGAGCAAGAGTCGGTGAATGAAATGGGCGAGCCAGTCACGGTAGTAGGGCGTGGGCGCCATGATCCTTGCGTGCTGCCGCGCGCGGTGCCGATTGTAGAAGCCATGACCGCATTGGTGCTGGCTGACCATTGGTTGCGGCAACGTGCTGCAAAATTGTAGCACGGGCTTTAGCCTGTCGGATAAAATCAAAAATTTTATAGGTTAAATTATTTATGTCACTGCATGAAATTATTATAAATATTCCGTCCGGTTATTCAGAAGTATATTATAATAATCGGAAATATGGTCTTACGCGTACTGATTTTAATGAAGGCAAAAGCCTGAAAATCTTTGCCGAAGAACTAGGTGGTACGGATTTTATTAGTTTTAATTATTATATTACAAGCCAGGATGAATATTTAAAACCCTGCGAAATGCCGGCGCAAAAGGTACGGGATTTTTTATTGAATTTTAAAATATAATATTTAGATTAAACTTAATTTGATAAATCAATTTTATATAAATGTAGAATAGCTTATTACATTTGCAACGCTTCAATCAGGAAATCATTCAATGGTTTCATCGCCTGGTAATGCGCCATGACCAGCGATATTACATCATCCTGTAAGATTGTTTTTGGATCCAATTCTGCCATCACATAGTACTGCTTATTATACAACAAAGGCTGTTGTTTAGCGGATTGTATAAATTCGGCAGGTAATTTTTTGTTCTTTTCGCCGAGCACACCTTCTTCAAATTTATCCTTAAACGTGGGGTGATTTATAATATCCTTAAAGCGCTGCGGGTGTAACATGATATGCTGGCGCACCTGATACAAGGGTTCTTTTTCCAGGAAATACGCACCGCCTCCGAGCATAAAAACGCCCTGCTCCAGGTGAATGTAAAATCCGGGTAATTCTTTTACTTTCGTGCCTGCACGAGAAATAAGCGCGCCAACATTGGTTTTGTAAGGACTTTTATCTTTGGAAAAACGGGTATCTCGGTTGATCCGAAAAATAGCTTTTTTGGGTTCAATGGTAATCTGTGGGTCTGATTTTTGAATTTCGCGTATAATTTCTCCGATAAAATGTTCGAAAGGCTTTTTTAAATCCGTTTCATAACGGGCTTTATTACTTTGAAACCAGTCTCGGTTATTGTTTTTTGTTAAATCTTTTAAAAAATCGAGGGCTTTTTGCGTTAACATGATCGGGTTATTATGCTTGATATAATATTGTATTTTAATTAAATATTATTGATTTTCTTTTAATTTTTTGCTTTGCCCACGCAAATCCCGGATGAATTCGCCAAAAGAATCAAATTCCTTGCGGAAGCTGATACCGGTGCCCACCTGGAAACGCCGCCCGCCGCCAATATCGGGCTGCAAGCGTTGATAGACGCGCAATTTGAGGCTGCGATCTTTATTCAACACGTATTCAATCACCACATCATTGCCAAAGAAAGTGCCCGCCGCCGCGGCAGTCCGCGCGTTCGTGCCAATATCCAAATTGCCGCCGACCAGCACCGACAAACGATCATTGAAAAAATTCTGCCGCAATTGCACCTGAAATTCATCGCCGCGATTAAACGCCTGCCCTTCGCCCAGGTCCACTGATTGATACTGATTGTAAGCAATGTCGAGATCAATGCCCGACAGCACACGCCCATCGGTGATGAGGTCAGAGAACAATTCGGTCAAAAGCAGTGATAGTTGGTTCGATACAAATTCAGAAACGGTATTATATATAATTTCACTGCCTTGCAGCGCGAAATCAGTGGGTAAAAATTGCCCGACCACAATTAAACCAAAGACCTGCCGATTCAGCTCATTTTGGTCTTGCTTTAAAACCCGGAGTTTATTATCGGCATAATTTTTTAATTCGCCGGTTAAAGCCGGGAATTCAATGTTAAAATTAATAATCGGCTGCCGCAAATCGCCTTGCAAATGCAGCAATAACACCACATTGGTGGCTTGGCTGGCATTGCTTTTCACTTCGGAACTGGCGTTAGCGAGGTATTCCTGGATGAAATTTGCTACGGAAGTGTTTAATCCGGTGTACTCCGCTTCAATATTGATTTGCGCCGCCATAGGGTCGCCCGTCCAACGGATATTGCCACCTTCCCGTACCCGGAAATTTTTATTTACTACATTATATAATGAAAATAAATAATCGCCGTCCTGAATATTATAATCGCCAAACATTTGAAAGCTGCCATTACGAGGCATTAATATCCGAATATTGCCGCGTCCGGAGCCACGAATCACCTCGCCGGTTTGTTCGTTGAATACCAGTTCTACTTGCGCTTCATCGCGGATGGTCAGATTCATTTCCAGTCGGACCCCTTTGAGTTCCGGGCGGTCGCGCAGGGGTTGATTTTTTGCCTCCTCTTCTTTGCTCTTATCTACAAAATTAATATACGTCAATTTAGTAGCATCTCCGGCGGTGCTGAGCGGAATGACGAGGCGGGCACTATCATTGGCGGTAGCCGTTATGTAAATATCAATGCGATCGAAAGGACCATTGAAACGCACGTCGCCGCTGGCAATTGCGTGCCCATAAAATAAATTATTATCTTCTTTTTTCGTGTCCAGCACCAAAAAACGCGGGGTCCGCAAGCGCGCATCCACGCCCATGTCACGCAGGCGATTGTGGCGCAAGCCGCCCTGTACGGTCGCTTTATGCCCATATTTATCATATAATACCGTGCCGCTGGCATCAAATAAATAATTGCCAATTTTTACCTCCGACTTCGGAAAAGTATAAGCGGTTTTTAAATAATCCACGGCAATCATACCGTTCATAATATCAACTTTTCCGTTAATATTAGGCTTCCCACCGGCACCATTGATGCGCACTTCGCCATCTACTTCGCCCTCGATCTGAGAAAAGACGCCCGCTACCATTTCTTCCAGAATGCACAAGGGAAAGCGCTGCAAACCCACCTGAAAATCAAAATATTTGCTCAATTGTTCCAATGCCACTGGTCGGGAAAGATCGGCCTCAGCCAGATCAGCCAAATTGTAGGTGCCGCGCGCCGTGAGTCGGGAGGTGCCGTCGCGAATGAGCAGACTCATATCCAAGGGCGATTTCAGGTTGTTGGCTACCACATCGCCGTTCATGGTGCCGAGATTGCAACCGTTTACAAGCAACGTATCGCTCAACATATTTACCTGGATATTCTCCATTTTAAATAGGTCGTCCACCTGCGCAATCATATCAAAAGTGCCAC
The DNA here is from genome assembly GCA_046314415.1 of Saprospiraceae bacterium. GTDB lineage: Bacteria > Bacteroidota > Bacteroidia > Chitinophagales > Saprospiraceae > JADJNW01. The sequence continues at coordinate 8,760 of JBKBWT010000094.1, forward strand.
CGAATTCCAGCACTTCATCATCCCAGATTTGGTCTATTACACTGAAATTAAAATCCGACAGGGAAACTTTAACGCCTTTATTATTCTGCGTTTCTAATATTAACTTCCGCCGATTGCTTTGTAGGGTGAAGTTTTTCGCCTCAATGTGATTTTTACCAAAAGTAATCTGGTTGCCGGGATCAATTTGCCAGGGCATTTCGAGAATGACCAGATTGGATTGTTTAAACTGTACCTGGAATAAAGTGCTGTCAACCGGATAAAAAAAGCCTTCGAGCGTCAGGTTATCAAGCAAGCCATCGGAGTAATAATTAATCCCGAATTCCATGGTATCTTTTTTCATGAAACTCAGAATTGTAATCGGTTCCAATGTTTGCTTATCATTTAAAACAGTGGATGTAATGTATAAGTCCAGCCAACCCTGATCTTTTAATAAATTAATAGTTACAGCGGCATCATTTACCTGTATATCATTATATTTCAATGAGGGTAAATCCAGTTGCAACATCAAAGAATCATTCGTTCCATCATATAATCCCGAAATCTTTACATCCCGGAGCCGCCCCAGTTTGGCATCCACAATGCGATTAATACCTTTAGAATCAATGATTTCGATATTATAAGTAAAATCGGCGGTGTTAATATTCCGGCGGTTCGGCTTGATGCCGAGTCGGCTGGCGAATTTGGGGTAATTGCGTTGAAAATACTGGATGAATGCCTCCGGGATTTGCTCAATATCAAACTTCCCGCGAATAAAGGCTTTCATGGCATCCGATTCGACCTGAAAAACCTTGTTTCCTAGAGAATCAAAATAAGACATCGCTTCGATGTAAGCAATATCATATTGTTCGTTCCCGTTATATATTAGATGTAAATTATTAGCAGCGGCTTCGCCCTGCATGTAAGAAAAACGATCATCAGAAAGATTCAAATCCACTCTGCCGCTCAACACCAGATCCGCTTTTGCCAGATTCAGCTTTTTTAAATCTATTTTATTAATCGTTGCCTGAAAATCAAAAACCGGGATACTGTCTTTATAATTGAGTAAGCCGCGGAATTTAAAATCTACATTTTCATCCTGAATGACAAAATTCCCATTAAATAAATTTCGATTCAATTGCCCATCGAGGCGGGCATTCTGATAATTATAATTTTTAAACGTAAAGTTCTGAATTTCAGCAGTTAACTGCGCACTGGCGGTTTGGGCGCGCAGCCCTACGCCATTTTTTACTTCGGAGGTGAAAGTAACCAAACCAAAATCAGGATTATTGGACCATTTGCCCAGATCAAAATTGCGCAATGATAATTTCCCGGAATACCCTGCCTTTTCAATACCATTTTTGAGGTTCATGCGCATATCCATCACTGCCCTGCCAATGTCGGTATTCAGATCGCCATACGCCACAAAGTCACTAAAAAATCCATCAAAACTACCTTTGAAATTAAGGCGTCCGAGCCGATCAAAGCTGGGAGGGAGGCTCAATCCGGGAATGAGTTCGCGCAAGGTGCGTACCCGTGTGGACAGCCGGTCCAGCCGCAAGTTGAGGATTTCCTCATTTTTTACCGCCAGGTTGCGGGAGCTAAAATTGCCCTGCACTACGGAGCCATCCGACAAGCGGAGATTGAGATCGCGCACTCGTAAAGTATTAACACTGCCACGTACCTCGCCGTCTATTTCAATAACTTCATTTTTATTTTTATTAAAAAATGTGTTTTCTTTTAGTCCTGGCGCAAAAACCATGATATCGCGTAATGCTACTGCCGAGTTATTTACATGCCCTTCCATTAATACTTTATTATTAAAATCGGAAAAGCCATCATAATCCCGGTATTTAAAAATCAGGGTATCGCCTAATTGCGTATAAGGTGTAATAAGGTGAAAATTATATAATCCGACCGAACGAGGTGTTATTATGGCGTCTTTGGCAGCTAACTCATTCAAAATGAATCCGCTGCGTTCGCGCAAGGCAATGCTTTTAATATTTCCCTGAAAGGTATCACGTAATAAAGCAAAATTATGAATATCAATATTAATATTAAAAACATCGAGATGTTCATAATCTATTTCATCATTCGGGGTCGTTTTTACCGGTGCGCGGCGGTAATTATGCAAGGCAAATTGTCCATTGCGCAGCAGGAAATTTTCGATGATAATCCGGGTAGAAGTGGTGTCTTCGCCCGTTGTGTCGATTGCGGAGGTCGCTATATTGACAGGCACTGCCGGTACCGGAAAAGATTCAATTTTTACGATGGGCTCGCGCAAGTCTATCGATTTGATTTCCAAGCGTTTACTTGGTAAATCAAAGGTTTTGAATGAGATATATCCCCGCGATAAAGCCGCATAAAAACGATTACCCCGGGTTTGATTATCTTCCAAAAAGGAAACATCTTGCAGGTAAATCCGCTGAATATCAAGCTGAAAGGGGCGCGATTCACTCTTTTTATCTTTGGGTGGAAAGAGTTTTTCGAGTAATAATTCCAGATTGGACTTATTAGAAGGCGCAAGCGTGCGCAAGTTGAAGTTGGCATCGGTCAGGCGGATTTCTTCGACGGTCAAGCCTTGCCGGAACAATACAAAAGGATTCAATACAAAATCTGCCTGCAATTTACCACTGTACAAAAGGGTGTCGCCATTAAAATCTTCCACGTAAAAGCGACGCATGGTGAGCCGATCTAAATATGCTAAATAAACATAATCTAATTCTACCTTGGTATCCAGCTCTTTACTCAGGGTACGGGCAATCTGGCGGGCAATATAATTCTGTACGGGTGGCAATTGCAGCAATACTGCAATGATGACAAATAAAGCTACTGACCAAAGACCGATCCGAGCGATCCAGAGCCAAATCAAGGTCATCACCTTGTTTTTTACTTCCGTATTCTGAGGCTGTTGTTCCTCTGTCATTTATTCGCTAAACCACCAATTTTACAAATGCTGGAATTCCATGATTGAAATTATAAAATTGCATCATTTTTTGAATTCCGTGACTGTGAATACAACCTGCAAATTAAAGGATTAGATGCGGGTTCCGCCGACTTTAACGCAGATTTAATGTCCGTATTTTTATCTTTTTTGTTTTGATAACACCCGAATGCTGATTTTTGTGCCAGATTGCAATCCAGCCAACTTTTTTTGGTATGCTGCTGCCAAGGACTGGGCTTCCGGCAAATTATTTTGTAATAAGCCGAAATATAATATGTATTGATTTTGATCAGCGCCAAAGCACCCCATCCACAAGCAATTTATTTCTAAATTTTGTAATAATAATTGCCCCATACGCTGTGAAGCACTTTCAAAATCAGGATAAACGCCTTCCTGCACCATGTATTTGGGCGTATTAAAATTATATAATCGTTCACAATCATATAATATCATAGCTTCATCAAACATACCGATTAACACCTCTCCACCTACACGCGGCGTCAGTCCCTGGGCAATCATTTGCTCGGAGCGCAGCCAGGCAAGATAGGGTACTACCGTGGTATCATAGGGGCGAACATAAATCGTATCAAAAGGATCCATCATAAAATCCGGTTCGGGTCCTCGTCTGGCTTCTTCGGCGATTACTTCCTGCGCATAGTGCTGCTGGGAAATATAACGAATCGGGCGCCAGGGCAACTCACGAATGAAAACGGTAATAATCATCACCAAACCAAACCCCATAAATGCCAGTTGATTCTGATAAGAGCGCTTAAAGCGAAATAAATAAGCGGGATCCGTTGGATTTAAAGGGGCGGTTAGTTTTGCCAATTGTTTGGGCATTTGGGGCAGCATCGGCATTTGCCACTGCTGTAATTGCGCGGGCAAGGGCAATTTTCCCAAAATCATTTTTAATTGTTCGCGGAAGGCTGCACCGCCGCGTTGCAGTCGTTCCAATTGTTTGAGGGTATAAAACACCACGTTGCGTCGCCGATGCTGAAATACATCCCGACGTGCCGGTGCAAGCAGCAATTGTGGTTTACGGTTTTTATCAATCTGAATCAGACCAAAGCCGTAGCGGATACACTGGCGACGTAATTCCTGGAAATACTTATTTTGCTGGTCAGGAAAGACGTCCTCACTAATGGAAATCCACTGTTCGTCGGCAAAATATTGTTTGAATTGCTCCACTGCATAAATGTAGCGATAACGGGGCAGGTTACGCATTAATCCGTAAAAGCAAAGGGCTGTCAGCGAAATAGCGCCAAGGAGCATCATTATTATAAAAAAAGTCGAATGATGTATAACTAACTCTTTTTTTAAAATATGTAAAACCAAGAATGTCAATCCAATTGTAAAAATTGCAAAAGCCAGGCTTTCTACCACTAAAAAACCTTCCCAGCGGCGATAATACACTTCATCCTTCGAATCGATGCCTGTTGCTTCCAGCGTAGCCATGAAGCGCGTGCCATCTTCCAGCGGAAAAGAGTATTGCACATCGGCGATGATACCCCCCGTACCCCGTACATCTGAAATCAATTCGGGCACATCCGTTTTTACCCGAAAGCGGTAGTAGGAGCGCAGCGCACTCAGCGAAATCTTCTGCACTTCTCTTTCTGTCAGTATTTGCTCAGGATGCTTTGTCAAAATTTTATATAATAATTTCTTGCAAAAAAAATAAATATTTTAAAATATTTAAACTGTAAATATTTGCTTATCAAATGTATAGACTAGATTAACTGTTGCCACAATTTTATAACTTCCACTGCTTCTTTCACATCATGCACGCGCAGGATTTTTGAGCCTTGCTGCAAAGCCACCATATGCAGCGCGGTAGTGCCGTTCAGGGCTGTTTTTGCCGAGCCGCCAAAAGGTTTGTACACCATGGATTTTCGGGAAATACCGGTTAAAATCGGCAATTCCAATATTTGGAAAACGTGCAAGTGCTTGAGTAGTTGATAATTGTGTTGTAATGTTTTACCAAAGCCAAAGCCAACATCAACAATAATATCTTTCACCCCTAAGGCACGTAGTTTCCCGACCTCTGCAATAAAAAAGTCAAGCACTTCGCGTACGACGTTCTCATAATTCGGGTCTTCCTGCATATTTTGCGGGGTACCTTGCATATGCATTAGCACATAGGGTACGCCCAGTTCCGCCACCGTTGCATACATTTTATCATCTAAACGACCGGCAGCAATGTCATTTACAATGGCTACACCTGCGGCTACGCTTTGCCGAGCCACTTCGGCGTGTACGGTGTCAATGGATAAAATGGTGTCAGGAAAATGTTTTAAAATGGCTTCAATTGTCGGCAATACGCGCTGTAATTCTTCGGCAACACTAATGATTGTTGAGCCTGGACGAGAGGACATGCCTCCTATATCCAAAATAGCCGCACCCTCCTCCAACATTTTCTCTGCTTGTTCCAGTATTTCCTTTTCATTTTGAAAACGACTATTTACATAAAATGAATCTGGGGTAATATTGAGAATGCCCATTACGATAGGCGTTTCCAGAGAAAGCAAACGCCCCTTGCAATTCAGCGTCGAACGTATTTCTATCATTAGTTGTTTAAAATTAGAGACTTAGACGTTAGCATGTTCACTAATTCATTGATTCTGATTTAAAGCTTAGCTTTTAGCGCCTAATGTCTTAAAAATTTTCTAATATTTGCAGCTTCCGTACCAAAATTGATGTAATTTTCAGCTGGTATTCCCGGAACTAAAACAATTTGTATTGCATTTATGCTATCGGAAATATAGTGTTACTTTTTCAAAAATGGACGTATAAGTAGGTAGCAACTTGAAAATCAACTTCTGAAAATGGCAAGACAACCGCAATATGAGGCACCTCCTACGAACAATCGCGCGAGCATGGCACGTATGCTTGTCGCTTTACTGGCATTAGGTTTTGTAGCGGTACTCCTGTATAAATATTATCAAAATAATTTAAGTGATTACACGGTTATTCCTAAAGAACTGCAAATCAATTATAAAGATGCGGAGTTCGACATTAACATAGACGAGGAAGATGCCCTGGCGATTTTATCCAATCCGCAGCGCTATCGCCGGGAATTCAATCAATTGGTTTACGATGTAAATATGTCCATCCTGAGCCACGTGGCAAATCGCATGGGATTAAGCTCGGAGATCAAAGCCAAAGTCAAAGATGAGTACGAGAAACACCATCCATATCTGAAAAATTTATATTATAATGATTTTATCGCAATGCAGGATTCTACGGCTAGTTTATACCAGGCTTGGTACGACAATCAGGGCACCAATGCAGTAGGCGTACTGCGTGAAGTAGCTGCGAAATACACGTGTTTTCTGGTCAATCAAGTGGTGACAACGCTCGTCGAAACGACTGGTAATGGCTCGATTTATGCCCGTGGTAAAAGTGTAGATACCCCTTGTGGTGTGGCGATGCAGGAGGCATTGCAGCCCATTTTAAAAAGATTGGAAGAGCGTGCTGCTATTGATGATTTTAGTCGCTCGCGTGGCTTGATGCAGGAAAAAGTAGAAAAAACCATTGCCGAACTGGCGACGGTGGAAGTACGCGATAAAAAGGGCATGAGCAAGCAACTGCAAACCAAAGTGTGGGGTTTTTCGGTATCTTCGACAGATGTGGAAGTGACGGCGATCAGTATTCTAAAGGTTGGTTTTAAACTAAATGAATATTTTGATATTAATCTGAATCCCAATGCGGGTGTAGTTACGATTACCCTGCCGGAACCCACTATCTTGTCACATGAGGTGTATCCAAAAATTGATAAATTGGATATTGGCTGGCTACGGGAAGTGAAAAGTGTAGATTTAAATAAGAGTTTTAATGTGTTACGTGCTGAATTCCGGCGTGATGCAGTGGAGGAAAGCAATGTGTATGACAAAGCTAAAACCCAGGCGGTTGAATTGATGAATACTATGTTTGAGCCGGTGGTGAGCAGCATCAATCGGCGTTACAAAATCAAAGTTCGCTTCCGCGAAACCCCTTCTGACTACCGCGAAGCAGATAACCCCGAGTTTACCTCTTCTGAGGATGAAAATATGGAATCGGATATTCGCTAAAGAGTGGAAGATAAGGCTGAGTGTACGCTTGAGGCACGCTCAGCCTTATATGTTATTATTTTTATTTATAAGAGCCATAATAAGCCGCTCCTAGTACAGCGGTTCGGCTATTTAAAATCAAATACACCGGGACAGCTTCAATTAATGGGCGCATGCGTCCAACCTGGAAAAAGTGTTCCAGAAAAATAGATTTTGCGCTTTCGTCCCAAAGTTTGGGCGGAATACCGCCACCAATAAACAGTCCTCCGGTTGCTTTTAATTTCAGAGCCAGATTAGACGACTCAATTGCCAGATAACGCACAAATAATTCGATGGTTTCGCTGCAAATGGGTACTTCCTGCCGATGCTCTCCGATGACTTGGGCATGGTCGCCATCCATTATTTTTTTATGGAGCCAATCCGGTTCTACCCGACCTTTTACATCTCGTAAAAATTGATATATATTGAAAATTCCCATACCCGAAATAATCCGTTCCCAGCTCACATGGTCCCACTGTTGCTGCAAATAGCGTAACAACTCGATGTCCATTTCCGTCCGGGGTGCAAAATCGGTATGTCCACCCTCGGTCGCAAACGGATGAAACGTCTTACCATCCCAAAACAAGCCGCCTTCGCCCAAGCCTGTTCCCGGCGCGATGATCGCACCATTACCCTCATTATCTGTATTACCAGGATAAATTTTAATCAGTTCCCCTTCGCCCAGCATTGCCAAGCCATAAGCTTTCGCCTCCAGATCATTCAACAACAGTACTTCTTCTACCTCCAATTCTTTCTGTAGCTGGGTGACATCTAACACCCAATTCAAATTGGTTAATTTCACTTTGCCATGCCGTACCGGACCAGCAGCAGCAATGCTAATACGGTGGGGCGCTACCGCAACCGTATCAATAAAATCCTTTGCCAGCGCAGCAAAAGAACTCCACTTCTGAGATTCATATACAGATTCCTCAAGAAGTGTAAAAGATTGGTTATTTACTAAATATAAAGCTAAATCGGTCTTTGTGCCTCCAATATCCACTGCCAGCAAAATCGTTCCTTCCTTAACTTGACGTTTTCCCGGGAATACAATTGGTAGCGCTGCTGCTTCCATTACCATAGTACCTGTTTTTTGTAAATCACGCTAAAAAGTGTAAAAGTCGGAATGATTTTTCATATTCTTATTCTTGATGATTATCATTTTGTTGCAAAATTTAGGAAATAAGACAAAATTTTATTTGGAATTACTTTTTCTCTTGCTTAAAAACCTGCAATTTGCCCGCCAATTCTCTAAAATCAGCAAAACAACCTGCATGAGCGAGCAATCTACCCATTTTGAAACGCTGGCGATTCGTACCCAGGCAGAACAGACGCAACATCGGGAGCACTCGGTGCCTTTATATGTGACTTCCAGTTTTACCTTTGATGATGCAGAACAGGCTCGGGCGCTGTTTGCCGATGAAATACCCGGCAATATTTACTCCCGTTTTTCCAATCCGAATAATGACGAATTTATTCAAAAGCTTTGCCTCCTGGAAGGCGCGGAAGATGGGGTAGCAACCGCCACCGGCATGGCGGCAATGTTTCTTAGTATGGCAGCGTTTGTACGCAGTGGCGACCATGTGGTGGCATCGCGTTCGCTTTTTGGCTCTACCCATCAGATTCTTACTCAATTACTGCCACGCTGGGGCATCACGCACACGTATGTGGACGCGGACCAGCCCGAACAATTTGCGCAAGCGATTCAGCCGAATACTAAAATGATTTTTATCGAGACGCCTTCTAATCCGGCAATAGATTTGATTGATATTCAGTGGCTGGCACAATTAGCCGAAAAACATGATATTCTACTAAATGTGGACAACTGTTTTGCGACGCCTTATTTACAAAACCCTGTAAAATTAGGCGCACATATTGTAACGCATTCTGCTACCAAATTCATCGACGGGCAGGGTAGGGTGCTCGGCGGCGCTGTTCTAGGACGTAAAGATTTGATCAAGGA
>JBKBWT010000095.1:0-17665 GCA_046314415.1 Saprospiraceae bacterium
CATTTCGGTGAGTCCGAGCTTACGCAACCGCAATTTGTTCCGGGGAGCAGAAGTGCTCGTGACCAATTTGGGTGCCGGGGTCGAAGTAAATCCTAGCGTGGGCGATTCCACCAGTCGTTTGTGGTATTAGATTGTTTTAAGGGCACAAGCCGAGCTTTTTTTACCGCGTTTTTCCGATTATTTGAGTATCTGGCGAGGCTTGAATAATGCCCGCATTCATAAAAAAAGCGGCATAATATCTGATAATTTTTATCAATTGATGCGCGAAAGTGCAGCAACGCGTTTTTCAATAAGTTATAACTATTTATTATTGATTGATTTTTATAGGTATAGATTATTTAATGCGTCTTATGGTTATGATATCCGGCGCTCCAGTAATCGTGGTAACAGCCGGTATTTGATTAATCATATTGGGATTGATTACTTGCGTCCTAAAACGGATACCCTTTTCCGCGAAATTTTAAATAATAATCCGTTTCTCGAGCGCAGTTTCGGGCGGCAATTATTTGTGAGTTTTTTATTTCGTGACCTCACGTACACCCACACCACGCGGGCGAATCGGGCGGGCGTGTCCAATTATTTCGGTTTTAATGTTGAAGTGGCGGGCGCAGAAATCTGGGCGGCAAATTCTATTTACAATGCGTTTGCGCTACGGTCGGATACGTTGCAACTCGGCGATTCCGATTTTTCACAATATGCCAAAGTAGAAGGGGCTTTTCATTGGTATAAAACCTTTACCCCCAAGAGTAGTGTGGCGGCGCGACTAAGCCTGGGCATAGCGCGTCCGTTTGGATACACGACGGATGTGCCTTATGTGAAACAATTTTCGGTGGGTGGTCCGAATAGCATTCGCGGTTGGGCAATTCGCGAGTTGGGTCCGGGGGGCTACGTGGATTCCCTGACCTTGGATATTAAAAATCGGGGTCGGAATCGCCTTTTATTTTATCAAACCGGTGATTTAAAACTTGAATTTAATATCGAATATCGTTTCCCACTATTTTTATTACTAAATGGTGCTATTTTTCTGGATGGTGGCAATGTGTGGACCCTGCGGAATGATCCACAACGTCCTGGTTCTCAGTTTCTTTTACGTTCGCGTACGCTCACCAATACCGATGCCGCTTATAAAGTAAATGATCCTTTTTATAAACAAATTGCCTTGAATACGGGCTTTGGTTTGCGGTTGGATTTATCTTATTTTATCATCCGACTGGATGCGGGTATCAAATTGCGTAGTCCATATCCAATTGATTATCAAAGCAATGGTGTGAATGCCCGCGATTATTGGTATGATTTCAAAGGCTGGGGCTTACGGGATATAAATTTTAATTTGGGTTTGGGATACCCGTTTTAATTAAATGAATGAATGAAAAAGTGAATGAATGAATAATAGAGTAGGGGAAATTAAATATTTTTTTTGTACCTGCAAAGGTAGCTAATATTTTTACGAAATTTTAATCCGTTTTTAATTTGGCATATAATATTCCATCGAGAAATTGACCATCTTTCGCATAATGCTGCCGCAGGTAACCTTCTTTTTGAAAGCCTGCTTTTTCCAGCACCCGCGCTGAAGCTTTATTATAATAAAAAACTGCTGCCGTAAAACGAATGACTTTTCCTTGTGCGAACCAATAATCACAAAAAGCTTTTACCACGTCCGTCATAATGCCTTTACCCCAATACGGACGCGCCAGCCAGTAGCCCACTTCATCGGTATGCGCGTCTTTGCCATAGAGCATTTGCCTGCCAATGCAGCCGATGAGTTCGTCGCGTTCATTGCGAATAACCCAATTGGCATACGTCTCAAATTTTTCTTCCTCCTGCAAGGTTAATTTCAGCCATTCATCGGCGTCTTTTTCCGTATAGGGGTAAGGAATTGCCAGCGTGTTGCGATTAATCTCGGCATCATTGATATAATATATCAAATTAGCTTTATCTGTTAAGCGAAATGGTGATAAATGAATGTTGTCGTTAACCGGGATGTAATACATATCCGCTGATTTTACATTGCGACGTTGAACAGTGTGCCAAAATTTTTTCATCGGTTATAATCCTTTCGGTTTAAGGGTTCAAGAATGTTAAAAGTATAATATTTATAATAAATGTTATAAAGGATTTTACTACAATTTTTATAATGATGTAAATATAGCTGACCTTCGTTAAGTGTAATTTTGTTTAATATAAGCCTATTTTTTAATGTTAAATATTTAAGTCTTACTTCAATCTCCAAAATACTCATCCTGTGATAATAAAACTTGCTTTCTGAAAAAAAATTCATTTTGCGTGTTACTTTTTTTTAACTCGTGCATTCTATGGGTGAGACAGTCAAAAAAAGGAGTTGTTCAGCAGTTAAAAGAAGACAAATTGAAAAAAAACGCATGCAAAAACGGCTTGAATGTTTTCTAATTTACAAATAAATCGTACCCTTGCAAAAAACGAACCAGCAATGGGGGTATTTAAAAAGACTGTTTCCGAGGATGCGGTACTCGGGGAATGGGCTGAAGTGCAGGCTGCGCAGCGCGACCCGGCTATGTTCCGCCCCTTGTACGACCGATACTTCGAATCCATATTCCGCTTTATTTTCCGTCGAACAGCGGACGAGGAGCTATCCGCTGACCTTTGTTCACAGGTGTTTCTGAAAGCCATGCAAAAACTGGATAGCTACCACTATCGGGGGGTTCCGTTTTCGTCTTGGTTGTTCAAGATCGCGGCAAATGAGGTGTCCCAATATTACCGGCAAACCCAGAAGAACCGGGTAGTGAGTGTAGAAGATACGGACTTGAGTAGTGTAATGGATGAGATGGAAGAGCCTATAGATGAAATTCACCGGGAAAACCTGGTAAAAGTACTGGATACACTGGATGAAAAAGACCTGCAACTGATTGAAATGCGTTTTTTTGAACAAAGACCGTTTAAGGAAATCGCCGATGTGCTGGGAATGACCGAGAGTAATGCCAAGGTAAAAACCTACCGCATTCTGGAGCGATTGAAAACCAAATTAACCAAACTATCCGATTAATTGAAGGGAGGAATTATGAGCAACAACTACGACATAAGACGTAATCTTCCAGCGCCCTCCAGTCAGGATATCGCCAAATACAAGAATTTTGACGCCCTGTTGGAACAATATCAGGCAGCCACTCCTACCACCCCGGTCATTGCATTAAAACCACGCGGCGTTATGGTGCGTCGCCTGACTTATATTGCCGCCGCTGCGGCTGCACTGGCAGGTATTTTCTTTGTTTTTAACTGGCTACAAAAACCAACTACCCCCTTCTTAACAGAAGCGGAATACTTTGAACAACAGCCTTTTGTCAATCCACCTTTACCAGAAATCCCCGCTAAAGCCATTGCTCAAACGGTAAATGCCCAGCAGGGCGGTACTTATAAAATGCCTACCGGCTCGCGTCTGGTGGTGCCCACCGAAGCTTTTATGAATGATCGGGGAGAATTGATTACGGGTGACGTGAACATGTACTACCGGGAAATGGATGATTATGTGGACTTTTTCCTGGCGGGTATTCCAATGAACTATGATTCGGCAGGTACGAAATTCAATTTGGAAGCCTCTGGCATGATTGAAATTTATGCCGAGCAAAATGGCGAACGTGTGCAACTCGCACCAGGCAAAGCCATTGAGGTAGAATTGATTTCAGAAATTTATTTGCCGGAAGGCAGCGAATTGCCGCATTACAGTGTCTATCAATTAGATACGGCGAGCCGCAACTGGACCTATGAGGGCGTAGCTGAAGTACGCATTCTCAATGAAGTAGAAACTTCCATCAACAACAATCCCATAAGCGCACTCCGCAGAGAGTATGCGAACACTGTTGCCGCTATCCAATCCGCAGCCGAAGCCCGGCTGCGGGAGATAGAGGCGTCGGTACCGCGCCCGACTGAGCCGGTAAAACCGCAGCAACAATTGGATAATGGCGTAACCGTCGATTTATCCATCCGCGAAAATAGTGTCATTGTAGAAGATGATCCCAATACACCGGAAAACGAAAATGAAAGGCTGAAGCAACTGTACGGAGACGCGATCTGGCAAATTGTGCCCGGGACGGCTTACGATGAACAACGACTTTCAAAAACTACCTGGGAAACATTCCGACTCCGTCAGTTGAACAGCCAACACTATGAACTCACCCTTGCCAAAGGCAATGTCAATGAAAAAATTACGGTGATGCCGGTTCTGACCGGGAAAGATTACAATCGTGCTTTACGCGAGTATGAGCAACAGTATGCGCAGTGGCAACAGCAAATGGCGGCCCGCGATGCTCAACTCAAGTCACAAAAAGACGAGGTGCAACAGAATTTGATTGCGGAGAAAGCAACTGCCAAAAAGACCTTTGAGAAAGCGCTAGCGGCAAAGGGCGAAAATGTGGAAGAAGCGCTCATGAGCAAAAAGCGGGTTGCTAGTCGCTTCCAGGCTACCAGCCTCGGTGTATGGAATTGCAGTCATGTTCTGACACCCGCCAGCGACCAGTTGCAAGGTAAACTTCAGGACCAAACAGGCGAAGCTTATCGGCAGCAACCGGTTTATCTGGTAAATAAATATCAAAACACGATTTATCGTTTTTATGCAGCCGAGGACGCGCTGATTCGTTTCAATGAAGGTTCGGAGAATCTTTTGTGGATTGTCAATGAGCAAAAGCAAATTGCAGTATTGCGTCCCGAAGATTTCAAAAAAGCTGCTGAAAAAGACCGCCGTAAAATTGTGCTGCAACGCCTCAATGAGCCTATTCGTGGGGCAGCAGATGTAAGAGAAATCCTGAGTTTTAACGAGTAGCAATAAAACGAATTAAAAAGGTTGGAGTCTGCAAATCGATTGGCTCCAACCTTTTTTTAATATAGCATCAAGATAAAATTGATTTAATAAGCGTCTTTCAAACTTCCTCTCCTGCGGCTCTATCGCTCAAACCGAACTTTCATCCAGCATATTGGTAATTTTATCTAAAAAAGGCGGCTGCTTGTCTGATTTACATTACTTTTGAATATTTAACGATAGCAGAAAGTATGAGTCAATTTTTGAAATCGATACTCTCCTCTTGCCTGGGAGTTTTTCTGGCAATGATTGGTATTTTTGTAGTGAGTTTGCTGGTATTAAGCAGTATTATAAGTAGTACGGAAAAGCCGCCTTCGGTGAGCCCCAATACGGTATTGCATTTAAAATTGGAGGAAGCCATTCCCGAGAAAACCAATAATCTCGAAATGGTGCCTTTTGATTTTAAAGAAACAAAAATTCTGGGTTTGCAGGATATGCTGCGCATGCTGGAGACCGCCAAACAAGATGATAAGATTAAAGGTATTTTTATTGAAACGGATGCCGTGAATGCCGGGCTGGCAACTGCCAGCGTACTGCACAATGCCTTGGAGGACTTTAAATCGAGTGGAAAATTTGTATATGCTTATTGTGAATATTGCTCGCAGGGGGCTTATTACATTGCATCCACGGCGGATTATATTGCGATCAATCCCCAGGGAAATCTGGATTTCAGAGGCTTCGCCGCGGTGATTCCATTCTTTAAAACGATGCTGGATAAGATAGGGGTGCAAATGCAGGTATTCTATGCCGGTAAATTCAAAAGCGCTACGGAACCCTTCCGCCGTACCGAAATGTCGCCGGAAAATAAATTGCAAACCCGCGAATATATTGAAGATGCCTACCAGAAATTTCTGAGTGACATTAGTAAATCCCGAAATATTAGTGCTGCTGAACTCCGCCGTATCGCTGATGGTTATCTGGCGGCGATGCCAACGGAAGCGCAGCGTTTGAAACTAGTGGATGCTGTGGCGCACCGCGACGAAGTAATAAGTAAAATACGCGAGAAAATTGGCTTAAAAAAAGATGACAAAGTAAATCTAATAGAATTAGATGATTATTATAGTGCCAATGCGCCATCGCAAGATTACAGCGTAAAAAATAAAATTGCGGTGATTTATGCCGAAGGTTCGATTGTAGATGGTAAAGGTGACGTAGGCAACATTGGAGATGAGAAATATGTGAAAATCCTACAGCGCATTCGACAGGATGACCGGATCAAAGCGGTGGTTTTGCGTGTCAACTCTCCAGGGGGTAGCGCACTTGCTTCCGAGAATATTTTGCAGGAAATTAAACTTACCCAAGATGCCGGTACGCCGGTAGTTGTGTCAATGGGCGATTATGCAGCATCCGGGGGCTACTATATTGCAGCTTTTGCTGATACGATTTTGGCGGAGCCAAACACCTTGACGGGTTCTATTGGTGTTTTCAGCGTTATTCCGAATGCCAAAGAATTATTGAATAATAAGATCGGTATCACGGTGGATACGGTAAAAACCGGGCGCTTTGCGCATGGTATTACACCTTTTTATGAAATGTCGCCGGAAGAGCAGCGTATTTTTCAAAATATGACCGATCGAACGTATGAAACTTTTTTACAGCGTGTAAGTGCCGGGCGAAACATGACTCGTGATCAGGTCAATGAAATTGCACAAGGGCGAGTATGGACAGGCAATGCCGCTAAACGTATTGGCTTGGTAGATGAGATTGGTGGATTGGATAAAGCGATTGACATTGCTGCTCATCTGTCAGGATTAAAAGAACATCGGGTAGTAGAATATCCGGCAGTTAAAGACCCCTGGCAGAGGCTTATTGAGGATTTGACGAGTGAGGAAGAAGTACGTACCGAACGCCTACTAAAGCATAGCCTGCGAGATTGGTATCCATATTATCAGTTTGCCAAGGAAATCCAGGATTCCAAAGGCGTACAAGCACGTTTGCCATTTTTAGTGCCTTTCAAATAAAATATTTTATAAATATTATAATTCTACGCGAGCAATCTGACACAGGTTGCTCGCCTGAATTTTTTAGTTTCAACGTGTAAGTTCTGTGTGCCAAGCTCAGCCAACTCTGCTAAACTTCTGTATCTTTCCGGTGTTTATTTGCACGAATGAAGCCTGGAAATTGATTTTATGAAGAACTATTTTTCATTGATAACTTTCAGCCACACGGTTTTTGCCTTGCCTTTTGCATTACTAGGATTTTTTCTGGCTACTTTAGAAGTGGAGACCGGTTTTAGTTGGCGCTTATTGCTCTTTGTGTTACTCTGTATGGTGTTTGCAAGGAGTGCAGCCATGGCGTTCAATCGCTATCTGGATCGGGACATTGATGAAAAGAATCCACGCACTGCCATGCGCGAAATTCCAGCCGGCATTATATCACCACGGCGGGCACTGATGTTCGTCATCATTAATGCCTCCTTATTCATTATTTGTACCTGGCTGATCAATCCCCTTTGCTTTGCCCTGTCGCCGGTAGCGCTGGCAGTTATTCTGGGGTATAGCTATACCAAACGATTCACGTTTTTATGTCATTTTGTACTCGGACTCGGACTTGCACTGGCACCCATCGGAGCCTACCTGGCAGCCGGCGGCGGTTTTGATTTGATTCCAATTTTGTATTCCATCGCGGTATTGCTGTGGGTATCGGGATTTGACATTATATATGCATTACAGGATGAAGAATTTGATAAATCCTTGCAACTCAATTCAATACCTGTAAAATTAGGACGTAAAAATGCACTGTTATTGTCGTCAGCACTACATGTGCTCTCAGCGTTGATTATTCTTACAGCAGGTTATTTACTATCCTTGCGATACCCACAGTTTAGCTGGATTCAATGGGTAGCAGCCGGAGTTTACGTTGCCATGTTGTATTATCAGCATTCCCTGGTGAAACCAAACGATCTAAGCCGGGTCAACCGGGCATTTTTTACAGCCAATGGTATTGCCAGCGTAGTGTTTGGATCCTTAATGATTTTGGATATTTATTGGTAAGGATAGTAGCACTTGGTTTTCCAAATCAAAGGGAAATCGAATTTTCCTGGTTAATGCACCATTATTTGGGGTATTACATTGTTAAAATATCGTGCCAACCGGAAAAATATCTTTTTTATAAATGGTTGATTTATAGAATGTTAAATCAAAATAAACTGCATAAAAAACGACGCTAAAATAAAATTTGAAAAATTGGTATTCATATAATGCTTCTTTTTGAAATCAAACACCTAATTTTGACCCAAACAGCATACACAAGTACATGAGAGGCTGCCCTGGGGGAGGCGCATAAGTTCTAATTTTAATGTGTTAAAATTAGAATAAAAAATATTTGAGAACTAAATTTTACTAACTTTGCGCATCTCAAAAACGTATCCCATGAAGAGGTATCTACTACTTTTCTTCGTTACCGCTTTGGTGACCTTTAAAACACTTAATGCCCAACAGCTCTCCCTTTTCACACAATACCGTGAAAATGCTACTATTATCAATCCTGCTGCGGTGGATGCCGACTTTCTGGCATTTGGGCAAAACCTCAATTTTGGTGCTTCTTACCGGGCTCAATGGGTGGGTTTGGACAATGCGCCAACCACACAAACCGTGCGTTTCTCCTATTTGAATACCAACACCAGTGGCGTATCGCTGATGGGAGGTGCTCATTTGGTGAATGACCAGACCGGACCTACTGGCTTTACTGGCTTCTACGGTCGGATTGCAGGGGTGTTGAGTAGCGACCCCGAATACGGTGGACTTGTAGTGGGCTTAAGTGCCGGTGCTGTACAATATCGCGTCAATTCGTCGGAAATTTTCCTGCGTGAAGACGGAGATGTGGTGGGTACCCAGGATCAAAGTCAACTTTTCCCGGATGTCGGGGTAGGGTTGTATTATTATCAGGCAACAGCCAATGATGACTATTTTTACGCTGGTTTGTCGGTGCCTCAGGTGATTGGTTTAGACCTAACCTTTAAAAATGACGAGGGCGAGTTTTTGACGAAGCGTGTACAGCATTTTTATGGCTTACTCGGCTTTTATAAATTCTTCGACAACGATAGCTTTATCGAACCTTCCTTGTGGATTAAATACGCACCTAATGTGCCAGTAAACCTTGATGTGAACATTCGCTATCAAACGCCTGGAGCACTCTGGATTGGTACGGGGGTCTCCTCCGCCAGAACTTTCCACATTGATACCGGTGTACTGCTGGGTAATGGACTTGACAATGCCATTCGTATTGGTTATGGATTTGACTACTCTTTTAGTTCGTTCGGTCCTTTTGCGGGTAGCACGCACGAATTAAATGTAGCATTTTCTTTTGACCGATAAAATCCGGCTTACCGCAATGGCAGTTAAGAATCGTATTTTATTCAATAGAACTATTCACATACAATCCAATCCAATATGCACCGTGCATCAGGATTCATAACATTTTCTTGTCCCATGGAAAAGCCTAACTCTATGAAATTTGGTCGTCTCATGAAAAAATTATTTTCCCTGGTGGTGATTGTACTGGCTTGTAAAGCCGCCGCCTGGGCACAACCCTCATTGCTTATCCCAACAGCTGCACCTAACGCCGGACAAAGCTTCTGCGTGGATGTAAAGGTGAAAGACTTTACGGATATTCTTTCAATGGATTTCTCGTTGCAGTGGGATCCGCAGATTATCCAGTTTGAACGGGTAGAGGGTTTTGGACTGCCCAACTTTGGGGCAGGCAATTTTAATACTACCCAGGCGCCAGACGGTAGTCTGAGTGTTTCCTGGCTGGTCGCACAATGTTCGCCGACAGCCGTTGGTGTTACGACACCCGATGGTACTACGATTTTCCGATTATGCTTCAAGGCATTGGGGCAATACGGCGAATCTTCGGAAATTGTTTTAAATACCAATCAGCCCATTCGGGTGACCCGTGTAAACGCTTGCCCGAATAATATCGGTATGTTCAGCAAAAACGGGTTGGTTTCAGTTGGCGTGCGCCCGCTTACCTTGATTGCCTCTCAGGAAACTGCTGCAAAAACAGGTGATTTGGTCTGTGTGGATTATAAAGTGGTGGGTTTTGATAACTTAACCAGTATGCAATTTTCGGTTCAGTGGGATCCTGCCATTCTGGATTTTGTAAATGTGCAGGGATTGGAAAACTTGGTCAATCTGGCACCTAGTAGTTTTGGTACGCCAGACATGGCTAGTGTTGGTCCTGGTAAGTTGACAGTGTCCTGGTCTTATGTAGACCCGGCTGATCCTGGGGTGGATTTACCGGATAGTACTACTATTTTCCAGGCATGTTTCCGGGCAATAGGTGCCTGCGAAAAATCTACCTCGATTGACTTTGTGGATTCGCCCACCCCATTTGAATTTACCAATACGGTAAAAGAAGGCTTCGAACTCAAAGTCGTAACTGAATCGGGCAAAGTAAGTGTAGGACCTTGCGATCCGCCGGGCTTAAAACTTTTTGCTGACTGTGGTGCTCCCGCGAATCCGAACGCCGAAGTGTGCGTAAAAATCTCAACTGCCGGATTTTCGCAAGTGAGAGAATTTGCGTATAATTTACAATGGGATGAAAATATTTTAGAATATGTCGGTGTCAGAAATGTCAACGGAGCTATTGCCGGATTTGACTTTCCTGGTGATTTTAATATAGCAAACGTTTCAAACGGGGTACTTGGTGTTAATTGGTCCACTAATAATACCTTAGGGGTCTCGTTACCCGGTGGCGCCGGTAATATGTTTGAGGTTTGTTTTAAAGTAATTGGCGTAGAAGGGGGAAGCCCGGTTACGTTTACCGGTCCTTCTAAAGTTGTCACCTTCAATAACCCTAATTTGGGAATCGCACCATCCAACTGTGCGGTCGAAGTGATCAAGCCACAGGGCGTGGTCATGACTTTGACCGATACCCAGGCTCCGTTGGGCGATACCGCTTGTGTGAAAGTTAGTGTAGCTAATTTTAATAATATTACTAGCTACCAATTTTCGTTGGCGTGGGAACCCAACCACATGACTTTTGCAGATATCAAAAATAATACCGTCAATTTGCCGGAAGGCTCCATCGCTAACTTTGGACTATTGGGCGTTGACGGTGGTGCATTGACCTTTGAATGGAAACCCAGTAAAGAATATTCAGTACCCGATAATACCGTCATATTTGAAGCCTGTTTTGTAACAACGGGTAATCCTCAGGATTGTGACCTCTTACAAGTGGTCGATGATCCTTTAGAGGCGGAAGCCATCAATACAACCTCCAACGGCAATAATATAGGCATTGTAAGTCAGCCCGCAGATGTTTGTATTGTGTTCCCGGAAGGATTTTTCCTGGATATAGCTGCTGTTACCGGAGATACCGCTTCCGTAGTATGTGTGCCGGTGAAAGTAAGCAGTTTTGATAATATTATATCTGCGCAATTCCCGATCAGTTGGGAGCCTTCGGCGCTCGAATTTGTCGGTGTACAAAATCCAAATACCTTGCCGGGCTTGTCCGATGCCAGTTTTGATATTACTTCTACCGGCGTTGGTTTGCTGAAAGTAAACTGGACAAATGGGGGTGGTCCGGTGAACGTGCCGGATAGTACGACAATTTTTGAATTGTGCTTTACTTTGGTAGGTTCTCCAGACGATTGCTATGAAATTCGTGAAGGCGAACCAGATCCAATTGTCAATACCGCTAATGGTGGTGGTAGTTTACTATCTGATCCAGGTGAAGTGTGTATCCGGGGTCGTGTGATTTTACAAGATACCATCATTAAGGCAGTGAGCTGCCCGGGTACAGACGATGGGGAAATTAACCTGGGGGTAATTGGCGGTAGAGGTGCATTGGGGTATAACGGGGGGACGGTACCGCAGCGGTTTGGCCCGACAGCCCGGAATCTATCTGCCGGTATGATTGCGGTAACGGTTTTCGATAATTCAAATCCGGCACTTATTTTAAAAGATACCTTTGAAATTCCAATTAATACCAATTTGCCAACGGCTAATGCTGGTGAAGATAAAGACTTTACCTGTAATCCACCGCTCGTGCAATTACAAGGGCAAGGCTCCAGCGGGACAGGTTTTAGCTACCTTTGGCGTACTGCGGACGGTCGCTTGTCCCCGAATGTAACGAGTCTGAATGCCGCTGCACTGGCGCCTGGTGCTTATATCCTTGAAGTGACCAATGATGAAACTGGTTGTGTGGCGCGGGATACAGTTAATATTGTTGCATCGAGTTTCCCAACTGCAAATGCCGGCGAAGATCGTAACTTCAGTTGTTCGCTTGGTGGGGTTGGACTATCTGGCACTGGCTCTTCTACTGGTGAAAATATTCGGTACAAGTGGACGGCATTTGCCGGGGGCACGATTGAAGCTGGTCAGGATACGGTGTTGTCGTCAAAAGCGCTAACGCCGGGTACTTATGTACTCGCCGTAAGCAATACGGCAACCGGTTGTATGACTGCTGATACAGTGCTGATTCGGGAAATTGCGTTCCCGAATGCGAATGCCGGTGAAGACGTTGAATTGCCTTGTGGAGAGGGTGCGTCCGTGGAATTAACTTCGCGATCCAGTAATACCGACCAGGTAAGAACCCAATGGTTGGATTTGAACGGTCAGGTATTGGCGGACTCTTTGCAACTGATTGCCAGAGCAACCGGAACGTATGTATTGCAAGTTATCAACCCTGCTAATAATTGTACTGCATTGGATACAGTGCAAGTCAAACCTAGTAGCGTTTCGCCGGTCATCGCATTGGATAGCTTAAAACAACTGACTTGTTTGACCGATACGCTTACCTTGAATGCCAATGTGAGCAATTCCAGCAATTTTGTCTTTACCTGGACAGCTCAGAATGGCGGGCAGTTCATTACGGGCACCCAGACGAGTTTGACACCTAAAATTGCGCTGCCGGGCACTTATCAGATTGAAGTGCGCGACACTACAACGCGTTGTGTGACCACCAATTCAGTCATTGTAGAAGAAGATAAAACGACGCCTACAGTTGAAGCCGGCACCGCTACTGCCTTGTCTTGTCAGGAGACGGAAAGAGAACTAGATGGTACAGGCTCTTCTACCGGTGCAGATTTTACGAGTGCCTGGAAACTGGGGAATACCACAGTCGCTTCAGATACCCTCAAGACAAAAGTAACAACCCCCGGACTTTATCTGCTCGAAATCACTAATAAAACCAATGGTTGTGTAGCAGTAGATTCGGTTCGCCTGGATGCAAATATTGATCAGCCACAAGTGATTGTACCCATCGAAGAGCAGCGATTGAATTGCCGCGACTCGGTGTTGAGTATTACTGCTTCTACCAATATTCCGAACTTTACAGTGGAATGGACCACCTCAAACGGAAATATTGTGAATGGTCAGACCAATGCTACCGTTACTGCCAATAAAGCGGGCACTTACGTCGTAAAAGTGATTAACACCGAAAACGGCTGTTCGGGTACCGGCGATGTGGTAGTGATCGAAGATAAAAATAAACCCAATTCGGACGCCGGCGAGGCGCAGAAAATTACCTGTGCTACTACTTCGGTCACGCTGAATGGTAATAATTCTTCCGTAGGTAGCGACTTTACCTACCAATGGCGAGCCGTAACCGGTGGTCAGAACCCTTCACCCAACAATGCACCGCAGGTAAGCGTAAGCGTACCCGGTACTTACGAACTGGTTGTCACCAATACGGTGAATAACTGTGTATCGGTTGACCAGGTGATTGTTACTAAAAATGATACCTTGCCACAACTTCGCTTGGCAGCGGTAGATTCGATTACTTGTCGGGATACCATTGCTACGCTCGACGCGACGGCGACTCGCCCGACGAATATAAGCATTCAGTGGAATAGCCTGGGCGGCGGTGTACCGCGTCAAACCAGCAATCCGCTTATTTTTGAAGTAACGCAAGGCGGTGACTACGAGGTTTTAATTACCAACCCGGACAACGGTTGCGTTGCAAAAGATACTATTACAGTGCAGGCTAGTAAGGATATTCCACAATTGAATATTACCAGCGCCGCGCCGCTTACTTGTACCCAACCCTCCACGATATTAAATGCCGGTAGTAGCACCATCAATGGTGCCTTTACTGCCCAGTGGACAACGGTAATGGGCGGTACAGTTCAAGCCAATGCGACCAACCCACTACAAGCCACTGCCAATGGAGCCGGTACTTACCGCTTGAGTGTGGTAGTAAATCAAACCGGCTGTTCGGCTAGTGCCGAAGTTGTGTTAGCGAATCCGGAATTCCCAATGGCAAGTGCTGCTGCGGATAAACCCACGATTGGTTGCGGCGAAACCGCTACGCTAAGCTCGGCCGGTTCTACTTCCGGTATTGGCATCAATTATCGCTGGGCGGTATTGAGCGGCACGGGTACCATTGCCAACCCTGCTGCACAGAATGTTCAGGTGGACAAAGCCGGTAATTATCAGTTGATTGTAACCAATGCCAACAACGGCTGTTCGGATACGGCGCAAGTAGCTATCATGTTCAACATTCAGTTTGAAAGAGCGAATGCCGGTGCCGATAAATCCGTTTGCGAACCAACGACGATGCTGACTGCGAACCTGCCGATGGGTACCACCGGTCAGTGGCGTACAGTCTCCGGGGCGGCAGTTCCGAATGGCAACCAGGCTTCTGTAAGCGTGAGCAATCTGCAAACTGGTGACAACCGTTTCGTATGGGCGCTCTCCGCTCAAGGTTGCGGGGAATACAGCGCGGATACGGTAGCGGTGAAAGTAGAATCTGCTCCGACGACTGCGGATGATTCCTTTACGCTGAAAGCCGGTGAAACCCAGGGTACCATCCTGGTTACCAGCAATGATAATGTGAGTAGCATTGGTGCCTTCACAGTTTCGGTGACGCGCAACCCGGTACTCGGTGGCATTGGTGCGGCTAGTCCCGATGGCAGAATTGGCTACCTGGTGAAGGCTGGCGTATTCGGCGAAGACGAATTTGCTTACAAATTGTGTAGCAACACTTGTCCGAGCCTCTGCGATTCGGCAACGGTATCGGTCTTTATCGAAGAAGACCCGGACTTCGAAGCGCCACCACGCGTGAACGCCATTACGCCAAACGGCGACGGACTGAACGAGCAACTGGTATTTGATGAACTGCGTATCAATCCTGACCAGTACCCTGACAACGAATTGATTGTCTTCAACCGCTGGGGTGACGTGGTGTACACCGCCCGTCCTTACGCCAACAACTGGGATGGTACGAATGATACCGGTCAGAATCTGCCCGAAGGCACGTATTATTATATTTTACGACTCAATATATCGGAAGGGGTGATCATACGCGGCGACGTTACCATCGTCCGCTAGTGCACCACCCAGGGAAAACATGGTATAAACTAATTTTGCAAGCACAGTCAATTTGACGCATTTTCAATCGTAAAACGCTCTTCTCGCCCCGGGAGGAGCGTTTTTTATTTTGTCTGAACCGTGATTTTTATGATTGTTTTGATGAGGGTGATGGAGGCGTGCGGGATCATGGGCATCATTATCATCAAAGACATCACAGTGCTGACAATTCCCAATTTTATATTACAACACTGATATAAAATTCAGAAATTAATTATATTTGACTTCGAGAACTATTATACATACCCTTTACAACCTCAGCTGCAAATGGAAGACTTGAACACCATTAAAAGCCAACTCAAAGAACGTTTGCCTAAAGAAAACATCATGCCCATTCTTAAGGTATTGAAAAAATTATTGCCTGAACATTCGCCCAAGCGCAACTCCTTCCTCCAACTAGAAGCGGACTATAAAGCTTTGAAAATGCAGTTAGTGAACGGCGTCCTTGCACACCAGGATCATAGTCTTGCCGAAAGTAGAATCCGTATGCGCCTTATTGAATTTATTGATAGCTTGGAAGTAGATGATTTCAATATCAATCTAAGACGCTCCCATCTGCGCGAAGACAACAAAATCAAGCAGGGACACGTCCTCTACCGCATTCCCCATCAAATGCAGGTGCAAAAGGAAGTGAAGTGCATCGTACGCATTGCATTAAATGAGGTTACCCTCGTTAAAAAATTTGAAGTGGACGAGCACACAAAAATAGAATCGGAAGTACGCGTGTCCGACCATATGAAGGTGCTTCTGATTGACCCTGCCGCTTCGCCTGTCTTTGCCATTCGTACCACCAGCGAACCCATACAATTCATTGACGAAGACGCTGCTACCGAGTGGAAATTCTACATTACTCCCTTATTACCCGGTGAGCATATTCTCGAACTCAAAGTGGTGGTGATAGAAATTATTAATGGTGTGGAGCGTGTACAAGAGAATTCCCTTGAAGAGAGCGTAGTGGTTGTTGCTGAAGCCATGCCTGAGGAGGTGACCTACTCCGAACAATCTGCTAATATAGATTTTGTAACTAGTGTTACTTTTTATACTTTTGAAAAAAACGTATCTGGTTTCCATCTTCTAAGAGTGAAATATATAGCTCCTTTGCTCATACCAGTGATCGTTTTTTCAGCTAGCTTAATAATAATATTCTCAATTCAAGGTGTAAAAGATTTATTCTGGCCTAGTAAGCCTTTAAAACCAACTACTTCTATAGAATTTAAAGAAACTTTTTATGATTTTGGTACAGTACCAGAGGGTGATACGGTATTATACCGCTATAAATTCAAAAATACAGGCAAAGAAATACTTATTATTGAAGATGTGAGAGGTAACTGCGGTTGTATCCTTCCTAGGAGGCCAACCAAGGCTATTGCTCCAGGTGAAGAGGCAGATATTATTATTGAGTTTAATACACAAGGTCGTATTGGAGTAAATAACAAAACGGTGACAGTTATAGCTAATACTAACCCTCCACAAACTTTTCTTTCATTACATGGAATAGTAGAACGTGATAGCAGCACGCTTGAGCCTCCTACCCCTGAAGAGCTACGAATAGATACTAATCCAGACCCCCCTACAAAAAGCGAAGAGCCAAAAGACTCTCCCGTTCAAAGAGACATTTTTCCTAATAACAATATAGAAGAAAATAAACAAGACTCTCTATCTAAATATCTTAAAATAATTCAAGATAATATGGTTTTAGTGGAAGGCGGTACCTTTACAATGGGCTGTAACGACGGACGTGATAAAGATTGTGAAAAAGATGAAAAACCGCCACACTCGGTTAATATTTCTAAATATTACATCAGCAAATACGAAGTGACCTTTGGGGAATACGATGCCTTCTGCGATGCCACTAAACGCCAGAAGCCCGACGACCGAGACTGGGGACGCGGCAAGCGACCAGTCATAAATGTAAGTTGGGAAGATGCCGTAGCTTATTGTAACTGGTTGAGTCAAAATACAAAAGAAAATTATCGGCTACCAACTGAAGCAGAATGGGAATATGCCGCAAAAGGGGGAGTTATGAAAAAAGGTCTTTTATATGCTGGATCAAGGAGATGGGAAGACGTAGCAGTGTATATGGGAGATCGTACTGATAGAATCGGAACGAAACTTCACAATGAATTGGGTTTATATGATATGAGTGGGAATGTATGGGAATGGGTAAAGGATTGTTATCATAGTCATTATGAACATGCTCCTAATGATGGTACTGCATGGGAGGAAGAGAATTGTTTGAAAAGAGTTCTAAGAGGAGGTTCTTGGTATAGATATGACAAGAGACCGCGAGTAAGTAATCGTGATAAGGCTTCTCCAACTGAACACAGAACTACCTGTGGATTCCGGATTGCGCGAAGCTACTAGCATAGTTGAGTTTTAGTCCGATAGCCGTCCTGTCCCGACCCTTGGTCGGGGCAAATACATCGAGGAAAGGCGGGGCTAGTACCATGTGGGGAACGTCCCTCCTGATGTACGGGCGAGCTTCAGTCGCCCTGGTAAGCTGCCGGGTAGGGCGACTAAAGCT
>JBKBWT010000096.1:0-8894 GCA_046314415.1 Saprospiraceae bacterium
CATCTGACGCGTGCGCCGAATCATCTGACGCGTGCAGCAAATCATCTGACGCATGCAGCAAATCATCTGACGCATGCAGCAAATCATCTGACGCATGCAGCAAATCATCTGACGCATGCAGCAAATCATCTGACGCATGCGCCAAATCATCTGACGCATGCGCCAAATCACCTGACGCGTGCGCCGAATCATCTGACGCGTGCAGCAAATCATCTGACGCATGCAGCAAATCATCTGACGCATGCGCCAAATCACCTGACGCATGCAGCGAATCATCTGACGCGTGCAGCGAATCATCTGACGCGTGCACTGAATGATCCAATGCGTGCACTGAATGATCCAATGCGTGCACTGAGTGATCCAATGCGTGCACTAAGTGATCCAATGCACGCACTGAGTTATCCGGTGCATGCACTGAGTTATCCGGTGCATGCACTGAGTCATCCGGTGCATGCACTGAGTCATCCGGTGCACGCACTGAGTCATCCGATGCATGCACTGAGTCATCCGGTGCACGCACTGAGTCATCCGATGCATGCACTGAATGATCCGATGCGTGCACTGAATAATCCGATGCACGCACTAAATGATCCGATGCACGCACTGAATGATCCGATGGATAACCTTTGGAGTTTGCTTCAGCGCTATTTTTAAACTTACAAATCCTTAATTGGCGCGGTTTCTAAAGCAATGTTCGTTCTGTTTTGCGGAGTAGGAGAGGCGGGCTGCTCCCCTTTTAAACCAAAGAAAGGGTATAAGAGTCGGATGCGGCGAATGATAAATTCGTACAGTAAAAAGCTGATACCAAAGGTGCCAATGACCGCCACTGCAAATTTCGGGAGCACGCCTACCTGCCAGTCGAGCATGTAATACACCAGGGTTATGGTGATGGTCTGATGCAAAATGTAAAAAGGATAGACGGCTTGATTGGTATATTGTAAAAACGGGGTATTAAAATTCAGATAGCGGTAACCGAAGCCCAAAATCGCCAGCAGCCAAGCCCAGGCGTTGGCGGCATTGAGCAGGCGGTAGAAAAAGCGATGCGTGTCGCTCAATTCGACATCATCGGGTAGCCAGTAAAAGGCATAAAGGATAGTGACGAGTACGAGCGCCACACCGAGCCAGGTTTTGCGGTATTTTGAGATGGTTTGAATAAAACCAATGTGCGACGCCAGAATGTAGCCGATCAGAAAAACCAGCAAGGAGGAGGTAAAATTTGCCCAGTCGTGCGTAAGATTGTGCGTGGTGGGAAAGTAGGGTTGTAAAATGCCTTCGGCAATGCCCGGCAGCAAAAATACCGCGAACAGCAGCCACGGATATTTGGCAAAGGTAGCTTGCAATTTTTCCCGCACGCGTGCTGCCTTTTCGCTCCGCCAGTACAAAAAGAACGGCAGACACAGTAAAGAATACACTAAAATATACGGCAAGTACCACAGATGATGCCAACTTAGGCTACCACCATCCGGGTAGGGTACAAATTGAAAAACGCTCAGTTGAAATTGCCAATAGTTGTCAAAATGAACGCCTTGGGTCAATCTTTCAAAATAAATCTGCGGCGGCACGATAAAGAGCATGCCAAACGCGAGGGGAATAAAGAGTCGGGTGAAGCGCTCACCGGCAAATTTGGCGGGCGTGCGCCGCTTCATGGAGAACCATACGCCCGCCCCGGAAATCATAAAAAGCAACGCCATGCGCCAGCGGTTGACGAAGAGCATCCAGAGTTGAAAGCTTTCACTGGTGTCGGGATTTTTCACGTGCCAGCCCCAGTCCTGCACGTAGCCCATGCCGCAGTGGTACAAAATGAGTAGGCTAAAGGCGATGACGCGCAGCCAATCGAGATCATAACGTCGGGTGGAGATCAATGCTTTTTCCATTGTTTTAATGTTATTTTTTGCGACAAATGTAGGGGCGGAAAAAGCCAATCGACGACCGTATTCATCGGGAAAAGGGACGCCCCGATAAAATCGAACGTGTTCAAAACACATAGACACATAGTTTCTCGTGCGCTTTATCTCTTGCTCTCTAAGTCACAAAGTCTCCCTGTGCCTATGTGTTTTAAAAATAAAGCACGCGCGAAAATCTAAGTGTTCTCAATGTCCTCAGTAGTGGAATTTTTAAAAGCCGAAGGCGTCATACCCGTGATTCTTTTGAAAGCGGTATTGAATGCAGATTTAGAATTGTAACCTACCTGCTCGGCGATTTCTTCGATTTTCAGATTTTGATAATGGGGATCGTGGAGTAAAATTTTAGCAGCATGGATGCGATATTCGGCGAGGAATTCAAAAAAAGTCTGGTTGCGCATTTCGTTTAGCACCTGAGAGACGTGGTGGGGCGTGGCGCTCACGCGTTTGGCGAGTTCGCTCATGGAAAAGAGATTGTCGAGGTAGGGTTTTTCATTGTCCATCAGGGTGGTAATTTTTTGCAAGAGCAGGGTTTTGTCATTGTCGCGGAGGGAGGAGTTGACGTACTTTTCTTTTTCAACCGCTTGTACTTCGGGTTGTAGCATGTTGGAATGGCGTAGTACATTGAAAGTAATGAAGTAAATCAGGATAGTTTTGATGATTTCAATGAAGGGATCGCCCAAATCACGGTCGAATACAAAGGAAATGCCCATAAAGAAAAGCACCGCCGCCCCAAACTGTAACAAAAAATGGCGCAGCCAACGCAGCGTATCCGGCGACACGGTCACTTGCTGACGGAAGGTTTTTAAAATAACCACAATTGATAAAAGCACATATAGTAAAAAGTGCGAAAAAGTCAGCTCCCGCACGTACCGTTTGATCCCCAGCGGATCGGGCGAGAACGGATGCGCCACGTCCACATACGGCATATCGGGATGGTACGCATAGCGAAACGCATTGATTTTTTCACCCATTGGTTGCAACCAGAAAAACCAGCAGTACAAAAAATACAGGAAGAAAGGCAGAAAATGCAGCCATTTGTACGGCGGCGATTGCCCGTTGAGGCGGCTGTAAATGTAAAAATACGCCAGCGGCGCAATGGTAAAATTGAAAGGTTCTGCGGTATCGATCAGATGAATGGCGTACTGAATATAGCCGGTATAGCATAGAAAAACCTCGGTACCCGTGATGGTGCCCGCTATCAGAAACAGCCCCAAAAAGCGATTGGCTAATACCCGCCGCCGCTCCCCGCTAAGGAACACCGCCGTCAGCACCACACTTTGCACAATGCCAGTGAGGATAAAAAACGCTATCCAGTCGAGTTGAATCGGAACCACTGTTTTCTTAGTTGAAAGGTTGAATCGTTTAAGGGTTTAAAGTTACAAAGTGGGTTTATATAATGCCCAATAATCTTTCGGGGAAAGTATTTTTGTAGATTGAATAGAAGTTAAATTGAATTGGTATCAAGAATGACCTTTTGCATCTCTTACCGCTTGAATTTCTGCGTTGATTTCCTCCAGAGTCATTTGCGAAAGCCCGGTTTGCTCGGCTATTTCCTGCGCACGTAGCAGCGCCTGTCTTGCCAATTCTACATTGATTTTCTCAATCAATTCTTCAAAAGACAGATTTTCAGCTGAAAAACCATATTTATTAAAATCCTTTTCGCTGATGGCAATGTTGAGCGTTTTCATTTTGAAACATTTTTCAAAGATAACGAAATTTTATTGCTTCAAGTTTCAATTGCTTTACGCAATCCGCAAGCCATTCTCCACCGCTCGCTCCGTTTGCAGCAGCGTCACCGTGCCCTCTGCATCCACTGAGCCGAGCACGAGGCACTCGCTGAAAAAATTGGCAATTTGCTTGGGGGGAAAATTCACTACGGCTACTATCTGCTTGCCAATCAAATCTTCCGGCTGGTACAATTTGGTGATTTGCGCCGAGGAACGTTTGATACCTAATTCACCGAAATCAATGGTTAATTGATACGCAGGTTTTCGTGCTTTCGCGAATGGCTCCGCCGCGATGATCGTGCCGGTACGAATTTCTACTTTTTCAAAATCAGTCCAGGTGATGGTGTTCATGTTTTCAGGTGTGTTGGTGTTATTGTGTTATAGTGTTTTGGTGCGATACAATGCTTTGGTTTGATGCTGGTGTTGCTATGGATGCTTGCTGCGCGATGCTGCGTGACGCTCACTTCGTGCTGCTATGGATACTTGCTGCGCGTAACTATAGCATCCACAGTATCCTAGTATCCAAAGCATCCAAAGTATCCCTAGCTCTAACCGCTTACAACGTCAAATCCCAGCCATCCCGATACTTCCGCCGTACAAACTGATTCGCTTCATCGAAATTGGTAATTTTCATCTGCGCGGCATCCCAGTGTAAAGTGGTACGCCCAGGGAATTCTTTATTCGCCCACCAATTGTTGGGATTCACGCCTTTGATGGGCTTTTTAATATTCTGACTGCGAATGGCCAGATTGCCGATCAGAACGGTTTCGGTCAATTTACAAGCGTATTCAAACGGCGAGCTAGTCGGTGTACCTTCCTTGATCGCTTTCACCCAATTTTGATGATGCCCCTCGTCGCTGCCTGGCACACGCGGCAGGGTAGGCGCGGGCGCTTGAAAATACTGCATCCGTTTACTTGGTAGCAAGGTGGGGAAATTGCCAAAAATACTGCACAAGAGTTTGCCTTGCGATCCTTCAAACAGCACGCCATTGGTATCTAAATATTCATCCGGAGCTAATTCTTCCGGTCGCCGGGGTTGAATACCGCCATCATACCAGATCAATTCTACCGCGGGTAATTCGCCCCTTTCGGGAAATTGAAAATAAACAGTGGAAGCCATTGGCGCACTCTCGGTCAGATTCGCCCCTTCAAAATCATTGATCCAGGCCTGGCTCATACTTGCCTCCACCGAAGTTGGGTAAGTCAATTGCAAAGCCCGGAACGGCACGTCAATCAAGTGGCAGCCCATATCGCCCAGTGCGCCTGTGCCAAAATCCCACCAGCCGCGCCAGCGGAACGGCATGTAGGTAGCATGGTAGTCGCGCTGTGCTGCCGGACCCAACCATAAATTCCAATCTAATCCTTTAGGTATGGGCATTTTCTCTTTTGGTGTGGGAATACCCTGAATCCATACCGGGCGGTCGCTCCATACGTGTACGCGCGTTACGTCACCAATCACGCCGGCGGCAAGCCACTCCTGCACCTGGCGCATGCCATCAGCGGAGCTGCCCTGGTTGCCCATTTGGGTCACTACTTTTGGATATTTTTTAGCGGCATCTGCCAGTACGCGTGCCTCGTGGATGCTGTGGGTGAGCGGTTTTTCGGTATATACGTGCTTGCCGAGTTGCATGGCGGTGAGCGTAGCAATGGCATGCGTATGATCGGGCGTGGTAATCATCACCGCGTCAATGTCTTTTTGCTGTTCGAGCATCACGCGGAAATCCTTGTAGCGCTTAGCTTTGGGGAATTCCTTGTACATCTCCGCCGCGCGGGCATCATCTACATCGCAGAGCGCCACAATGTTTTCTTGTCCTTTATTATAGGCACCAGGAATGTTATCCCAAGCCTTGCCGCCCGCGCCAATACCGGCAATATTCAATTTATCACTCGGCGCAATGAAACCCGGACCACCCAGCACGTGGCGTGGCACAATCATGAAAGTGCCGGCAGTAAGCGCACCGGTTTTAAGAAACTTTCTTCGGGAGCTATTCCTTTGCGTATTTCGTTCAGACATGGATTTTAGGTTTGGCGGAAAGTTAGTAAATTAACTGAAAATATAGGGATCTTGTAGCAAAGTTTGGAATCGCGTATATAAATTATGCAGCTATTTTTTACTGAGCTTAATGATTTAAGTAAAAAATCCTTGATTAAAGTTGATAATATTTGTAAAAGATTATAAATTTGCTAAGTCATTTAAAGCTATTTTTTCTTACCCAACAAATAGAGCATTACCCAAAATATTGATGTAATGCAACCCAACACAAAAACTTCACTGGTAGTTTTGGCGTACTTGTCAAAATTCAATCACGCTATTATTTGATTATTAGTTATAAATTTAATGTTTTAAGCTTAGCAAGCCATTCATTAAAATGATATTATAACTAATAGATTTTGTAGTAACCTTAATTTTTTATTAAAAATCGAGGAATTCACCTCATTTGGAAGCAATTGTACCAATCATTAAAATTTGTACAAAATAAGCGTAAGGATTGAAGTGATTCGATGTGCATTTACTATAAAGATTTCACGGTGGCGAGCAGGAGCGTCACTATCTTCACTATTATAACCATCCTAATAATCCTCCTGTGTTTATTTTGTTTGGGTTATCGGCTGCTTCCTACGAAGCAGCTTTTTTTATTTACAAGAATTCTCTTATCTTTGAAGCGGTTTTGGTGGATGCAGTTGTACTACATTGAAAAATAAGTCAACGCAGCCTTAAAAGGGAATCCCGTGCAAATCGGGGACTGTACCCGCAGCTGTAAGCTCTGTATCAAGCCTAATGCCCTTTGTGTGTCACTGTTCATAATGGACGGGAAGACCGGCAGAAGGTGGAGCAAGTCAGAAGACCTGCCAACGCCGATGTGTCATCTATATTTGTACGTCTTCGGGCTAAAGACGGGATGGATTCTGGATTATTGTTGCCACTTGTCTGGATAATAGATTGTTACAGTCTGTCATTCGACATCTGGTATCTGACATCTTTGATGCTTCCGTTTTGCCTGGCAAATCATTTGCTGTGGCTCGTTTCGCTATTTTTCTCCTTTTCCTGCTCGCATGCATGGATGCGTGGACGCAGTCTGATACCACCCTGGCGCTGGAAACAGTGACCATTACAGCTTCCCGCTTTCGGCAAACGCCCGTGGGTTATCAAGCTACTACCCTGGATTCCAGTCGTTTACAGCTTACGCCTTCGCTGAGCCTGGCGGATGTATTACAACAAAATACCGGCATTTTTATCAAAAGTTATGGTCTGGGAAGTCTGGCTACTTCGGCTATGCGCGGTGCAAGTGCGCAGCACACGGCGGTGGTTTGGAATGGTTTTCCGATTCAAAATCCGATGCTGGGACAGTTGGATTTGGCGTTGCTACCCGCGAGTTTGCTCGATGCGGTGCAGGTGCAACACGGTGGCAATGGGGCGCTCTGGGGCAGTGGCGCAGTGGGGGGTGTGTTGCAACTCAACAATAATTTTCCGTTTGATCAGGGTTGGCAAATTCGCTGGAATAGTCAAATCGGCAGTTTTAGCCAATTGCATAATGATGTAAAAATCAGTTTTAGTAATAAAAAATTAGCTAATTCAACGCGCTTATTACATCAAACGGCGGAAAATGATTTTCCTTATCGAATTACACCCGATGCGCCAGAGCAACGTCAGCAACATGCTGGTTTTCAACAAATTGCAATATTACAAGAAAATCGTTTTTATATAAAATCCAATCAGCATGTAAATTTTCGCTTGTGGTGGTCGCAAGCCGAGCAGGAAATTCCGCCGACGACCACGCAAAATTTCAGCGTTGCTGAACAAAACAACGAATTCCTCCGCGCCACGCTCGATTGGCAATTGGCTCATAAACAATGGATTATACAAGCCCGTACCGGCGTTTTTTACGATTTTTTCCACTATCGGGATTCGCTTGCCGGGGTCAATTCGCCGAGTCACTCCTGGTCGGCTATTTCCGAAGCGGAAGCCCAGTGGAATCTGCATTCCCAGCATCGGGTGCATTTTGGTATCCATCATACTTACGCAACCGGCGAAGCCGAGGGTTACCCCAACGGACAGCAACAGCAGCAAGCGGCGCTTTTTGCCGCCTATCAGTTGCAAAAAAAGCTATTTCGGGCGCGGTTGAGTGCTCGTCAGGGCTTAGCCGATTGCAAATGGATTCCGTTTATTCCGTCTTTAGGGGTAGAATATGATATTACTAAATGGTTTTTGATAAAAAGTAATATTTCACGTAATTTCCGCTTGCCGACATTAAATGATTTGTACTGGCAGCCTGGCGGTAACCCAACGCTGCAATCCGAAAACGGCTGGGCAGAGGAATTAACTTTACAAACACATTGGAAAAAAGAAGGTTACGCATTTCAATATTCCATTACAGGTTTTAATCGCGATGTGCAAAACTGGATATTATGGGTGCCAGGCACGACGTTTTGGTCGCCACAAAACATTGCAGAAGTACGCAGCCGGGGCATCGAGCAGCGATTTCATTTCAAAGCTCAAATTTCAAATCTCAAATTTGAATTATCAGCGGGTTATGATTGGATTCGCTCTACCCAAGAAAGAGCGGCTACCGAAGCGAATATAAAAAAACAATTGATTTATGTGCCTGAACATCAGGCTTTTGGTCGAATTGCTTTCCATTGGAAAAAGCTGAATCTTGCTTACCAACATCAATACACCGGTGCGGTTTTTACACGTTCGGATAATTTGGCTGCGCTGCCCGCCTATCAACTCGGCTTTCTGAATATGCGCTACGGATATGCTGTTCAATCATTTACCGGCAATATCTTCCTGCAAATCAATAACTTAGGGAACGCCGAATATCGCGTGATCGAGCGCCGCCGAATGCCTGGGCGGCATTTTCAGGCAGGTGTAAGCTTGCAGTTTAAATAGTAATTCGTTTATCCCACACCTGAATACATTAACATCTGAACACAATTCTTTAACAAAATATCATAAAAATGAAAATTCTATTTACCATTTTCACCCTGTTATTTAGTTTTTATAGCATGGCACAGGTCACGGCTACCCTGGAAGATATCAATATTCCCCGTGATTCATTTTTGAATGGACGCGATGCCAATGGTAGCTTTCAAAGCGCCAACGCCGTGTTTCCAAATGACTACAACGCCATGTTCGACGCGTGGAGCGGCTGGGCAATGTCGAGTAAAAAAGACAGTGTGACTGCTGGTTTTCGCAATCAGTATAGCGCCAGAGCCGGCGGGGGCTTTGATAATTCCAGCAACTATGCCGTGGCATTCGGCG
>JBKBWT010000096.1:8904-17557 GCA_046314415.1 Saprospiraceae bacterium
AAAATACCCTGCGTTTTAGCGGTCGCGTACGCTTGGGGGGATTTTACATAACAAATAATACTTATGCATACTATAGTATGCGCAATGGCGATCAATTCTCGAAAAGATTTGGTGGTGAAACGGGAAATGATCCTGATTTTCTGCGGCTTACAATTTACAAATATTTAAATGGCGTGCGTAGCGCCGATAGCGTTGTGTTTTATTTAGCCGATTATCGTTTTACGAACCGAGCGCAAGATTATATTGTTCGCGATTGGACCTTTGTAAATCTGTCGGCGCTGGGCGAGGCGGATAGCTTGTTTTTCCGAATGGCATCGAGCGATGTGGGCGAGTTTGGTATCAATACGCCGACGTATTTTTGTTTGGATGATTTGACGACCACACCTTTAATGACGGATGTAAATGATTGGGCAGAAACCGTACATTTTAATATTTTTCCAAATCCAACATCAGATTGGCTACAGTTGGAATGGCAGGGCAATGAAAGTGGCTTGGCGCAATTATTTGATGTGAATGGCAAATTAGTGGAGACGAAAATGATAAGTAGTGGGACAGCCAATATGCAGTTGCAATTTTTACCAAAAGGTATTTATTTACTGAAAATTATCATAAATGGGCAGGATTTTACGCGTCGCATCATAAAAAAGTAAATAAAAAGCGAGTAACTCGCTCCCGGCGAGTTACTCGATAAAATGCTATTTTTAAGCGCCTTGTCCGGCCGAGAACGCATCTACGCCATCGAAACGGCAGAGGTTTTCGGTTTTAATAATGTCAAAACCCGCGTTGTTCACAGCTTGTTGCAGGGCAATAATGTCGCTGTAAGACACCGGCTTGTCCGATTTAAAGCGGCAGCGCCAGTGGTCAGTGCAGAATGTTTCGGGTAAACCATTGGGATACACTTTGACCCCACGATTGGTAATCATAGATAAGTGTAAGCCATTGGCAGTCAAATCTTTAATCGATTCGCCCAGTTTATTTGCATCGCGCTCGTTCCAGTTCAGGAAGATGTCCACTCCGATGGTTTCCTTTTGCATCGGCGCTTGCGGTTTCAGTTGTACCTTGATGCTCTTTTTCGCATTAGAATAATCTACTGCTTTTAAAGTATTAGGCTTCAAATCAATACGAGCAATTACTGCATCGGCAAACTCCCGTGTACCTACTTTCTGGGTACTTACATCCTCTTTGAAAATATCGTAGGTGTGAATGCCTTCCTCGATGGTGCGCAGCCAGGCATTGTGTACTTTTTCGGCAATGTCGCCCTGCCCGATGTGTACCAGCATTTGCACTGCGCCAAGCAACAATCCCGAAGGATTCGCCATATTCTGACCGGCACGCCGTGGCGCCGAACCATGAATGGCTTCAAACATGGCTACGTCTTCGCCAATATTAGCCGAGCCTGCCAAACCTACCGAACCCGCAATCTGCGCGGCTACATCCGACAATACATCGCCGTACAAATTGGGCATTACCACCACGTCGAAGGCTTCGGGCGTATCTGCCAATTTTGCTGCACCAATGTCCACAATCCAGTGTTCTTTTTCAATATCCGGGTATTCTTCGCCGATTTCATCAAAAACTTTATGGAACAAGCCGTCGGTCTGCTTCATAATATTGTCTTTCGTGAAGCAGGTTACTTTCTTACGACCGTATTGGCGGGCATATTCAAAGGCATAGCGTACAATCTTTTCCGTACCAGGGCGGCTGATTAGTTTCAAACACTGCACCACTTCCGGTGTTTGCTGATGCTCGATGCCGGCGTACAAATCCTCTTCATTCTCACGAATGATAACCACATCCATGATCGGGTGCTTCGTGCGCACATATGGGCTGTACGATACGCAGGGGCGTACATTCGCGAACAAGCCGAGCATTTTACGAGTCGTTACATTCAAGCTCTTAAAGCCGCCGCCTTGTGGCGTGGTAATCGGCGCTTTCAGGAAAACTTTGGTGCGACGCAGTGAATCCCAGGCGTTTGTTTCAATACCGGCAGAATTGCCACGCAGGTAAACCTGCTCGCCGATTTCAATGATTTCCGGCTTTAACTTTGCACCTGCCGCGTGCAGAATGCGCAGCGTAGCATCCATAATTTCCGGACCAATGCCATCGCCGTAAGCAACGGTCACGGGCGTTAAGGTTTGAATATCACCGTTCTCTTCCCAATTGAGGTGAGTGGCTGATGCGTTTAAGATTTGTTCCATACCAGATAATTTTTTTGCAGTTTTAAATGGTGAAATCCTCACAATCCAAATCTATCTCAGCCAACACCGAAGTAAAGGGTTGTGTTTGCGAAAAATGGTAAAAATTTTAGTAAAGCTATCAAAAATAAAAGTAATCGCTTTTATAAAAGAAGTATAGCCCTTTTTAAGGGTAGTTTCGACCTTGAACCAAATTTGAAATGAGAAGGCAGTAAATGAGGAGTTTTAAGTCGTTGAAAATCAATAATTCAATCAATTGTCAATTTCAATTGTGAATCATTTAACTAGCTGGAAATGTCAACATAAAGGTGGTGCCTTTGCCTTCGGTGGAGCGTACCTGAATGTTGCCTTTGTGCAGGAGCATAATTTGTCGCGAAAGGCTCAAGCCAATGCCGCTGCCGGTTTGCTTGGTACTAAAGAAGGGTACGAAGATTTTTTCGAGTACATCGGGTGGAATGCCAATGCCATTGTCTGCTACCTCCAATATAGTGCGCCCATCACTGCGATAACCGGAGAGTTGAATGAGTGGCTCCGCACATTCCTTCACCGCATCTATGGCATTTATAACTAAATTGATGAGCACCTGCTCGATCAAATTCTTATCAGCTTCTAATTGTAACTTGGTGTCTTTCAGTACAATATCCATTTCTACCTGCTTTCGCTCCAGGCTAGGTTCCATCAGTTGGTAAATATCTTCCAGCAAATCCAGTACCTGAAAAGTCGAAAGTTGCGGCTGGGTAATTTTATTAAAATTGCGATAAATATCAGCGAAGCGTAGCAAGCCTAAACTTCTTTTTTGAATCGTGTCCAAGCCCAATTCTACATCGTTCAACTGCTCTGCAATTGGTTCCGGCAACCCCGCCGTTTGCGGCAAGCGACCTTTAATTGTATCAGCAAGGGAAGCAATAGGACCAACGGAATTCATAATCTCGTGAGTCATCACGCGCAGGATTTTTTGCCAGGCTTGAGCTTCCGTTTCGTCGAGGGCTTCATTGATATTTTGAAAAGCGACAAGCGTAAAAGGCTGATCATCGGTGACAAAGCGAGCAATAGAGAGTAATACTTTCGTGGGAATTTTTTCGCGGTTGATTTGAATGATTTTTGTTTCGCCAGGCTGTAAATTCAAAATTTGGTAATACAATTCGGGTTCCCGCTTCTCCAGTGCGGTTAGATTTTTAAGATATACAATGCCCAGCATTTTCTTCAACGCTTCATTCATCCACACCACATTCCCCTCATTATCAAAGGATAAGATGCCCGTATCCACCAGTTCCAACAGCCGTTGTAAGTATTGATACTGTGCCTCCCGTTCGCGGCTCAATTGGCGAAATACCCGATTGATTTCGTTAAAATGCTGGTGTAATAAGCGATTTTGCAAAGGAATGCCCCGCTCAGGAAAATTGCGCGAGAAATCGCGGTAGCGAGCCGACAAGGCAAACTCACCAACTTCCCGCACTGCGAAGCTCACAAAGCGTGTAAAGGCAGAGACTTGAAAAATCGTAATTGTGAGCAAAATAAATACCCAAAACCATTCTTTGATACTGATGAAATACACTGTTGCCGCCAACAAACCCAATAAAACAGCGGTACGTAGCAGAATGGCTACGAAATAACCCGTGCGTGCGGTACGAAACCGGTCGGTAAAAAATTCCCAAATCTTACTGAATGGCGAATCCAAAGTCTCTGATTGCGGATTGAAAAAATTTGGTATCAATGGAAGACAAGATTAGTAAGATTTTAGAATTCAGCAGGTATTCAGTAATGATTATTTGTTGGCTGGTTTATAAAATCTTGACATTCGGTGTCTCAAATTTCATATTTACTCAGCCTGCGATATAAAGCAGTTCGGGTAATGCCTAATTCTTTTGCCGCACGGGTAATGTTACCACTATGTTTTTCAATTACCTTTAAAATGGTGGTTTTTTCCACGTCATCCAAACGGAAAGAATCCAATGCATCCTCTTGATTAACAGGACTTTCCACCGGTGAAAAGATCAAATCTTTGGCTTGTAGTACCTCGCCATCCATCATAATCACCGCCCGCTCAATGCTGTATTGCAACTCGCGTACATTGCCGGGGAAACTGTACTGACGCAGCCGCTGAATGGCTTTATCATCCAAGATGGGCATAGGCTTGCGGTACTTCTCGGCGTACATGGCTGCAAAGTGATTGGCGAGCGTTACAATATCGCCGTTGCGCTCGCGCAGAGGTGGGAGCGTAATTTCAACGGTGTTAATGCGATAAATTAAGTCCTTGCGGAATTTATTCTGAGCTGCCAACTCGTACAAGGGTGCATTTGTGGCGCAGATGAGGCGAATATCCAAGGGAAGAGGTTGATTGGTACCTAGACGAATCACTTGCCGATTTTGCAAAACGGTGAGTAATTTAGCTTGTTGTGATAAACTTAAATTGCCAATTTCATCCAGAAACAAGGTACCGCCATTGGCTGCTTCAAAGCGCCCAATGCGGTCTTCTCGCGCATCGGTAAACGCCCCTTTTTTATGTCCAAACAGTTCACTTTCAAAAAGAGATTCTGTCAACGCGCCCACATCCACATGGACGAAGGGCTTATTCGCCCGCAAGGATTTTTTATGTATTGCTTTGGCTGCCAGTTCTTTACCTGTGCCATTTTCTCCTAATATTAAAACATTGGCATCCGTAGGAGCGATTTTTTCAATCTTGTGAAACACGGATTGCATCGCCTCGGAGTTGCCAAGAATACCAATATCCGAGCTACCCGACTTGCGCTTAGGTTCTGAAGAGATTTGCTTCTGTGCCAGTGCCTCTTCCAGCGCAGCAATGAGGCGATCATTGCGCCAGGGCTTCACAATAAAATCGGCTGCACCCTCTTTCAGGGAACGTACCGCCAGGTCAATATCACCATACGCAGTAATCATGACCACGGTAGCATCTTTTTGCCAGTCTTTGATCTGGCGCATCCAGTACAAACCTTCATTACCAGAGTTGAGCTTACTTTTGTAATTCATATCCAGCAAAATCAGATCATACTGTTTTTCCGTAAGGCGGGTGCGCAGGTGCTCGGGGTTGCGCTCGGTATCCACCGACTTTGCTTCCGTTTTGAGCAGTAGCTGCACCGCGACCAGGATGTCCGGGTCGTCATCTACGACAAGTATATTGGCACGATTCAATTGCATTCGTCCCTTTTTGCTTAATTGTTCTAGCTTAAAGATACAACACGCTTTAAAAGGTTGCAATTTTTTTAGAAGAATACTTCCATTCTAGGTAGGTAAAATTGAAAAAAGACTAATTTTCCTTGGTTTTTAACCCATTAAAAAAAGAAAATTTGGCGGATATTTCGACGAAAGGAAGAAAAAATGTAGGAGAAAAGCAAAAAATATTGTAATTAAACTCATTGCTTTTAGAATAATAAAAAGTATTTATATGAATAAACATTATCGCAATTGGTTAATTCAGGCGCCGCTAAGCTTGGTGCTAGTGGGCATGGGCATTTGCTTTATTTCCGAGTCGGCAATGTTAAAAGCAAGCGGGGCAGCTTGGACACATTGGGTAGCAGCAGGTACGGGGTCACTGGTCGTATTTAATTCAGGCTTAAGTATCTTTGGCAATGCTATTTTGGAGAGAGTAAGGTATGAACAAAGTATGAAGGATGGGGTACGAAGTTAGAAGCGTGATTGGTACTTCCAACTTCGTACCACTTACTTTTTAAGGTTTGGGCTCTTTCCCAATCGAAATCATATTGGCAAAAAGGCGATACGCCCCGG
Source organism: Saprospiraceae bacterium (assembly GCA_046314415.1). Lineage (GTDB taxonomy): Bacteria > Bacteroidota > Bacteroidia > Chitinophagales > Saprospiraceae > JADJNW01. The sequence goes on from JBKBWT010000096.1 coordinate 14,844, forward strand.
AGACGCCACTCGGCAACTCCCGGAAAAAGGAGTAACCGGTGTAAATGTAGTAACCTTTGCCGTGCTGTGCCACGAGCAAGCCGCCGTCACGCGCGGGCTCGCCAGGATCGTTACAGGAAAGGATCGCTTCAAACTGTGGTGCCCATTCATTGGGGAAATACAAACCGCGCTCCTGCACCCAACCGTCAAAATCCTTCTGCGTAATTTTATTTGGATAATTCAACACCGGATGCTCGGGTTTGAGGAAGCGCACCGGGGCGTCTTCCACAGTAGTGCGGTCGCGTGAAATCTTAATCGGGTAAGGCGCGATTTCGTTCATAGGCAGCACGAGATCATTGGCGGTATTGTATTGCACAATGAGGGTGCCACCATTATTAACGTATTCCATTAGGCGTGGCTGCGCAAAGCGCAGGCGCTCTTTGGTATTGTACGCGCGTACCCCCAGGATGACAGCGTCATATTTTTTCAGGTTTTCAGCGGTGAGGTCGCGGTCGTCGAGCAGGGTGACATTGTAGCCAATTTGTTTTAAACTTGCCGGAATCACATCGCCCGCACCCATGAAATAACCGATCCGATCGCCCGCTTTTTTAATATCAATTTTTACTGCACGGGCAGTGGCGTCGCGCAGCACGGTTTGCGTTGGAATATGATCATACTGAATAAAAACGGCTTCTTCGCTGTACGCTTTGCCATTCACCGTTACCACTGGCATGATATCGCCTTCGCTCTGATTTTCAGGAGAAAAGAGTTGGAAACGCACGGTTTGTTCCTCGCCCTTGAGTTTGAGGTTGAAATCAATCTTGGCAGGTTCGGCGCGCCAGCCCTTCGGCACGGCGAGTTCAATGGTACCGTTTACTTCCGGTGCACCCGATTTGAGCATGATCGTTACATCCTGCGGAGCGCCATTGGAAAATACATATACTTTTTCACTAATATTAGCAAAAACCGGTGGTGTGATTTCAAATGGACGATATACTTCGCCTTTTACATCATCCACGCGTTTGTACACAATTTCTTTTTCAAAATCGAGCGGTTCGCCATTGATGAGCATATTAAAACGAACCTTCAAAGCACGAGGCGTTTCCGGTAAGCCGCGCAGCAGTTGGTCTTCCACCGTGTACATCCCTAACTCCCAGGGTTTATTAAGCCAATAAGAATTCGTCAGCGTAATATCGTCAGGAATTTTAATGCGATGCTGGGTACGGTTGGCTTCGTTGAATAAAAGCGTGTCATTCAGTGCCCGTTCTTTATTTTCCGGCAGGAATACAATGGATTTCAGAATGACATTTACCTTTGAGCGGTTAATGGATTCAATATTCAATTCTACGACCTGACCCGGTGTTGCTGAATAATCATTGGCAAGTACCTCTGCGAATAAGCCCATACAGGCTTTGATTACTTCCCTGGTTTCTGCGATTTTCACGCGTTTCCAGTAGCCGTCGGGCAATGCATTGATGCGCTTGTACGCTTCCATTAATTTGGGAATGCTTGCACTGGGATTATCATATTTGAATTCTTTTTCCACTTCCGCCAGGATTTTACCAATTGGCTCTCCGCCTTTCACGCGCGTCCAGGTGGTATTGATGCCTTCAAAAATATCGGACTTACCCTTTGGCAGGTCGCCTTTAAGAATCTTCAAATACTCCATTTCGGTACCGCGCGTACCCGCCGAGCCAAAACCCTGACACTTGTGCATGCTGCGGCTTTCGGCAGCAATTTCATTGTTCGATTTACCTTTGATCGGATAGTAAACCCCCACATCCATGCTCATCATATCGGATTTATCTACTTTCTCAAACGCTTCCTGGCTCCCATAAAACCACCAGGTTGTGTTAAGAAATAGCCGACGAGGCTGCCAGGGTTCTACATGTTTCAACTGCTCTGGGTACACGTCTTTTTTACCAGCCAGATCGAACGCCTCGTGAGCGAGCATTGCTGAGCTTGTATGGTGCCCGTGATTCGGGCGGGTACCGTCGTGGTCAAAACGATTGATAATCACATCGGGCTGCCATTTGCGAATTGCCCAGATTACATCAGAAAGGACGGCATCTTTGTTCCAGATTTTCAGCGTCTCGTCGGGATTTTTAGAATAACCAAAGTCATTGGCACGCGTAAACATTTGATTGCCACCATCAATGCGGCGTGCCGCCAGCAACTCCTGCGTACGGATGACGCCGAGCAATTCTTCAATCTCCGGTCCAATGAGGTTTTGACCACCGTCGCCGCGCGTCATGGAAAGGTAGGCGGTTTCGGCTTTTTTTTCATTTGCCAGGTAGGCAATCAACCGGGTGTTTTCGTCATCGGGGTGGGCAGCTACGTATAGCGCCGAACCGAGGAAATTCAGCTTTTGAATGGCTTCGTGAATATCGCCGGAAGTCCAACGCTTGGGGGTTTGCGCAATGAGCACTTGCACCAGTAAGGCACTGAACAAGAACAAAAAGTACCGTTTATTCATGATCAATAGGTGATTTATGATGGATAATGGTCAATGACAATTGAAAAAGCAAAGATAAATGCTTCTGTGTAGAATACGGATAATCAGGTCGTTAAGGAAATGCTAATGATCAGGTTGGAAGGAGCATATTAATGGATGAATATTAGAGTTGCGTCCATGTAAATAGTTGAAAATCAAAGTTGATTAAATTTGGGGTAAAAAAAGGAGCATGAGCCTACATTATAAAGCTATAAAAGAGGATCGACAATGGCGAGCGACC
>JBKBWT010000097.1:0-17552 GCA_046314415.1 Saprospiraceae bacterium
ATGACTTACCATCCCAGGTTTTTTTCCAGCTACCCTGACAGGTATCATAATGCCAATGTTCCAGCGTGATAAAATTCTTGGAACTGGTATGCCCTACCAATTTGCCGTTTTGCAATTCTACTTTCACATCGCCATACAAAGGACTTGAGTATGTGCCAGTGTATTTTTCCAATGCCAACGTAGGTTTGGTGCCAAGCACGCGCTGGGCTTCCTGCTTTTTGCGGGCTTCTTCGCTCTGCTGCGCAATACGGTCATAAATTTTTTTCAGATCAGTGCTCCAATCGCGCCCGTTTTCCTGACCGCCCAGCACGTCAAATACCTTGTACATAATGGCGTGGCGCACTTCGGCATGATCCAGGTTGCCAAACACATACACACCGATTTTTTCATCAGGAATCATGCCGCAAATGGCAATTGTGCCTGACAAGCTACCGGTATGAAAACTCACGGCTCGACCATTGTAATCATGCTGAAACCAGCCCAGCGCATAGGTTTTCCAATGCGGCTTGGTCAGCTCCTGCGAAGGATAAAATCCAGCATCTGATACGATGGTTTGCGGCTTCAGCCATTCTGCATAAGTGGCTGGTTTTAAGAGACTTTTACCATTTACCTTAGCGCTATCGAGTACAAATTGCGTCCACTTTGCCATGTCTTCAATGCTCGACCATACCGACCCGGCGGGTGCAATTGGATCCGCGTTGGAATCTGTAATCGGGGTAATTTTTCCTTGAATGCGATCATGCGGAATCGAACGGTTTTTCTGAACCAGCGAGCGTTTTTGATTCGCGTACGTATTTGTCATGCCAATCGGCTGAAACAGGCGTTTTTCAACAAAGTCCTCCCAGGACATCCCACTCACTTTTTCGATCATTTTGCCTGCCGCCAAATACATAATATTTTGATACGTATAGCCGCCCCGAAACGGATAACTCATTGGTAATAAACGCATTCGGTGCAAAATATCATCCGAAGTCAAATCAGTATCATCCCATAAGAAATCGGCATTGCCCAGCCCGGCGTTATGCGTAAAGAGGTCACGCACGCGCAATTCCCGCGTTACATAAGGATCATACAACTGGAAATCCGGCAGGTGCTGAACGACTTTATCGTCCCATTTTACTTTGCCCTCATCCACCAGTATGCCCATTGCTGCGGCCGTCATTGCTTTAGTTGTCGAGCAGATGGCAAAAATAGTTTGCCCGTCCACTTTTTCCGGCTTGCCCAATTCGCGTACGCCATAGCCTTTGGCAAAAATCAACTTCCCATCTTTCATTACTGCTACGGCTAAACCAGGTGCTTCCCATTGCTGGCGTGCTTGCTCAATGTAAGCGTCCAACTTTTGAATCGCAGCTGGACTTAATTGCGCAAAAATATTTACTTGAAATAACGTGCTGATTATCAGTGTTGTGAAAAGAAATTTTATATAGGTCATAATGATTTAAATTTGTCTGAATCAGAATTTACAGAATGCATCCTTTGTTTGTACCACTAAGTCCTCCTTTTCCTAGGTCATTTCTTCTCCTTAAATCCCGGTCCTTTTACAAACCGCCCCGGCTTTGCCCCGGTATGCTCCCCATCTTTCAAAACTTGTACGCCATTGACAAACACATGAATCATCCCATCGGAGTATTGATGCGGCTTTTCAAATGTGGCATTATCCTTCACTTTGGCAGGGTCGAAAATAACGATGTCGGCATAATAACCGGGCTGTAATAAGCCTCGTTTTTGAATCTTCAACTTCTGCGCCGACAGGCTGGTCAGTTTATAAATGGCTTCCTCTAAAGGAATCACCTTTTCATCGCGTACGTATTTGCCAAGCAAACGAGCGAAATTCCCATAGGCACGCGGGTGGGTGCTGGATTTCAAGAAATCGCCTTCGGTCGCGGGTGCTTCCGCATCCGAGCCAAAACTAATGTACGGTAGTTTAATTTGCTTTTTTACATTGTCTTCGGACATGAGGAAATAGACGGTACCAACGCGCGTTCCATCCTGGATGACCAAATCCATGGCGGTTTCTTCCGGCGAAGTGCCGCGCAATTTAGATACTTCGGCTAGCGTTTTGCCGGTGTATTTTTTTAGTGTATCGCTTTTGAATCCGACTAACAACAAATTATCCGCTGAGCCTGCCGAAAAATAAAGGTTTTCCCAATCCTGCGCATCGGTTTTCATCTCTGCGGCTACGCGCTTACGAATAGCAGGATCCTTCAGACGCTTTGACCACTCAGGGTAGCCTCCTTCCTGCACCCAGGGCGGCATCGAAGCGTCCAAACCCGTTGCACCGGCAATGTACGTGTACATATTAGCGGCAATACTTTGCCCGGCAGCACGAGCGCTATCTATTTTAGCAATGACCTGATCCATTTTTGACCAGTTCTGTTTGCCTCCGGCTTTCAAATGATAGATTTCTGCATGTACATTGGCTTCTTTACCAATGCGAATGGTTTCATCCACTGCTTCCAGCATTTTATTGCCCTCGCTGCGCATGTGGGTGATGTAGCCACCGCCGTATTCGCCCGCTACTTTGCACAATTCAATTAATTCGGGCGTTTTGGCATAAAAAGCTGGCGCATAAATCAAAGAAGAACCAATGCCCAGCGCGCCTTCTTCCATTGCCTGACGGGCTAGTTTTTTCATGTTTTCCAATTCCTCAGGAGTCGGTTCGCGGTCAGCAAAGCCAATTTCGTGAATGCGCAGCGTCGTCGCACCCACAAAGGATGACACATTTGGCGATACGCCGCGTTTTTCCAGGTGATTCAAGTACTCGCCTAGCGTCGTCCATGCCACATCAAATTTGATGTCGCCCTGGTCGGCTTTCATCTGTATTTTCATGGAATCGTTGAGCGGACCCATGCTCCAGCCTTCGCCCATTACTTCGAGTGTGACGCCTTGCTTGATGTCGCTCATACCACGTGGGTCATGCAGCAAACTTTCCGTTGCCCAACTGAGCATATTGATAAAGCCGGGACTCAGTGCCATGCCTTGCGCATCGAGTTCTTGCTTGCCTTTGGCATCGCCAATATTGCCAACTGCAGCAATTGTATCAGCATTAATTCCAATGTCGCTTTTTACAGGAGGTTTGCCAGAGCCATCATAAATCATGGCGTTGCGAATGACGAAATCAAATTGTGGTTTTTGCTGACAAGCCGCGAGTGCCAGTATTGCCAGCAGCATCAAGGGTTTTAGGATTTTCATACTAGTTTGAATATGGTGAAAAATGGTGTGATTGTTCAATTCAAAAGTAATTCTAAAAAATTGAAAGACCGCAACTTAGCAGCTATATTTGTAATATGCCTTGTGCTGGAAAGCAATCTATTGGTCGTGAATCAAAGACTATGCTGGTGTGTTATCGAGAAAGAGGTGCGTGCATACAAAATCAGGATATAAAAAATGCTTAAATCTAAGTAGGTAAACCTTGTAAATAATAAAATGAACATCATAATTCGGGTGAATTTTATAAAAAACAGCTAAATTATGATGTTCAACTTAATAAAAAATGAATTAGGGGCGAACGCGCTTGTCCCGCCATTTATCAAGTAGTGTACAATCACTAAACATCGGATCAATGTAAATATAGGTATTATCAATTTTATCCATCACCCAGGTGTTGATAAACTCATTTTTCTTCGCTTCAATAGCGGCTTGTTGAATCTTGAAATAATCGAGTTGTAAGCTGGCGCGGTGTGGCGCCGTACGCGATTGCAGCCTAACCATCCGATAGTTAATTTCTCCTACCGGGTTGCGGAATTCAAACGGTGCCGAGATTCCTCCGACTTCCATCGAATCCGTAGCGAAATAAATGTCGGGATCCAGATCGCCTACTTCGAAAAAAGTATTGCCGGTGGCAGGATTTACCATGCGACCGTCGTTGTTGTAGCTCTGCACATTTTTGTCTGAGAAGCGCTTTACGGCAATGGAAAATGAAACCGAATCGCTCATAACCAATTGACGAACCGAATCAAGTAAGGTACGAGCTGCTTGTAAATCGGCATCGGTTACTTCTGGTTTGATCAGAATATGACGCACATGAATCGAGTTACCCCGGCGTTCGAGCAATTGAATGAGATGGAAGCCAAATTCACTCTCCACAATATCCGAAATTTCGCCTTGATCGAGATTATAAGCGGCGGCTTCAAACTCAGGAACAAATTTACCGCGTCGCGTCCAGCCCAGGTCACCGCCACCCCGTGCCGAGCCATCGTCAGAAAATTTTTGCGCCATAGCGGCAAAATCTTCGCCCCCTTCTACAATGCGCCGCCGAATTTCTTTCAATTTATCAATGGCTTTTTGCTTTTCCTCGGCATTAACCTTCGGGGCATACACGATTTCACTGATTTCTACCTCCGAGTTGAAGTAAGGTAAGCTATCTTTGGGAATGTCATTGAAAAATGCTTTTACTTCAGAAGGTGTTACCGTTACATCTTTCATAATTTGCGCCCGCATCCGGTCGGTCAGGATTTGGCTGCGCAAATCTTCCCGGAATTGTTCTTTCACCTGGTTGATCGTTTGACCGTAGTAGGCTTCAAACTGGCTCACATCGTTATTCATATAAGCCAGAATGCGTTCAATCCGGGCATTGAGCTGGGTCTCTACGTCATCTTCCGATACTTCCACACTATCGAGCTTCGCCTGGTTGAGCAATAATTTATTCACCAGCAAGGCATCCATGATGTTGCAACGAGCGCCGGTAGGCACATTCCCATTTTGCGCCGCCATCAAGGCATATTGTTCCTCCACTTCCGAAAGGAGCACCAACTCACTTCCTACTTTGCCGATCACTTTGTCCACTACGGCGCGTTGGGCAGCAACAACGCCCGCGATACTTACGCAAAGCCAAATGATAAAAAGCTTTTTCATGCCTTTACTGATTATAAATTTTAATATTATTGCGCCGCATTTCCAATTCGTACAATTCCTCTTTCTTATCTTCCAGCAGCTTCAACTTACGGTCGCGCAGAATCACCCGGCGAATTTGGTCCTGTACGAAAGAAATGGGTGGATCCTGATTCTTATCTTTTACCTCGGTGATGCGTAAAAAATACTGATAATCCCCATCTTTGGTGGTCAATTCACGCCGCGATACATTCTCAACCGATAAAGTGCCCGGCGGCAATTCTGATACAATATCGGTGATGCGATACCAGGTACTATCTTCCAGCAGGTGCGAATTGGCGTATTCATTGCAATAATCCAGCAGCCGCAGGCGACTTTCCGCATTACTGAGATTTTCCCACCAGGATTTCATCAATGCTTGATTGGGTGCACCGAGGGGTAATTTTACAAAATAACAACGTACAATATTGTCATTCAGCTTAAATTCTTCGCGGTGCTTGCTGTAATAATCCAATATTTCCTCGGCGGTGAGGGTTGAATCCAACAGCTCTTCCACCAGAATTTTTTCGTAATTATTGCGAATCAGGGATGCCCGATAATCGCGTACCAATTTGTCAATATTCAAATCGCTGGGAATATTGCGTTCTGCTTCCTGTAGCAATAGCGTTTCCCGGGTCCAGCGTTCAATAAAAGAATTGATAATAACCGTACTGTCATCCTGGGTTGTACCACGCGGAAACATTCCATCTAATTCAGATAAATACAGGGACTTGTTATGCACTTTTGCCAATAAGCGATCCGATTTATCTGGTTTGCTCACCAGATCACAAGCTGCCAGCAGCATCAGCAGCAGACCAATATACCACCCATCATTGAATTGCCTCCACGCCTTCATGCTCTTAGCTTATGCCTTGATCAAATTATTCAATACCTTCGTATTAATATTGACCTGATATTGTTTTTGCAGCGCTTCAATCCACTTTTTCTCCAGGTAATCCTGATAATCCGCTATTACGTAACCGCGAGCTTCTTTTAGTGTTTTAAGCCCGGGAGGCAATACTTTTGCTACTTTGCTGAACGTAGCGCTGCCGTCACGGTTCAATTGCAGCGTACCGGTTTCACCGGCATTCCACATGGAGTTCATGTTGGATTTACGCTCCATCGTTCTTTCTTCCACGGTCACCAGGTTTTTTTCCTGGGTATTATATTTATTCAATACCTCTTCAGCGGTATGATTTATTGCATATTCTCTGATTTCTGAAGCCTGCGGTCTGCCCTCCACATTAATCTTAAAATTATTCATCACCGCACGTTCTTCCCATTTATAACGGTCTTTTACGGTTTCGTAAAATTTTTCCAAACCCACCGAATCCTGTGAGGCTTTGTCCCACACTAAAAGTTTAGTCGCTTCAAACAGCAAAATACCTTCTTCGTACTCGCGCATCAACGCTTTAAAATCAGGATATTTTTTATCCAGTTGTGCCTCTTCGTATTTCAGGCAAGTTTCATCCAGAAATTCTTTATACAAACTCTTCACTGCTTTTTCCACGCCATCGTCCTTCTGTCGAATACGCTTGCCTGTAGAGCGTCCCAGATAATCTGTAAAATCGCCCAGCGTAGTAGGTGTGTTGCCCAGCGTAAAGAGTACTTCTTCCGATCTCACATCGGGAGCACGCCATTTGAATGTAAAGAACGTATCGTTCTGGGCTGCAATGAATTTTTGCAGCGTTGCAGCGTTTTCCTTGAAATTATTTTCCCGGCGAATTTTATCCAGCATCGCTACACGCGCCTGTTCGTAACGCGTATCCTGCTTCACTTTCAATTCTAAACGATTCTTTTCCGTATCAAAAGGTTGTATGCCCCGGCGGCTAATTCTTTTCAACAAGTGCCAGCCAATGCTCGTGCGCACGGGCTGCGAAATCTGACCATCTTTTTCCAGGGCAAAGGCCGCGTCTTCAAAACTCTTTTCATAACGACCAATGCCAAAAATGCCGAGATAACCCTCTCGTTGTGCCGTCAATTCATCTTCAGAAGCTGCCATCGCTACTTTCTCAAAGGTAGCCCCGGGCTTCTGCAATTCTTTTTGCAAACTGTCAATTTTGGCTTTTGCCGCATCAACGTTGCCATCCTGCACACGAACCAAAATATGGGCAATTTCCACCTCGCCACGTGCCGGGCGTCGGGCATGTACCTTCACAATATGATAGCCGGCACGCGAACGAACAACTCCCGAATACTTGTTGACGGGCGTCGTGTATGCTGCCGTTTCCAAATCGTAGAAGCCGTTTGGCAGCATATTGGCATTGATAAAACCAATGCGCCCGCCGGTTTCTTTCGCCTGACGTTCATCCGAAATTTCTTTGGCTACTTTCGCAAAATCTTCGCCTTTATCCAGCCTTTTTTTAATTTCCTGTGCTTCCTGGTAAGCTTTGAGGGTATCTTCAGGCGAGGGCACGGTGCCGGGTTCGCCGATTTCGATTAGAATGTGACTAATGTCAACGTCCTGTTGCACACGGTCATACAATTCTTTCACCAGACGATCCGTCACTTCCCGGTCAATGAGATAAGAATCCGCCAATTGCCTACGATAGCCCGCCAGCTCTGCCTGTAGCGAGGGAAGCGTGTCGAGCCGCATTTCTTTGGCTTTCTGAACTTTTAGTTTGAACTTGACGTACAAATCGAGGTATTCTTCAAGGGATTTCTTCGAAAAATCAGCATTCGCACCATTGGTCTTGGTGTAAATGTATTTGAATTCCGATAAGTGTACCGGGGTGTTGCCCACCGTGAAAAGAACGGGATCGTCGTTTTTCTGAGCTTGCATTCCAATTGGCAACAGCACCACTCCTAATAGCAAGAATAAGATTTGCTTTAACATTGTTTTACCAATTTTTATTTCCTAAACAGTGGTAGTATTTCGGTGCATAGATTTTAAACATTTGACCATAGGGCGCAGGCTTTTTAAAACATTCTTTGTCTGGCTTCTGGTATTCAGTTTAAAATCTGACTGTTAACGGCTTTTTGCTTCTTTAATTGCTTTATGCTTTTACTTCATTATTCAAAAGCGCTGCAAAATTACGCAGAATGTTTGATTGTTTTTTGTCTGGCTTTGGCATTGACAGATTGTTAACTCAAATTGTAAGTAAAATGATACACGCTTCTCATTGTTAGTCAATGAAATATAGAACTAAAAGCTAACATTATTAAAACTTGGCATGGGTTTTGTATAATTTAACTTGGATCGCTCTGGAAATCGGGGTATATTTGTTACAAAGGGTAAACTTTGACAACACTATTTCGATTATAAACACAGGGCGCTTTAAAAAGCAAAAAGCCCGCAACGATGACAATGTTCAAGCAGAGTTTAAGTCAGAAAATGCTCCAAAAGCTGTCGCCGCAGCAGATTCAGCTCATGAAACTGTTGCAGATACCGACTATGAATTTGGAGCAGCGCATTCAGGAAGAACTAGAGGTTAATCCGGCATTGGAACGGAGCGAGCCCGATGATTTCAGTGGTGAAAGCACTAGCGAAGACGACTTTGGTGCAGATGAGGGCACGACGAAAGATGCCTTTGAGATGGAAGAATACTGGGATAGCTACATCGAGGATGATCCTGGCAGCTACAAAACGCAGGGCGATAGCTATGCCGCCGACGAAGATAAAACGGTGCCGGTAGCTGTGGAGCGTTCGTTTCACGATTACCTCGAAGAACAATTGAGCCTGGCAGACTTACAGGACGAGCGCGAGCGCGCCATTGCACTACAAATCATTGGCAGCATTGACGATGATGGCTACTTGCGCCGTGATCCGGTGAGCATCATGGACGACCTGTTGTTTTCGCAGAATATTGATACCAACGAAAAAGAAATTATTGCCATTCTCAAAAAAATTCAACGCTTCGACCCACCGGGCGTGGGCGCGCGCGACTTGCAGGAGTGCCTCCTCATTCAGTTACGGCTGCAACGTGAGCAGCTAGAGCAAAGCGAACATCCTTCTATTGGACAGCTGTTCATCTTGGATTTAGCCATTCGCATCATCCGCGATTATTTTGACGAATTCACCAAAAAGCATTTTGAAAAGCTGGAAAAGCAACTCAATTTGCAGGATGAAGACCTCAAAGAAGCGATTGATGAAATTTTAAAATTGAATCCTAAACCGGCAAGTGGCTACGTTACAAACAATTCTAATTCAGCTAATTATGTCGTTCCTGATTTTATCATTACCAATCGCGATGGCGAGTTGGAATTGACCCTGAATTCGCGCAATGCTCCCGAACTGCGCATCAGCGATCAGTACCGCGATATGCTCAAGGACTATGCTAAAAAAGCGCGGGGGAATCGCGCGGGCAAACAGGAACGTGAAGCGGCATTATTTATTAAGTCAAAAATTGATTCTGCAAAGTGGTTCATTGACGCCATCCGCCAACGCCAGGAAACCATGTCAAAAACCATGTACGCTATTTTGCAATACCAGTACGATTATTTCCTCACCGGCGACCAGAAAAAGCTGCGCCCGATGATCCTTAAGGATATTGCCGACATTACCGGTTTAGACATTTCTACGGTTTCGCGGGTGGTCAACAGCAAATTTGTCCAAACGGAATTTGGTACCAAGCGCCTCAAAGAATTTTTTTCCGAAGGCATGCAAACGCAGGAGGGCGAAGAAGTTTCGACTTTGGAAGTGAAAAAAATCCTGAGCGAACTCATCGCTGCCGAAGACAAGCGCAAGCCCTTATCAGATGATAAACTCACGGATTTACTTACTGAAAAAGGCTACAATATCGCCCGGCGCACCGTGGCGAAATATCGCGAGCAGTTGAATATTCCGGTGGCAAGATTGAGAAAAGCGTTGTGATTTTATGATGAACGATTTTTAAATTTACGATTTAATGTTGCAATAATTTTCTAAAAAATCCTCGGCATACACCGCAATTTTCTTGTCAATTAGCCTTGCCAGGCGGGGCGCTTTGAAGGGCAAATTTTTGATCTGAAAAGGCGGGAATATGGTAAAATAAGGCGTTGCCGCTACGTCATCGAACTCTACAAAACAAACCCAGGCTTCGGGATTTTGTAAAATCGGATCCGTGCGGAAGCGGGATTTTTGGAAAGTCCACGATAAACCGTAGCGCTGCGCGGCTGATTTTCGCTGGGTTTTGACGGCTAGCGCCACGTCATTCACATACAAATCACTTTCCCACGATTTTTGTTTGCCATTATAAATAGTGTAATCGGGACCTTGCACTTGCAGCGCTAAAGATTCAAACACCTGCCGCACAGCTTCCTCGCCCAGTTTGCTTACAAAATGATCGTCACGGATTTTTTCGGTATTGAATTGCAGGCTATCGCGATAATTGACGGTTGGTACTACCGCAGCAGCAAACTCACGGGCTTTGGCAAAATCTTCTTCGGAAAGCATCAAAATCACTGGGGTGTCAAAATAGCGCATTGCATTGGGATTTTCTTTTTTAGACGCAGGCGCTAGCAAAAAGTCACAAGAAAAGGGCTGTGGCACACCTTGGCGATGCGCCACAGCTGCGCTTTTACGAAGAAGTTTTCTTTCCTTTCTTTGCAATGATCGGAATATTCTTTTGCTGCAAACTTTGATTAATCTTATCTAACTCGCTATCCATCAAGGTATTAATCTCTTTTAATTCTTTATTCAATTCCTCGGTTACTTTCTGCTGTACCTCGCGCGCCTGATCGGTGGGCGGGTAGTCGCCTAACTGTTGGTCAGCCAGCAGAAATGCCAGGCGGTTATTGAGGCGAATACCATAGTTGATGGCATCCTGATTACTCTTGTTCTTGGTCTGGTGAATATTGTTTTCAATCACCGTCATTTTCTCATCCAATTCATTGATGGATTTTATAATGTCCTGCATATCAGGATTTTTGCCAATTTTTTCCTTGACATAATTCAAATCCTTGCGCACGTCGCGGATGTCGAGAATCGTCTGATGGGCTTCGCTCACTTTGTCGCGCACGGCGATGAGGTAGTCAAATTGTTTTTGATAATCTTCGGGCGTATTCGACAGGCGCGGGTCTTTGATGATTTCAAATTCCTGCACCACGCTCTGCCCATTCACAGTCAAACGAGCTTTGTACTTGCCCGGCACCGCTTTCGGACCCACATTGGGCGAAGAATACAGCACCATGCCCGGAAAATCCTTGAAACCCGGATAACGCATGTCCCACACAAAGCGATTGCCCCCTTTTTTTACATCCAGTAACTGCTTGCCTTTCAATTTGTTAGAAAAGGTTTGAATCAAATCATCGTCTAGCTCCAGAATTTCGAGCTTTACATCCGCTTTTTCATCCAGGTTTTTAACAAAATAGTGGAACAGCACGCCGTTGGGATGATTTTCACCGCTCACTTTCGTTACGCGTGCTACGCCCTCTTGTGCCATGCGGTACGAGGGTTTGTTTTTGTACAAATAAAAATCGCGCTTGGCGATGTCGTCGCTCAACTCCTGTAAGGGTGTTAAATCATCAATCATCCAGAAACTGCGCCCGTGCGTAGCGGCAATGAGCATGTTGTCGCGAATGTGCAAATCGGCAATGGAAGTAATCGGCAAATTCAATTGGAAAGGCTGCCAGTTTTTACCATCATCGAATGAAATATACATCCCCCATTCGGTTCCAGCATATAATAAGCCCTGTTTTTTCGGGTCGGCACGAATGGCGCGGGTATAATGGTTTTTATCAATACCGGCGGTGATTACCGTCCAGGTTTTGCCATAGTCGGTGGTTTTGTACAAATAAGGCGTATAATCGCCAAATTTATAATGCGTGGCTGCCACATAAGCGCCGCCTTTCACAAAAGGATTCACGTCAATGCAGTTCATCATGTTGAGCCTCGGACCAGGAGGGGTCACGTTCGTCCAGGTTTTACCGCCATCGCGCGTGAGGTGTAATAAGCCATCATCCGAACCCGCCCAAATAACGCCCGGCTCTTGCGGGGATTCAGCAATGGCGAACAAATTTGCATAATACTCGACACCGGTATTATCCTGGGTAATCGGTCCTCCCGAAGATTTCATGGTTTCCGGGTCGGCACGGGTGAGGTCAGGACTGATAACTTCCCAACTTTGTCCTTCATTGTAAGTCACATGAAGGTAGTTAGAACCCGCATACAACTTTTTGGGATTGTGTGGACTAAAGAAAATCGGATAGTTCCAGTTGAAACGATATTTCATCACCTCCACGCCGGAGCCGGCTGGATTGTCAGGATAAACGTTGGTGGAGCGCTCCTGTCCGGTTTTATGATCAACCCGGCTCATGTAGCCTTTGTAAGTGCCTGCATAAACGATGTCAGGATTAGTCGGATCGGGTGCTAAATGTGCGCTTTCGCCACCAGCAGAAGGCTCCCAGTCACGCTCGGTAATATTAGCACTTGCTGAACGATGCCGAATACGAATCGTCGAATTATCTTGCTGCGCCCCTAAAATTCTAAAAGGAAAATCATTGTCGGTCGTCACGCGGTAGAACTGCGCCGTCGGCTGATTATGATAGGTGCTCCAATTGGCACCGCCGTCGTTGCTTACCTGCGCACCGCCGTCGTCGGCTACTGCCATACGTTGATTGTCTTCGGGTGCTACCCAAAAATCGTGGTGATCGCCATGCGGGGTGTCTATTTCTTCAAAATTTTTGCCCCCGTCTTTGGATTTGAAAAAACCTACATTACAAACATAAACGACGTCTTCATTTTGCGAATCCGCATAAATCCTGGAATAATACCAGGCGCGTTGTCTTAAATTGCGATTGTCACTGGTACGCTGCCAGGTCGCGCCGCCATCATCCGAACGGAAAACGCCCCCTTCTTCATTTTCAATAATCGCCCAAACCCGATCGGAATTAACCGGTGAAATGGTGACCCCTACAATGCCCCATACGCCCTTAGGCATACCCGGCTTATTGGTGAGTTTTTCCCAGGTGTCGCCGCCGTCTGTACTTTTCCAGAGGTGACTGCCCGGACCGCCGCTGTCCATGCGGTAGCCATTGCGCTTGATTTCCCAGGTGCTGGCATAAATAATGCGTGGATTATTCGGATCCAAAATCAAATCCACCGCCCCGGCTTTGTCACTTTCAAACAAAATGCGTTCCCAATTTTTACCGCCGTCTTTCGAGCGATAGACACCGCGCATGTCATTGGATTTCCACAAATTGCCCATCGCCGCCACGTACACCAGGTCTGGATTTTTCGGGTGCACCCGAATGCGTCCGATGTGCTCCGATTCTTTCAAACCGATGTGCTTCCAGGTTTTTCCGGCATCCGTCGAGCGCCACAGCCCCCAGCCGGAAGACACGTTGCCGCGCACGGTCTGCTCGCCTTCGCCGACATAAATCACATTCGGATCACTCTCCGCCACTGCCACTGCGCCAATCGATCCGCCAAAATAGCCGTCAGAAATGCACTCCCAGGTCGTACCCGCATCCTTCGTGCGCCATACGCCGCCGCCCGCGGTGCCCATGTAGTACAGATTCGGATTACCCGGCACGCCTGTGACCGTACCTGCGCGTCCGCCGCGAAATGGACCAACGAGCCGCCATTTGACGCCGTCAAAAAGACTTTGATCAAATTTAGTAACCGTTATTGGGGCAGGCTGCGCGGTTGCTGTCTTTTTCTGCCCCCAGAGGGGAACTGTAAATAGCATTAATAAAAAATAAAGGAAATAGGTGTTTTTCATATTATTCCAATTTTGAATGAAGGTTGGAATGGTAAAATACCAAATTTTGTACTAAGCATTAGACAAAAGGAAGGGTGAAATTTTATTACCAGGAGGGCAAAATGGAGTTTAAAGAATCAAAGAAAGGAAGGAGCTAAATTTTTTATTTTAAAACTTCCTTACAAAACTAAATACCACTTGCCTCGGTCTTAGCCGGTAATAACTCAGATTTTCCGAAAAAGCATTTTGAGTAACCGTGATGTAATGCGTGTTATTGGATATATTGTTAATATTTAATAATATGTCCGTCTTTAATTTTGAGAGCGTATGTTTATATTCAATTGCCAATAACTCATTCCACACCTGCCGCTCGCCGATGGCGGTGAAGTATTGATTGTAACTTGCTCGAATAGAGCCACTTGCATTGAGTTTGATAAAATAAACCAGCTCGGCATTGAGTTGATAGCCGGGCGTTTCAAAAAAATTATTGGAAAAAAGCTGAAAAGCGGGCTTAAAACTTATAATACTTTGCATCAGGGTGTAATAAAACTGCGTATTGATATTAAAGAAATGATTTTGAATATTTAATCTCTCCCCGTTCAGAATGCTTGGTCGGTAGGATAAATTGTATAATGTTTGAATATCAAAATTAAGATTGCTTGCAATGGTACCGGCAATATTCCCCCGTAAACTCGCGCTTCTCACGCGATTATTCCCTGCGATTAAATTATTGGCTACGCCCAATTGATTAAAATTACTGCTATTGATAAAACCATAAGTGGTTTCCGATAGAGAAACGCCCAGCCCGTATTCATTGCCTTTTTCGGTATTCCGACCCGAAAATCCTACACTGAATTCATGTTTATTATAACGGTTTATATCAAAAAGAGAAGTTGTTATATTCCGATTGGATTGTATGATATAGCCTTCATAAAATAACTGATTAAAGCGCTCAAAATCCCGCTGAAACCCGTAGGTCATTCCCCAGAAATTGCCGCCGTTCGTTTTCAGGCGATACTCGAGTTTTGGATTGGTAATCAGCAGATTAAAAGAAGATTGCTTAGCGTTTATTTCATTTTTAATATTTAGTAGCGATGCTGACAGGGGCAAACGTAATGTCCAGACTGAATTATTTACTTCTTTTTTATACACTTGATTAAAATAGGGCGCCCATTCACTAAAAATATTTTGATTTTGAAAGGCCTGCCCCAGTGATTCATTTTCTGCGGTACCATTATTAGTTAAAATATCCGTGCTTAAGGCCGAATAATGATACGTCGCACCAAAATTGACTTGTCCGTTGATATTTTTTATTTTATAAAAAAAATTGGAATAAGTGTCGGTCTTAAGCCGGGCGTGTTGCGCCATTTGTACCGCCTCGTTGAAGCGCGTAGCCGGAAAATCGGGGGTAAAAATATCCACTGGCATCAAATTTAAATCATAATCGGTGGTCTGATAGGTAATATTCGAATTAATTTGATACGCTTTATTGTTGCGGCGAATGATGGTAGTTAATTCCGCCGTGCTATTAATAGCATGTTTATCGAGTTGTTCCGGGAAAGCCGTTCCATTTACCTGATTATCCGCGTTGGATTGTATCATATTCCACGCCGCATTTACATCTGCCCGGAAAAATATTTTTTTAGCATTATGTTCTAATATGATCCGATTATCAAAATTCAGCGGACGCTCAACCGCATTTAAAATTTCTGCAAAACGCACGTCATTATTGCCGTCATTCAAGCGTAGCGATCGGGTACCAACATTTAAAATCCGGTCTTTTCGGACAAATCCCTGCCATTTTAATTCCGTATAATTTGTAATTTTTCGCAAATAATTATATCCACCGGTCAACTCCCGATTATCCAAGTAATAATTTTCTTTCATTAAAAAAGGCGGCAAAACTTTATTAATTTGAATCAAATCAAGCGCCAGATTATTATAATTTACATAAAGATTTTGAAAATTATTACCCTGATTGTCCCCGATATTATTAGCCGAGCCGGAAATATTAAATTGTTGTTTTTTAGTAAATCCAAAAATATCAGCAGCGCCCAGATAAAGCGCCGGACTCGCGCCTGCCCCGCCACGTAGCGACCCCGTTATAGCAATATTGGATTTGAGCCGCAAATTAATGGCTGCATTATCGGGGCGCACCAGTGAATCCAGTGCGCGGATGGGCTGATGCCGCTCAATGATTTCAATGTCGCGGATGGCGTCAATGCGCAGATTGCGCGTGGCAATCCGATACCTGCCCTCCAGCATATCCAAGCCCTCGATGTAAAATTTGGAAATAGGCAGCCCATCATATTTAATACTGCCATTACTTTCGACCGTTACACCGGGAATTTTTTGTAATATTTGTTCAATATTCTGATCCGAAGCATCCCGATATTGATTCACATCAAAAATCAAAGTGTCGCCGCGCCGAATAACGGGATCATTTTTTACCACCAATTCCGGCAATTTATACGCCTGCTGCGAGAGTATAATTTCATGATAAGGAACGGAAGTCTGAATATAATATTTTTGCGGCGCGTAAGACAAATGGGTAATCATAATCCACACCGAATCCAGGTTTTGCGGGACTTTCAGCGCAAATTCCCCGTTTTCGCCCGTGATGCCAAATGTAAGAATGGGCGCATTTTCATTTAGTTGTAATATCACATTCGCCGCTTGCACGGGTTTACCCTGCTCGTCTTTTATCACGCCTTTGATGGTTTGCTGTGCATGTAATGCCGGAAACACCAGCATAACGACGAGCAAAGGGAAGTAATGCAAGGGGCTGACAATCATGTTGTAACATATTTAATATTGTTCTAGCAGCAAATCAAACCGCTTTTCATACGCTTTCTTCTTTTCCAACAGCCTTTCTTCGGGATAATTCATTACACCCGGAGGCATGGTCGGGTTGTGCTTGTAACTAGTCAATTTATCGACAAAGGTTTTTCGGTCTATTCTTTGGCTGTTTTCATAAATCCAATCCTGCAGTATAACTTTGTTCGTTTTTGTTGTGATAATATCCTTCACCGTAAAGTTATACCAGCCTTTATCATCCGTCACTTTGAGGATAAGCCCCGGCAAGCCCTGGAATACGTAAGGTCCATCATTAATCGGCACCGCCAGGGTGAACCAGGCATTATAATTTCGTCCGCCATATTTAGTCGTCGCTTTCATACAAGGCAGCCCCTGGATGGTATCGGATTCATTCGTCATTTCCCAGGCAAGCGCCATCGGCTCCTCCAGGTATTGCATAGGTACCATGGAATGCATGCGAATGGAAATAAAATTGCCCGTTTCAAAGTTTTTAATAATTTTAAAATCTGAGCGTACTGGCTTAGGGGTGACTTTTTCTAAAAATAAATTTGCATACTTTTGCATGTCTTCCTGCGATTTGAAGTCCGGTTCAGGATAAAGCTCGCTGAAAACAGCTCTTGTAGAATCATTATAATACCTTGCGCTGGCGGCAAACCTCGACTCTTTCCCGATCCGTAACAGCATGAATTCTTCTGGGCTGGAAAATGTATGATTAGCTGTATCGGTAATAAATGTAAAATCATAATAAATGGTGTAATCGGCGACACTTTGGGCATTTGATAAAAGACCCTGTAAAAGAAAAAAACAAAGTATTATTATCTTTTCCATTATTTACATTTTATATCCCCTGGACAGACCATTTGATCCGTCCAGAGGTAGTAAGAAGTTTTATAATTCTCGTCCAACTACAAGTATCTATCGCATGCTTGATTGCAAAGATTCGTAACCCAATCCGCTAAAGGTCCATGTGCACAACATCCACCTTGGCAATATTGGGCAAGAAAACTTTCACCACAATGGCAATTAATTACAACTACCGCACAATTTGTACAACAAGTTTCACAATTCGTATTCTCACCATTTTTTTCGGTGCTGCTCGGTTCACCTGTAGAAAGTAATTTATTCAAATCACTATCTAGAACTGTACTTAGATCACTCTTTTCTAATGAATGTGTTTAAAATTAAAAAAATTAAGTAATATGTTTACTAATTTTGCGCAAAAATAGATGGATCATACCCATCAAA
>JBKBWT010000098.1:0-17502 GCA_046314415.1 Saprospiraceae bacterium
TTGCTCATATAAGATAAGTTTGGTATATAAGTGAAGTCTTTCAAAATTACGGCAATTTACCAATTGAATTGATTCAGGTGGCGTTTTTTAAGAATTCTTAACACATTTTATTTTATTAAGCGTTGATTTGGTCAGAGAAAAGTACAAGCGACGACTGGTAAAATATTGGCAGAAAACCGACCATATTGTTTTTTTCTGATTTTCGTAGCCTTTTTTACTAAAGTTTTTATCAGAATTCTAATAATTTGGCAGCGTTGTTCTATTTTATTCATCTAAAACCACTAGGGCTATGAGACTGTTGCTTTTCTTGGTACTTGCTACCATTTTCTTTTCTTCATGTCAAAATAATAATAATACATCCGACCAAATGCAAGCTAATGCGATTAAATTGACCTATCCTGACACCAAAACGGTGGATCAGAAAGACGATTATCACGGTACCGAAATTGCTGACCCATACCGTTGGCTGGAAGTCGATACTGCCGCCGACGTAGAACAGTGGGTGCAGGCACAAAATGCCGTTACCTCCGATTTTTTGTCTAAAATTCCGTACCGGAAGCAGATTGCAGACCGCTATACGGAGGTATTTAATTATGCCAAGTACGGTGTGCCTTTCCGCGCAGGCGAATATTACTTTTTTTCTAAAAATGATGGTTTGCAAAATCAAGCGGTATGGTACGTGCAAAAAGGATTGAATGGTACGCCGGAAGTTTTTCTGGATCCGAATGCCATGTCCAAAGACGGCACGGTTGCGATCAGTCCGGTTGGTATTTCTAAAGATAATAAATATTTTGCATACGCTAAGTCCAGCGCGGGTTCTGACTGGCAGGAAATCTATGTAATGGAAATTGCGACTAAAAAGCAGTTACCTGACGTGCTGAAATGGGTTAAATTTTCGGGCGCGAGTTGGTCAAAAGATGGCTTTTTCTACAGCCGCTACCCGGAGCCAGCTAAAGGCACTGAACTTTCCGGCAATAACCAGTATCACTCGGTGTATTATCATAAATTAGGCGAGCCACAATCCAAGGATAAGCTGATTTATGAAGACAAAAAGAATCCTAATTATTATCATTATGGCAATGTAAGCGAGGACGGTAAATATTTTATTTTATATGCCGCACCGGGTACCGATGGTTTTGCTACGTACTATAAAGATTTGGAAAAAAATGGTCCGATTACGCCCTTATTTGAAGGATATGCTAATAAGAGTACAGTGGTGCATAATATTGGCACTAAAATGCTGGTACTGACCGATATTGATGCGCCGAATTATCGCCTCATCGAAGTAGATGTGAATAAACCCGGTAAAGCCAACTGGAAAGACCTCATTCCGCATGATAAACATTTACTTCAAAGTGTAAGTACCGGTTCCGGCAAAATGTTTGTCAATTATTTAGTAGATGCAACCGATCGTTATTACCAGATGAATTATGATGGCAGCGGCAAACAAGAAATTAAATTGCCGGGCTTGGGCAGCGCCGGTGGCTTTGGAGGAGAAGAAGATGATCCGGTACAATTTTATGCCTTTACTTCTTTTATTTACCCCAGTACAATTTTTAAATATGATCCGAAAACCGGCAAATCTGAAGAATTCTTCAAATCTGAATTAAAGTTTAATCCGCAGGATTATGTTGAAAAGCAGATTTTTTATACCAGCAAGGATGGTACCAAAGTGCCCATGTTTATTGTGCACAAGAAAGATTTAAAACTGGACGGCGATAATCCGGCATTTTTATATGCTTACGGCGGTTTTAATATCAGTTTGACGCCAAGTTTTAGCGCTTCGCGCTTGATTTTACTTGAAAATGATGGGGTGTACGCTCAGCCCAGCCTGCGCGGCGGCGGCGAATACGGCGAAGAATGGCACCGTGCCGGTATGTTGGATAAAAAACAAAATGTATTTGACGACTTTATCGCGGCGGGTGAATATTTAATTAAAGAAAAATATACTTCCAAAGCAAAACTGGCAATTTCCGGCGGTTCAAATGGTGGTTTGCTCGTGGGCGCTGCCATGACGCAACGTCCTGATCTCTTCGCGGTTGCGTTTCCGGCGGTCGGGGTAATGGACATGCTGCGCTATCATAAATTTACCGTGGGTAAAGGCTGGATTCCAGAGTACGGCTCGGCGGATAATCCGGAGCAATTCAAGTACCTGATTAAATATTCACCTCTACATAATTTAAAAGAAGGTGTAAAATATCCGGCTACCATGATTACGACGGCTGACCATGATGATCGGGTGGTGCCTGCGCATTCCTTCAAATTTGCCGCGCAATTGCAAAAATCGCATCAGGGCGACAATCCGGT
This sequence comes from Saprospiraceae bacterium, assembly GCA_046314415.1. Classification (GTDB taxonomy): domain Bacteria; phylum Bacteroidota; class Bacteroidia; order Chitinophagales; family Saprospiraceae; genus JADJNW01. The sequence goes on from JBKBWT010000098.1 coordinate 2,308, forward strand.
ACTGATTCGCATTGAAACGAACGCCGGGCATGGCGCGGGTAAACCGACGTCCAAAATCATTGAAGAACAGGCAGATATATGGTCGTTCTTCTTTTATAATACCAATTCGCCAGTGAAATATCAAATTAAAGGATAATGTTAATGTAATGCAGGCTTTAGCCGGTGACTGTAGCGTGGCTAAGGCCTGTTTTCTAAGTATAATGTCATCCGTATGAACCAGAAAATAAGCGCACAATTGCAGCAGATTGATACCAAACTGAACAAACTGCTGTCTGATTTGCAACAATATTCAGATGAAAAACTCAATCATAAACCTACGCCCGAAAGCTGGTCGGTGGTGCAAGTACTGCAACATTTGATGTTGGTGGAAAATGCGTCGGCAAAATATGTGCAAAAGAAGCTGAGTTACAATCCAAAATTATCCAAAGTAAACCTGGGTACGGCGTGGCGTATGCTGATTTTAAAATCGTATAACTGGCTGCCTATCAAGCTGAAAGCGCCGAGCTATGTCAATGAAAATAATTTTGCAGAACAGGCAGTGTTGGCGGATGTAGCTGCTAAATGGCAGGAACAACGCCGCCAATTGCGCGATTACCTGGCTACATTGCCCGACACGATTTATGATAAAGAAGTATATAAACATCCCCTGGCTGGACGTTTGAGCCTCAACGGCATGTTGCAATTTTATGAAGGACATTTTGACCGACATTATAAACAAATTCAGCGTTTGTTAAAGAATTGAGGCAATAAATGTAAAAATTATTTAGTGCTTTTATAATATTAAACTATTGCTAATATTATACGCTGTCAAATATTATTCCGCTATTGCTTCGTTACCCGATTTTACAGTTTTTTATCATTTGATGTAAATAAAAATCATGAGCCTGAATATCCAGCATTCCGTTCTTGACCGCTTTCTGCGTTACGTACAAATTGATACCCAATCCAACCCGGAATCCAAGACTATTCCCTCTACCGAAAAGCAAAAAGACCTGGGTAAAATATTGGTGGAAGAATTATTACAAATGGGTATCAGCGACGCACATCTGGATGAATTTGGATATGTATATGCCACAATACCAGCTAATTCGGATAAAAAAGTACCGGTCATTTGCTTTTGCTCGCACATGGACACCTCGCCCGACAGCAGTGGTAAAGATGTAAAACCGCAGGTGCACAAAAATTATGATGGTTCGGATATCATATTACCCGATGATCCTGCGATTATTATAAAATTATCAGAACATCCTGATTTACAGGAGCAAATCGGTAATGATATTGTAACCGCCAGCGGCACTACTTTATTAGGTGCGGATAACAAAGCCGGTGTGGCGGAAATCATGGATGCGGCAAATTATATCATAACGCATCCCGAAATTAAACATGGCACGATTAAAATTTTATTTACCCCCGATGAAGAAATCGGCAGGGGCGTGGATAAAGTCGATCTGGAAAAACTCGGCGCTCAATTTGCTTATACGATTGACGGTGAAAAACGCGGTACTATTGAAGACGAAACATTTTCGGCAGATGGCGTACTCATTACCATTAATGGCGTGAGCGCGCATCCCGGTTTTGCGAAAGGCAAAATGGAAAATGCGATGAAAGCTGCCGGTGAAATCCTGGCGCGCTTGCCCAAAGATCGGCTGGCACCGGAAGTAACCGAAAAACGCGAAGGTTTTGTGCACCCCGTTTTACTAAATGGCACGGTGGAAAAAGCCACGATTAAGTTAATAATCCGCGATTTTACCGATGAAAAATTAAAAGAACACGCCGAAATATTACATGATATTGTAAAAGGTGTAATGAAAAATTATCCAAATTCGACTTTTAAATTTGAAGTAATCGAACAATATCGTAATATGAAAAAGGTGCTCGACCAGCATCCGCAAGTGGTGGACTATGCTCTGGAAGCCATTAGCCGCGCGGGTTTGAAGCCGATTCGCAACAGTATACGCGGGGGCACCGATGGATCGCGCCTGTCGCTTATGGGATTGCCTACGCCCAATATCTTCGCCGGCGAGCATGCTTTTCACTCCAAATATGAATGGGTATCGGTGCAGGATATGCAAAAAGCCGTGGAGACCATTATACATTTAGCCATGATCTGGGAAGAGCGGAGCGAGTAATATAATATCATTCTTTTTTTTATATACAATCAAAATTACCAAGTCTTCCGTACCCGACTGCACCAAGCCATGCGAGCTGCCAGGACGCGTGAGCACGGCGTCGCCCGCCTGTACTGGAAAGGTCTCCCCATTCATTTGCATTATACCTGTACCGGAAAGAATATAATAAATTTCATCTTCTTTTTGTAAATGATAACCAATGGCGGAGCCGGGCTTGAGTACTCGCTTGCGAAACGCCGTTTTAAAATCCTTTACATTCTCAAAAAAGCTATATCCAATGGTGTTGCCGCCGCCGTTATGGGGTCCGGGTTGCGCTTTCGCCACTTCCTGGTCGCGCTCCAGTACGTATTTAGCAGGATCAGCAGATTGACTGTTAATATTAGTATAATATAATAACAAAATAAATGTAATAAAGCGAAATTTATTCATAATATATTTATAAATATTTATATGATGTATATCTTTATAATGCTGATAATTATTTGTAAATCAATTATTTAGATGGTTTGTTGTAAAATAGCGTATCAATCGTAGGATCTTCCATACTATTTACGTATTTTACAATATTCACATTCGTCGTAAATATCATACCAGGTGTAAGGCAATGGATGCGTCAATTTATATATGTTTTGCTCGCGTGCGCTCAAAGTATTATAATATTCACAAAAAAGTAATAAGTAGTCCCTTTCGGGTTCCTCTTCAAAAACCGCTTCGGAAGCATCCGGAAACTTTTTCCAGGGACTCAACATGGGGTTTTCCAGGGGTTCAAAATGCCCGAAATCCCTAAAGAATTCGCGTACGCTCATCAGCACAAAGCCATGTAAATTGATTGATATCCAATTATAATAACCCAGCTCCACATCGTCAGAGTCATCCTGCTTAACCCAGATGGCATCGGTGAGGCTTGCTTCCACCAATATTTTATTGCCGGTTTGTAATAATTCCGCTGCAAAGGAAGGATATTGATTAAACTTATGAATATTTCCCTCTTTTGCAATATCATATTGCTCTCGCGCCCAGTGTTCGAAGTCAATATCAGCTATTTCATCGCCTAATAATTGGGCTTCTCTCGGCGTCGGAGCCACCATTATTTTCTCAAACCGGTCATAATCCTGAAATATTAATGCCTTATGCGCCATCATGTAATGTTGCATCGTGGGGTAGGTCAGATTATCAATCGTAAAGGGACTTTTATGCCATATACTGAAGCAGTGTTTCCCCGTTTTTTCAAAACTTGCAAATTCCCAAAAATAAAAATATTCAAATTCTTCTCCTTTTTTAATCGCTTTTTGAAGCCAGGATATATCGTAATCTCGTGCCATTTGTTTATGTGAAGTTTAGTGTAAATACCAGGATAATATTTAGTTTTATTAATAACTACATTGTGCACAAAATTGTATAATGAAAATTGCCTTTGCTCACCCCATCCCTTACCATCGGTATCCCTTTGGGAGAAGGGTGTCCACCCGCGGGCAGATCGTCCCTTTAGGGAATGAGGGTTGCGGGCGGATAATCAAAAATTTTAATTCACAACGTAATAATTGAGTTATTCACAAATAATATTATCATTTTTATTGAAATATTCGAGTGCATATAAAAAATTTATGCTTACAACTCCCCCCAATGCAGCACCATTCCATTCCATTGGGGTACCGCGTTTTTATGATATTTTTTGGCTAAGTTGTTGATATACAGCTCTATATTTTCAGGTTTCAGATTGACAGATGCGCCGCTGGTAAGGGCGTGCGTGACGTAGCTATGCAGCAGGGCTTCGTATTGCTTTCGGAAGAGGGTAGGGTGGGCAAACACATCTGCGCCGATAATTTGGTTACCGCTGATTGCAACCAAGCCGATCATATTCGCCGAGTTATTTACTTTATCTTTAAAAAATGTAATATAACGATCACGTGCCTGCGTGAATTTTTGTGATTGCTCCAGCCCGGCGTAAGCGCCAGTTTCGGTTTTGGCATCATTGGCTTCGGTGATGGCGGCTACGTGCTTCCACACTGCCTGCTGATCTTGCTCGTACTGCGCGGATTTGCGCACCTGTGGCGAGGCAACATGATAATAACCGGTGAAAGCGTAGATTTTTTTGTCCGGCTGAGCTGTTTCTGGGTTTTCATGATAACTCCAGCGTCCCGGCTCTACACAAAAAACAGGAATATTCGTCAGGCTTCGGGCAGCTATGACGGCATCCTGCGCAATGACGCGATCTTGCTGACCGCCTTGTACCACTTCACCCGCCATCAGGAAAACGGGGGCTTCGGTTTTATTGTGCACCAGCAAAGTATTGACCGCCTGGTCGTCTTCGCGGCGTCCGAAGGGTTTTCGCTCGGTAATGCGGAAACGTTCCTGCACCAGGGCTTCCTGCAAGGTCATTAAGTCAGCAGCCCCGGCATTTTGTGCAATGAAGGCATCACTCGCCACGATAGGCAGCAGGCGCAGGTTTTCATATTGTAGATCAAGCTTATTTGTTTGAACAACAAAATCAGGCGCTTGTTTCGCCGATGTTTGCTTTGTGGATTCGTTTTGGCAAGCGGTAAAGCTTATAAAAAGGATAAAAGTAAAAATAAGTGTTCTCATGGTCGAATGGATTTTGTGAATGACCTGCGCAATGGGTGCAAAAAGTCATTTACAAATATAATGGAAATGTAAATATCGCGCTGGAAAAAAATTGCCGAGGGCTAATTTGGAGAAATGTTGAATTGAAATAATATATTTTGGTAATATTATAAAAATAGAACACAGAAATGTCCCATTTTCAACAGCTTAAAGCAATATGAAAATTATTGTAATATTACAAAATCTGTGTTCTATTTTGAAATCTTTGGTTCGTTTAAAACGAGCTTTGAAAAATGAAGTACATAATAATAAGCAACACGAGCGTAGCACCGATTAGAATACTCATAAATCGTTGATTGTCACGCTTGTCGAGTTCCTGCATTTTTTGCTTTTTCTTTCTGCTGATAGTCGTTGCCATAACAATACAGTTTTAATGGTTTTAGTTATTCATTTTCGGGCGGGAATGGGTTCACAAAAATATTTTCTTGTAAAGCGAATGTAGCAATTTATCGGAAAATTTAAAAATATCGTTCGTAAAATTCGACAATTCGCTCGTCGGTCAGAATATCCTTCTGGCGAATCGGCTGCTTGAGCACGATGCCTTCCAGGGTGCGGCAGCGGCTAAGAGCGACGTAGGTTTGCCCGTGCTCGAAAGCGCCGGAACCCAGGTCAATAATGACTTTATCAAAGGTTTTACCTTGCGATTTGTGAATGGTGATTGCCCAGGCGAGTTTCAGCGGATACTGCCGGAAGGTACCAATGGTGCGCGTTTCAATGGCAGTAGGGTCCGTTGTGCTTGGTTCGTAGCGCAGAATTTCCCAGTCAAGCGGTTCTACTTCCACGTAGCGGCGGTTATCATTTTCTTCAATCATCACCGTGATGGCATCGTTTTCGAGTTTGACGACTTTACCAATGGTGCCATTGACAAATTGGCGTTTGGGGTCATTTTTGATAAACATCACCTGGGCGCTGAGTTTGAGGCGCAGGGCTTGCTCGGTGGGGAAAAGTTGCGGGTTGAATTCGCCGGTGATCGTAGCGTAATAAGTTTGAGCTGGCAGCGGAATGCGGTCGAGTTCTTGTTGATTGATGGCATTGGCGCGGTCGTTTCGAGAGGTAAGGGTGATGTAAAAATCCTGGGGAACAAAATCTTTTTCGTGGCGAACGTTCAATTCCAGCAGTTCATCCAATTCAATGCGATTCAGGCGAATGCCTTCCAACAAGCGCAGAAAGTGCCGGTTTTCCTGGCGATACACCTTTTGCAGTTCCATCATATCCATGTGAAAATCTTCCATCACTCTTGCTGAAAAAAAATAAGGCGTTTCATACTGTGCATGAAAGAGTTGCATCTCATGTGATTGGCTATTCACTACCGGGGGCAATTGGAATAAATCACCAAAAAAAACGACCTGTACCCCGCCGAATGGATTCGGATTTTCGCGGTTTAAACGTAGGAAATAATCAATATTATCAAGCAAGTCAGCGCGTACCATCGAAATTTCGTCAATGATGAGAATATCGAGATTTTTGTACAAACGGCGGTCGCGGCGTTTATGAATTTCGTTACGCTGTAAAAATTTGGGCGGAAAGCCAAAAAACGAGTGAATCGTTTGTCCGCCGACATTGAGCGCAGCAATGCCCGTAGGCGCAAGCACGACGGTCTTTTTTCGGGTGGTACTTTTGAATAATTGCAACAGCGTGGATTTGCCAGTGCCGGCGCGTCCGGTAATAAAAAGATTTTTACCCTCTTTTTCAATGGCATCCAGGGCATATTGGAAGTCGGCGTTGAGTTCTAACGGTTGTTTTTCGATCACTGTTTCAAATTTGAAATAAGAAATGCAAAATGTGAAATTAGGAAATTCCTGGTTCTTCTGCATTCACATCTCACATTTCAAACTTCTTATTTCAAATTTTCCAAAATCACTTTTTACCAAATTTTTGCATACCCATATCATATTGCCGATTTACTTCATCCCAATTGACCAGATTCCAAAAGGCATTGGCATAATCGGCGCGTTTATTTTGATATTTTAAATAATAAGCGTGTTCCCACACATCCAAACCCAACACCGGGTAGCCGTATTCTTTACTGTTCACAATTTCTTTCATCAGAGGATTATCCTGATTCGGCGTGGAGGTAATCATCAGATCGCCATTGCTTCCTACTACCAGCCATGCCCAACCGGAACCAAAACGCCCGGTGGCAGCCGCGTTGAATTGTTCTTTGAACTTGTCAAACGAAGTAAATTTTTGATTGATAAACTCGGCAATTCTGCCCTTCGGTGCTCCGCCGCTATTGGGCGCCATCCATTTCCAAAACATCGAGTGATTGTAATGTCCGCCGCCATTATTACGCACGGCGCTATCTTCCGGCTTGACGGCTTGCACCAATTGGTCAATAGTCATGCTGGCGTAATTTTTACCTTCAATGGCTTTATTTAAATTCGTTACATAAGCCGCATGGTGACGGTCATGGTGAATTTCCATAGTCATTTTATCAATATGTGGTTCCAAGGCAGCAAATTGATAGGGTAGCGCTGGTAGTTCAAATTTTCCGGCAGCCCCACCGGTAGTAGGAGTGGTCACCGCAGCGCTTGCGGCGCGGTTGCAGGAACTCAGTGTAAAAGGATTGACAATAACGGCGGCGGTTGCGATTGCGCCGGTTCGTAGAAAAGTTCTCTTATCCATGATGAATTGTTTTTTAGATGGAATCTAAATAAGGTAATCCGTTGTTTAAAAGAAAAACAATTGGTCAAAATTAAAAGACCCTGCGAGATATAAAGTTGAGGAAAAGGAGTTTTTTTTGATTATAAGAAATAGAAATAGTTTAGTTTAAGATTAATTTTTATGTGTAAATATTTGTTTGTCAAAAATATGGTTTGCCCTCGCTGTAAAAGTGTAGTGAAGCGTATTTTAGAACAAATGAACCTTAAAGTAGTCGATATTCAGCTGGGGGAGGTGGAAGTATTGGCAGCGCAGCAAGTGGATATGCAAAAGTTGAATACTTTATTGCGGGCACAGGGCTTCGAATTGATTGAAAATCGGCAGGAAAAACTGGTATCTCAGATCAAAAGCCAAATGCTGGTGTATCTGGAGCAGCTTGAATTTATCAAAATTAAATGGTCGGATTACCTGGCAGCAAAACTCGATTTGAATTATACTTATCTGAGTAAGATTTTTTCGCAGCACGAAGAAACTACCATGGAGAAGTATTTTATTCGCCTGCGCATTGAAAAAGTAAAGGAATTGCTTAGTTATAATGAGTTGACACTCAGCGAAATTGCTTATCAGTTGGGTTATAGTAGTCCACAGGCTTTGTCCAATCAATTTAAAACAAGCACCGGCATGACGGTATCGGCTTATCGCGAGTTGGAACAAAAAAATCGGCAATCGCTGGATGCGCTGTCTTAGTCAAAAATCTTGTACAATTTTCCGCAAATTCTGTTAAGCAACCCCTTGTAAATAGCTGTAATTTTGTATAAAATCAAATACGAAATTGTATGCAAAAGCAAATTTTTAAAACCAATATTAATTGTGGCGGCTGTGTTAAAACAGTGACTCCTTTTTTGAATGGTGTGGACGCTGTCGAATCCTGGGAAGTGGATGTGCAACATCCTGATAAACTGCTCACGATCTCCGGTGATGTAGCTGCCGAGGTGATTGTGGAAGTGCTGGAAGAAGCTGGTTATCAGGCGGTTCGGCAAGAAGTAACTTCCGTATAAGAAGAGCGCTCAGGATTTATATTTTACATTGGTTTTAGGTAATTTTATCCTGCAAAGCGGGATTTTTTTAGCAGACGTTTTTATTAAAAAAAACATAGGCGCATAAAAGATTGATTTACAGGTTGCTGTAAAAAAATTATGTGCCTGCTGTTTTCAAAATGAGTGATGCAAAGTTGGTCCCGCTTGGCGAGGTAATGTCACTTTGTATCATCGAATTTTCAAAAATTGAGATATGACAAATCAGATAACAGAACTGAAAGTAGAGGGAATGACCTGTGTGAATTGCGCAAGTAGCGTCACGAAATTTCTGGAACGCAAAGGCTTAAAGGATGTGTATGTCAATTTTTCGACCAGTGAAGTCCGATTTGCCCCCGGCGACCAGCCTGTGGATGTAGCGGTTATCAAAGCAGGTATTAACAAATTAGGTTATACGGTGGTAGAAGAGGAAGCGCCCCAGCCCTGGTGGACGCTGGAAAGGAAGCTCCTGGTAAGCGCTTTATTCACGGTGCCCTTGTTATTAGGACATATCTTGATGTCGGTCGGTGTGCATATTGGGTTGATGCACAATTACTTGGTACAGCTTATTATATGTTTACCCGTTTTTTTAATCGGCTTTATTCATTTTGGTAAAAGTGCATTAAGTTCTATTCGCGGCGGAGTACCGAACATGGATGTGCTCATTTTTGTAGGGAGTACGGCGGCGTTCATTTATAGCTTGATCGGGACGGTTTTAAACGAGCATAATTATATTTTTTATGAAACCAGCGCCACCATTATTACCTTGGTTTTATTGGGCAATTGGTTTGAAAAACGCGCGGTACAGCAAACGACCACTGCTATTGGCGAATTGACAAAATTGCAAGTCGAGAAAGCGAAGCGTATTATGCCTTCGGGGACAATTATTACGATCAATCGCGACGAAATTCAGGTGGGGGATTTACTGCAAGTAAATGAAGGCGATAAAATTCCAACGGATGGTGTAATAATTTCGGGTAATGCTTCGCTGGACGAATCCATGCTGACGGGGGAAAGTGTGCCGGTAGATAAAAGTGTAAATGACCCAGTCATCGGCGCTTCGCTGGTAAAATCGGGCAATCTGCAAATGCGGGTCACCGCGGTTGGTAAAAATACCGTGCTAAGTCAAATGATTGAACTGGTAAAAACGGCTCAGCAGGACAAGCCTGATATTCAACGACTTGCAGATAAAATCAGCGCCATTTTTGTGCCGGTGGTTTTGGGCATTTCCTTATTTACTTTTTTAATAGCTTATTTTATATTCGATATAACATTTCAAAAAGCTTTAATGAATGCCATTGCCGTGCTCGTTATTTCCTGTCCTTGTGCTATGGGTTTGGCTACGCCTACCGCAGTCATGGTGGGGGTGGGACGCTTGGCAAAAAATGGTATTTTAATCAAAGGCGGCACGACGGTCGAAATCTTTTCAAATATCAAAAATATTGTATTTGATAAAACCGGAACCTTGACAACCGGCGAGTTTAAAATTAATCATATCGAATATCATATTGAAAATAAATCGCTGGTTAATGCTTTGATTTATAAGCTCGAACAACATTCTTCGCATCCAATTGCGCAGTCGCTCGTGCGTGAAATGGCGCAGCGGGTGAATGGCGTGCAGGTGAATGGCGTGCAGGTGAATGGCGTGCAGGTGAATGATTTGGTGGTGGAAGAACAGAAAGGCGTGGGGGTTTTTGCCAGGGATGATCAGCATAATTCGTACCAGATCACGGCTAATCGGTCGCAGGTAGCGCATGGTTCGCAATTTCTGGATTTGCGAAAAAATGAAGAGATACTGGCAACCATCGAAATTACCGATACCCTGAAACCGGAAGCGCCCGCCGTAATTCGGCAGTTGCGTAGCACAGGTTTGGAGCCGGTGATTATCAGTGGAGACAAGCAGGAGCGTACTGCCGCCATTGCCAATGCGTTAGGTATTAAAAATTTTTATGCTGAGAAACTACCGCACGAAAAACTGGAAATCATTGAGCGTCTGTCCAAAGAAGCGCCCACCGCGATGATCGGCGATGGCATCAACGACGCCCCGGCATTGGCAAAAGCAACGATCGGCGTTTCCCTGAGCAATGCCTCACAGGCGGCGATTCAATCCGCGCAAATTGTGCTGCTGAATGGGAATTTGAATCATTTACCGACGGCGGTTGCGATTTCCAAACACACGGTTTTAACCATTAAACAAAATTTATTCTGGGCATTTGCTTATAATATTGTGGCGATTCCCATTGCAGCGCTAGGCTTCTTAAATCCCATGTGGGGTGCACTGTTTATGGCGTTTTCGGATGTAGTGGTAATCGGAAATTCAATTCGGTTGAAGCGAAAGAAGATATTTTGAAATATAGGGCTTTCAGTCAAAAAGCAAGATTTTTCAAAAATTGCTAAAACTCTTTAATCCTCTTTTATGAGTACCAAGAAGAAATTTATTTATTGTTTAGATACTTTTTGGGGAGAAGATTTTTCAGAGAAAGCCCAAGTTCTTTCTATCCTTAAGTTTTTACAAGAGATCCATGATATTGAGTTTTTCTATTGGAGATGTGCTACTTATGAAGAATTTAAATATCATTTGCAGAACACTATTATAAATGAAAAGAGTTTAGCTATATGGTACCTTGCATTTCATGGTGAACCAAATAAAATTTGGGTTGGTGAAAAAGGCATAACTTTAGGAAGAATTGCTAAAATTGGATCTTCAGCTTTTAAGAACAATATCGTCCACTTCGGTAGTTGTGAAACATTATCTTTGAATGAAAACAAAATTCAAGTTTTCTTGGGAGATACAGGAGCAAAAGCGGTTAGTGGCTATACCAAAAGTATTGACTTTGTTGAGAGCGCTGCACTTGATATTTTATATTTTTACTGTTGTTGGTACTATGGAAATATAAATAAGACTAATGAATATATGAGTGATAAATATCGATCTTTAATAGATTCACTTGGTTTCAAAATTTTCCATCGTTAAAAAATCCATTTTCAAAGTCTTTTCTACCTTTGCACCCTTGAACTTTTAAAATGGTTGAACCTCTGAATTTGAAATAAATGAGCGAAGTCAAAAAACAATCAGAAATCCGCATCACCGTAAGCCTGGACGCAGAAAATGTTCCGGTAGGTATTAAATGGGAAGCCGACGACGCAGCAGGGGCGCAAGAACCACAAGAATGCAAGGGCATGCTGCTATCCCTGTTTGATGAAGCACAGAAAGAAACGTTGAAAATCGACCTTTGGACCAAAGATATGCAGGTGGTCGAAATGGATCGCTTTTTCTTTCAAACCCTGCGGGGACTGGCGGATACCTATTACCGGGCTACTCAAAATGGACAACTGGCGAATGATATGCAGCGCTTTGTGCAGTATTTCGGGGAGCAGACAGAGATTTTGCCACGCTCGAAGCAATGATGCTGTTGTTGCTCGCTATGCGATCCTGTAGATACTTGTGATGCTATGGGGCTATATCGTACAGTGAGCAGCAAAAGTAAGCCCATCAAAATAAGTATTTCCAAAAAAACATTTGCATTTCCGAAAAACTGTTTTATATTTGCGCCCCGGTGGGCGTCGCACGGTCAGCTCCTTCTGAACCCCCCCAGGGTGGAAACACAGCAAGGGTAGGAAGTTGAGCGACGCGATGTGGCGTCTGCCCCATTTGATTCACTTTCTTCATATTCCCAATCATAATTCCCAACAACTTTCCTAACCTCGAAAAACATTTTCTGCATTCTGTTTATTTAATAGTCAGATAATATAATTTTACTTTTAACTTTGCAGAAAATTATTCCGAAATGAAATTTTTTATTGATACCGCTAACCTCGATCAAATCAAAGAAGCAAATGACCTCGGCGTACTGGATGGCGTAACGACCAACCCCTCGCTGATGGCAAAAGAAGGCATCGCCGGTGAAGCAGCCGTAAGGAAGCACTACGAAACCATTTGTCAACTGGTAGATGGCGACGTAAGTGCTGAAGTAATTGGCACTGATTTTGAGACCATTATAAAAGAAGGCGAGCAACTGGCGCAAATTGCTGACAACATCGTGGTAAAAGTACCCATGATTAAAGATGGGGTAAAAGCATTGAAATATTTTTACGACCAAGGTATTCGTACCAATTGTACGCTGGTGTTTTCCGCGGGTCAGGCTATCCTGGCAGCAAAAGCGGGCGCTACCTACCTGTCACCATTCGTAGGGCGGGTAGATGATATCAATTGGGATGGCATCGAATTAATCAAGCAAATTGCCGAGATTTACGCCATCCAAGGGTACGAAACCGAAATTCTGGCAGCGTCTATTCGCAGTTCCAAGCATATCATAGACGCAGCATTGGCGGGCGCTGATGTAGTGACCTGCCCCTTGTCAGCGATTACCGGATTGCTCAAACATCCGCTGACGGATATTGGCTTGCAGCAGTTCTTGGCTGACCATAAAAAAGTAAATGAGCTTGTTTTAAAATAGAGGCTATCTTATTACCAAAATGGAAGGAGCGAATCGCAAGATTCAGCTCCTTTTTTATTTTTATCAAAATAATATAATATTTAGCAATCATTATGATATGTCCGAAGACGGCTTCAGTCTATGACCTGAATCTGTTCTAATACCCTCATTATCAGTCGTTCCACGGCTTCGGCAGGATTAGATGCAAATTGCCCCAATATTCTGTTGGCTAAAATAACATTACACGATAATGCCCGGTGCCCTAAAAGATTAGCCAGACCATAAATGCCGGCGGTTTCCATTTCAAAATTTAAAATGCGTAATTGATCATATTTAAAATCGCTCAAATGCGTCAGGGTCTCGGTTGTAAATTTTGTTTTGGCGCGTAATTCGCGTCCCTGCGGTGCATAAAATCCCGGCGCGGTCAGCGTAATGCCTTGATAATCAAGTGTAATTTGTTGTAATAATGCCGCATTAGCCGCTGCTACATAAGGCTCTACCGGTAAGGCTTGCACTAAATAATGCTTGAATTGTTGTAATAATCCTACTTCATTCAAATGATGTGCAGGCTCATAAAAATGTAATAAATTATCCAAACCAATACCATATGCCGATGTCACCATACTGCCTACCTGCACTTCTGCCCAGATGGCACCAGATGTACCTACACGTATGATTGTCAGTTTTTTATGTATATCGTTTACTGTGCGTGTTTTAAAATTAATATTTGCCAGGGCATCCAGTTCATTGAGTACGATATCAATATTATCAGTGCCAATGCCGGTAGAAACGACCGTCAGGCGCTTTTTACCCAGCCAACCCGTATGTGTGATAAACTCGCGGTGCTCGCGGCGCACTTCGATTCGATCAAAGTATTTTGAAATTTGTGGCACCCGCTCAGGGTCGCCTACAGTAAGAATGGTATCGGCAATTTCCGCCGGATGTAAATTCAAATGGTAAATATTACCCTTAGCGTTAATAACGAGTTCGGAATCAGGAATTTGTCTCATATCACAAATTTGACGTTGGTATGAATGAAGGCGAGCAAAGATCGCTTATCTTCGCCTTTTAAAACAAAAAATAACATGAGAAAGATTTATCACCTTTCAACCTGTAGTACTTGTCAGAAAATTATAGCCGAACTAAATAACGGACAAGGATTTGATTTACAGGATATTAAAACCGAAAAAATCACCCCGGAACAACTCGATTTTATGCACGCAAAAGTAGGCTCGTACGAAGCGTTGTTTAGTCGGAAAGCCATAAAATTTCGCAGCATGGGCTTACACGAAAAACAATTGGGTGAACAAGACTACCGCAACTTGATTTTAGAAGAATATACTTTTTTGAAACGCCCGGTAATTCTTATCGAGGATGACATTTTTGTAGGCAATGCTAAAAAAACGGTGGAAGCGGCAAAAGCGCGGATTTGAGTTGGGAGGTTATATATTAGATTTTATATATTTGATGTTGGATATTCATTCTGAATTATTCATTTTTAATTCTTCATTCTTCATTATGAACTAATATCCGCGTATCATATTGGTAGAAACTAGTATATTATGCAGCAAATTAATCGGGAAATTATTACAAACTGGTTTAAATCATTACAAGATAATATTTGCAGTCAGCTGGAAGCGGCGGATGGCGCAGGCAAATTCCGGCAGGATGAATGGCAGCGACCGGGCGGCGGCGGCGGACGAAGCCGGGTGCTCGAGGGGCAACATATTGAAAAAGGCGGGGTGAATTTTTCAGCCGTATATGGTGAAATCTCTGAACGCGTGCAAAAAAGTTTGCAACTGGTTGGTAATGAGTTTTTTGCAACAGGTGTGTCTATTGTATTACATCCATATAATCCGCAGGTGCCCATTATTCACATGAATGTGCGGTATTTTGAGACAGGCGATACCTGGTGGTTTGGCGGAGGCATTGATCTCACGCCGCATTACATTGTACCGCAGGATGCACAGTTTTTTCACCAATATTTAAAGCATGTTTGTGATAAACATCATATTAGCTTTTATCCTAAATTTAAAGCCTGGGCGGATGATTATTTTTATCTCCGGCACCGCCAGGAAACCCGCGGTGTAGGAGGCATTTTCTTTGACCGGCTCAATGATAAAGAGGGCTTTACGCAAGCGCAACTTTTTGCATTTGTACAAGACGTAGGAAACGCATTTTGTCCGATTTATTTACATTTTTTACAAAAAAATAAAGATTTGCCTTTCGGTGAACGTGAAAAGCAATGGCAATTATTGCGTCGCGGACGTTATGTCGAATTTAATCTGGTATGGGATGCCGGTACTAAATTTGGTTTGGAAACGGACGGTCGCA
>JBKBWT010000099.1:0-17479 GCA_046314415.1 Saprospiraceae bacterium
TAATCCTAACTTGTTTTTGATAATTTTGTCACTTGTAGTCATGGTGTGATTCTGTTTTGGTTATTTAATAGTCGCATATCAAATTTACCAAAACTGTCAGATCACATCTTGACTACTACATTTTAAATAGCTAACACCTCAGCCGGTCGGGGCTTATACGGCAATTCTAATCTCTTTTCCATGTGTAAACCCATCTGCGCCAAGTCATTCAGAAACTCAATCGGCTCTACAAAGGTTGCCTGAAACTGCAAACCAGCCTCGCGCAAGCCATTTTCAGCATATTGTTTCAGACAAGCCACCACTGGAATCGCAGTCAAAACATAGCCATCTTCATGTTCAACAGAAATGCGCAGCGTGGCAGGCTCCTCGTCTTTTGTACCTTTGCATTCCGCAATCAGGCGAATGCCAAACGGTGGTTTGCTAAATTGTAAACTCCAATGGAAAAACTGCGCCAGATTTTTATGCAAGCGCGCTGGCAAAATTTTTAGCCCCATCATTACCAACGGCGTGACCAACAAATCCGTAACAGGATTAAATCCTGAAATGAACAGCCCGCTAGACTGCAATGCTGGCAATTGTTTGCTCAATTCGCGGAATTCCTCCAAATACATCGGCAAACAAACTTCGTTGCCATAGGGCGCCCCAAATTCATAGCGAGCTGTCGCCTCTAACCAGCTAGGTTTTACCCAATTCCCGTCTTCCAGATGCGTGGTATCGAAGTTTTTAAACTCTTCTACAAATTCGTAAATGGTGTCATCGCTTAAATTCAGCTTCGACCAGTCGATTTTAAAAGCGCAATAGACGTTTCCAATATCAAGCGAGTCTAATTGCGCCGCCGCGTAGCGAATCATGGCAGCTGGTAAGCCCGGATGAAAACCGCCATCGGTGATGACACAAATATCATTGGCTTTAAAATCGTTGGCATAGACTTTTAAAACGTCCAATTTGGCTGGTGTGGACAATTGCATGTCAAGATAATCGCGCTTGCTGGCTAGAATGGCTTTCGCCACGCTTTCTGTATGACGAATGGTGCCAGAGGCATTAATTACAAAGTCCACCTCGCGCATCGCCTGGGTTAAATCGGCAATATTGGTCACATCCACCCGCCGCGCAGAGGCTCGATCGGTACTCAATTCCAGATTTAAATCGTGCGCCAATTGCTCCGCTCTTTTCAGATTGCGACCGGCTATAACGATTTCTATATTTTTAAGATAATGCAAGGCATACTCGGCAATGCGTCTGCCTGCTTCGCCGTATCCACCGATTAATAAGATTCTCATTGGCTGATGGTTTTAGTGTTGAGGTAATGGAATTTATTCAGGCAAAGCCTTGAAATGTCGAAAACACCAGTGAAAAATATCGGGCTTCACATACATCATCGGACAAGCGCCGGGAATAACATTCAATCCCAATTTTCTTGCAGTCTGAAAGGCTTGTTCATTGTAACTACCGGGTCCAATCCCTTCGTGAATCCATACATTGGCGATGCCCAGGGCGGCACAATCGCGCACGGCTTGCTCGGTGGCATTCGCAGGGGTGCAAAGAATGACCCCTTCAATGGGTTCACCAATGGATTTTAAATCCGGATAGCAAGCAACGTCCTTGACTTCATTTGCTTTGGGATTCACAGCAAAAACGTGGTAGCCATTGTCTTTCAGCTTTTTGTAAATAGCGTTGGCAGGTTGACCAACTTGAGTAGAATAGCCTAGTACAGCAATATTTTTCAATTGAAGAAAAGCTTCAATCTTTGGTTTATAGGAAGCAGTCATGACCGTATAGATTGATTCAACGGTCAATGTAGTTATTTAACAATTGTAATAAAATGACGAATGTCTTTAAGGAAACATGATTTTTATCTAAAATTGGCAACAAGCGACAAGCCACAAGATGCAAGCTTGGGTGGCTCGTTTCTTGTAGCTTGTGGCTTACAGCTATCCTCAATTCAACACTTTGATACCTTGTTCAAACACAATATCCACCGGAATATTGGCAGCTGCCAAACGATCCAAATCCGCCTGCAATTGCGCACCGATATTGCCTTTGTCTGCTACCAATTTGGCAACTCCATTATAATCACCATCGCCTTGCAACATCAGAATCAATTTGGATAAATCTTGCATCGCGGCTTCCAATTTATCATAATCCACGCGATACGTACCATCTTCAAGTCTTGTAAACGCACCTTTTTCCTGAAAGAAATTAAACCGAATCATATTGGCTTTGCCGTGGGCGCTCGCCGCACCAAACCGCACCGAACGGAAAATACCCGCCATAAACGTGGTGTAATAATCTTTTAAATCGCCTTCCAAATCACCTTTTTCATGCAATTGTTTAATCATATAAAGCCCCAACACGTCGGCTTTGCCTTCTTCCAAAGCGCTATAGTGCTCCTTCAAGGCTTCCCGAACGGTGCCCTTGCCTTTGCTGCTAATCACATTCTTAATGCCCAAACCGTGCGCCACTTCGTGAAACATCGTATTGGCAAAAAAAGCGTCGAAGGTGACATGCTTGCGCTGCTCCGGCGTTATCAAAACGTCATTAATAGGTAGCATGATTTTATCAAACTTGGCTTTCATGGCATTTTTCAGTTGCAGGCGGCGCGTGCCTTTTTGCAATTGCACCTGCTCGTCATTCGGCAAGTTAATGGCGATGGTTTTACTGCCCGCATTGCAATCTCCAGCATAATAGACCACGTCATAAGCGTTCAGATCGGCGTCTGCACCAGGCTTTTCCTGTTTGTAAGCGTCCGGCACGGGTAATCCTTTCTGCAAGTCGGGGAGCACAGAGGCGTATTTGGCTAGTCTTTCGCTCCAATCCATGTCTTTAATCAATACGTAGGCTTCGTGGGCGGCTTTGTAGCCAAACAGTTGATCTTCATAGGTTTCGATGGGACCAATCACTACATCAATGCGGTTGTTTTTCATGTCCATCCAGGCGAGGTCGCTGGGTTGGTAGTTATCGGTCAAAAGCGCTTGCGCCCGCAATTCAAGGTAATTCTTCAAACCGGGGTCTTCCGCCAACGTTGCAGCTTGTGCCAGTAACGCCGCGGCTCGTCCAACCGCATCCTTGAATTGTTCGTGATACCAGATGGTTGTTAATTTTCCTGTTGAGTCTCGGCGCAGAAAAGTATAAAGACTAGCTTTATGCTCCAGGTCTGCTTTTTCAAATTCCTCCTTGGTCATATCGGTTGGATAGAAATTCGCACCTGCCGGCTTAGGTCCTACACCGGGCACAAAGGGTACATTGTCCGCCAATCGATCCCACGGACCATAATTGATCATCGCATAACGCTTCGTTTCTTCATTTTGCAAGGTATCGAGAAAAGCATTTTTATCGCCCAAGGCTTCGTACCAGAACAGACTGTCCATAATCTGCGCCGCCTCAATGAGAATGGGAATCATCTGGCGCTCTTTATCCGTCAGTTTGCTTAAATCAGTCGTCAACTGGAATTCTGTGTATTTACCGAGTAGCGAATCAATAGCGGAGGCAGCAGGAACTTCCGTCACCGGTTCATTTTTTTTGTTACAAGCCAGCAGTAGCAAGCTCGTTGCCACAAAAATAAGCGTGTGTATTTTCATCATGGAGTGGTTTTATTTGTCCACCCGAATTTAGGAAAGTCCGTTCAAAGTAGAAACATTTCAGGGTAATAGTTTAGAGTGGGTGCTCGCAGATGTCCGCTGATGTTTACACAAATGCACGCAGAAACGCTGCATAATATCTGCGCAAATCTGCGAGTATCATCTGCGAACATCCGCGAGAAAATTGTTAACGCCTCGGTAGGGCATTCTTCATGCTTTCTTCTTTCATTTTTTCATTGCTTCCAGCACTCGCTGCACCAATCCATCCTTTTGATCATTCTTAATCCACCTTGTTACAATGACCAACTCGTGCTCAGGGTCAACATACACCATATTCGTACCATTGCCCAAGTGGAAAAAAGCGGATTCGGGGGCGCTGGGCATTTCTTTCTTGCCGGTATTGAGAAACCAGTTCATAAAACCATAACTCGTATTGGCGGGCGTAGGCGTGAGCGCCATTTTGACCCAGTTCTCCGAGAGGAGTTGCTTGTCCTGCCATTTTCCGCGACGCAAGGTCAAGTAACCAAAACGCGCCATATCCCTGGCATTGATGAACATACCGCCACCCCAGTGACCACCGCCACCAACGGCTTGCATCAACTGCCCATCAATAATCACCCAGGAATTATCATAACCAAACCAGCGCCAGGTCGGCGACGCGCCAATGGGATCCATAATATTTTCTTTCAGTACCTGCGGAAGCGGCTTGCGCCATACATTCAGTGCGGCAAGGGCAAGTACGTTTACCCGCACATCATTGTATTCATACTCGGTCCCCGGTTCTTTTAATTCGCGGGGATTCCACTTCGTTACATCGCGATCAGGACGATCCGCCCAATCCGGTTTGCCCCACAAGGTGCCTTCCCAGTTGCTGGTTTGGCGCAGCAGATGATCCCAGGTTATTTTACGGTTATGATCGGTTGCAAAAAGGTCTAAAGTTTGGGGTTCACCGATGCGGGAAGCTCGAAAATCGCCGGAGGTAGGCTCTATGGTGACAATGGGCGCCATATAAGTGTACACCTTGTCATTCACACTTTTAATCAAGCCTCGATCAACTGCCAAACCCACGGTACTCGACAAAAAACTCTTGGTCACGCTAAACGTCATGTCCACTCGCTGCACATCACCCCATTCCGCCACGATGTAGCCCTTGTAAACGATCATGCCCGCAGCTGCCCCACGCTCTTTGAAGGGTCCTACGCCCATGCCGAAGGGTTCCCGACCAAAACTTTGGTAATGCGCGACTTCCAGATTCTTAGGCGTGGTACTTTCCTGGGCTATCGCAAAGTCAATGGCTTCCTGAATTTTTGCAGGATTCATACCCATTTGCTCCGGCGTGCGGCGTTCCCAGGCATCACCGGCAGGCGGATAGTAAATGGCGGCGGATTTTTGTGCAAAAGCAGCAAACGTAAGGCTAAGGTATAACGTAAGCAGGATAAAGTGCTTCATTTTATTTTTTTGGATTGGACAGTTGGAGGAAGAGGAATTTTCCTAACTATTAAAACTCTAAATGAAAGTATTTAATTGGCTAACGTTATCAATCTAAATATCTGATTTAAACTTGTCAAAGACTTTAAAAAACTCATCTACCGCTTTTTCTTCGTCACTCTTGCATTCTTCAACTATAATGTTTTTCCAGCCAGCAGTCGATTCCTGCCATCCATAGTATTTGGCTATCCAATCATCAAAACCCTTAAATATATTATTGTTAGGATTAGCACCATAAGCCAAATAGTACCCATGTATGAGAGCCTGCAATGTACTTAATCGTTTTTCCCCTAAATACATGGCAGTTTTTTCTCTAAATAAACTGTTATTGATAAAATCAAGTAAATTTGATTGATTGGGAGTTGCAACAGGTTTTACTATTTCCAATTTGATTAAATCATAAGAATTGTTAATCAGCCATTCAATATCTTGCTTGGTTCTTAAGTTTTCTTTGGAATAATGAATAACGTGTTTAAAAAACAACTCCATGTTTTTTTGATTGTCAAGACCTTGATTAATATCAAAAATCAAATTATCAATTCTGTGATGAAATTCGTTGATCCATTTTATTGCTTCTAATTTTTCTTGGCAATTTATATCCTCGGAGACCCATATACCTCTTATCATAATTGGAATATCTTTTGCTATTCTATACAAAAAAAGTTTTTGCTGAAGCTGATTCCATTGCTTTACGTTTTCTATGATATTTTCTAATGACATGTAGATTTTACTTTAAACATTAAGATTACTACTGGCTTTGTAAACTAAAAAATAGCCAATTTAAACACCAAGCCCGCCTCCCCTACGGCAGGCGGGCGCTTCTTCTTACTTCTTGGGCTTAGCCACTCTCGGCGTGTCGTTGACCTGAAAGCCCCATTCGCACAGGGTTTTGGGCGTTTTTTTGAAAATGGCTTTGAGTAGGTCGCGTGTCCGCTTGATTAAGCCATCCAGACCGCTGATGATGGCATCGCGCTCGCGATAGGCTTGCTCGGCTTTGCGCATGTACTCTTCCGCTTCGTTGTGCTTAAGCATGGCTTCTTCAATTTTGGGTCCGTACACATCCCAGTTGTCATCGGTAAGCGCACGCAAAGGGCTGCTGTCGCCGTCGGCTTTGTGCCTTTTAAAAATCAAGCTTGCCAGATGGAGTAACTCGCCTACATTGGTAGGAATTACAATACGAATAGAAAAGGTTTTCATAAAATGAAAATTTGTTTAATAAAAAAGAATACCACTAAATCTTGGTTTGTGTACTTGCTTGTACAGAATAGCGTGGCGAAAGCATAGAATACCACTGGAATAAGCTACGCCGTTCGTGTTGTCAATGTGTTGTGAGCTTTATTTGAATGGGTAAGTTGTATTAATGGTTAATTCTAGGTGTATAAATGTACTACAAATATAATATGATGCATTATAAAAAGCAAGTAATTTTATCATTTTTTATTATAAATTTTAATTTTTCCGGTGAATACTGTAAAATGGTTGGAACAGCCTGTTTTACTGATAAAAGAGTTATTCAAAAAGATTGAACAGCTTATTTGCAATGCCAAACAGGATCATAGCGCATGTAGTGAGGCTAGTTGATTGTTATACCAGGCAACTTGAATATTATAAGAGGGTATTTCACTGTTACAGGAGGGTGCTAGAATGTTATAGGAGGGTACTGGAATGTTCAAGGAGGCTCCTGTATTATTCTAGGAGGGTATTTTACTATTCCAGTAGGGTCATTTATTGTTGCAATAGGGTATTTTATTATTACAGCAGGGTAATCGAACATTCCAGGAGGCT
Source organism: Saprospiraceae bacterium (assembly GCA_046314415.1). Classification (GTDB taxonomy): domain Bacteria; phylum Bacteroidota; class Bacteroidia; order Chitinophagales; family Saprospiraceae; genus JADJNW01. The sequence continues at coordinate 6,852 of JBKBWT010000099.1, forward strand.
ATTTTACCATTGCAATTACCATTTATAACATTACAGTAAGCTATCAGAAAGTTTGAACTGCCTTTGGTAGCAATATTATTCACCATCCTGCCATTGAAAAGCGGTGGCGATGGCATCAGGTCGGCTGAATTATTATCGGCTGAATTTGCCAAATGCGTTAAATTCGCACCCGACAGATGATACTTCCTACATTTTAAATTATTGTTGGCTGCATGTATGCTTTTGATTTTAAAAAACGTGTTCGTTACGGTGAGACCGATCAGATGGGATATTTGTATTATGGCAATTATGCTCAATATTACGAAATTGGTCGGGTGGAAATGTTGCGTTCGCTGGGTTTGACGTACAAGGAAATGGAGCAGGAGCATGGTATCTGGATGCCGGTGGTATCGCTCGATATGCGCTTTGTGCGTCCGGGTTTTTATGATGAATTATTGACCATTCGTACCGTGCTGCGCAAGCTGCCAGAGCGATTTATTACCTTCCATGTGGAAATTTTTAACGAAAAAAGTAAACTCATCAACGGAGGAAGTGTTAAATTGTGTTTCCTAGAAGCGAAAAGCGGGCAAACGATTTCCGCCCCTGAATTTTTGTTGGCTAAACTACGACCGCATTTTGAAAAAGATTAACCGATTACCGAGACGAAACCGAAATCGTGCGCCGAATATCACCAGGCTCAAACGCTTGTTGCTGACCAGCCCTCCTATTAGCACTGTTATACGCTGGTCGAAAACGCATTCTTTGCCAGGTTTTGTTGGGATTCCGGTGTTCGATGTCATCGACTTTTTATTTGAAGAAACCCGGCGGTTTGATCTGTTTACCCGTGCCAATTCAATTGCTTACAGTTTTTTTATTTCATTGTTTCCCTCGCTGATGTCGTTGTTTACGCTGCTGCCCTACCTGCGTAATTATATTCTACGCTGGTTTTTACCGAATGAAGCCGAAGAAAATTTTGACATTCGTTTGATTCAGGAGATTCAGGAATTCCTGCCGGGCGTAGCGGGGGTGGAAATTGCCAAATTTATTGAAGACCTGATCACCAATCCGCGCGTAGGTTTGCTTTCCTTAGGTTTTATTCTGGCTATTTTCTTCGCATCGAACGGTATGATGTCCATGATGTTGGGTTTTGAAAAAGCCTATCCACGTACATTCAAGAAGCGCACCGGCTTACGCAAGCGGCTGATTGCAATTTTTCTCACCTTTCAATTGGGTATTTTCTTAATTGCTTCGGTGGTATTCATCATTCTGGGCAACTGGCTCATCAGCATCCTTACGGATTTGGTGGGATTGAGTCGCTTTACCGAAATCAGTCTGTATTTAGTGCGCTGGATCATTATTATAATGTTATTGGGTATTGTGATATCCATTATTTATCGCTACGGCGTGCCCACGCACCGTAAGTTTCGCCTCTTTTCGCCTGGTGCTATCCTGGCGACGGTTCTATCCCTGCTCACGTCTATTGGATTTAGCTTCTACGTGGATAATTTTGGCAATTATAACAAGCTATACGGCAGTTTTGGTACCATTATCGTCACCATGCTGTGGATTCAGCTCAACTCACTGGTGCTGCTGTTGGGTTTTGAATTAAATGCCAGTATTGCGATCAATCGTGACTTGCGCGAGCAGATTCTGGAAAAGAAGACTACGCCTGCCGAGGTGAGTCAGTGATCATAACCCGGCACGAATCCGCTGCATTTTTACATACAATTTGTAATGTATTAGCTAAAGTCTTTACAAACACACTTAGTGCTGCCTACTTACGTTTATCTTTGTGTGCATTAAAATTCATTTGCATGAAAACTTCGGTACAAATTTTAGTATTGGCTTTTTTGCTAATAACAACTGCTACTTTTGCCCAAAAATACAGCAACGAATTCCTCTCCATTGGCGTGGGTGCGCGTGCGCAAGGCATGGGCAATGCGGTGGTGGCGAACATCCAGGACGTGACGGCGGCTGCCTGGAATCCCGCGGGATTGGCAGGTATTGATTTGCAAGGTTTGCAGGTGGGCGCGATGCACTCGGAGTGGTTTGGCGGTGTGGGGAAGTTTGATTACTTAGGCATTACCTTACCGATGTCGCAATCGAATCGACGTATTGGTTTGTCACTCATTCGTTTCGGTGTAGATGAAATTCCTAATACATTGACGCTTTATGAAGCCGACGGTAGTGTCAATTTTGATAACGTCACCGAGTTTTCGGCAGCGGACTATGCCTTTCTCGGCAGCTATGCGCAAGCATTAAAATCAAATAATGGGCAGTTTTTGATAGGCGGGAATGTAAAGGTGATTCACCGACGGATTGGTCCGTTTGCGACGGCGTGGGGCTTTGGTTTGGACCTTGGCATTCAGTATCAGCGCGGTAATTGGCGTTTTGGCGCGGTCGGTAAAGATTTAACTTCGACTTTCAATGCCTGGAGCTTTAATTTCACCGAAGAGGAAAAACAAGTGTTGGAAATTACGAATAACGAAATCCCGATCAACAGTGTGGAAGTGACCAAACCGCAGATTTTGCTGGGCGTGGCGCATCGTTTTCAATTTAATAAATTGGGCATTACCCCGGAATTGGATTTTAATATTACCACCGACGGCGAGCGTAATACCTTGATTTCCAGCGATCCATTTAGCATTGATCCGGCTTTTGGCATCGAAGCAGATTATAATGGTTTCCTCTATGTGCGCACGGGTATGAGCCAATTTCAGCGCGAGCGCGATTTTGACAATCAGGAAATGTTAGCGGTGCGACCCGCCATCGGCGTCGGATTAAAAATTGCTGCCCTGCGATTGGATTATGCGTTTACCGATCTGGGCGACCAGGATAATACCTTTTCGCATGTAATTTCGCTGATGTTGGATGTAAAAGCGAGGAAGAAATAGTAATATAATTATTTTTTGGCATAACTTTATACTACATGATACTTATTATCGTGCTAATTTCTCTTTGTCAATTAGGAATTTATATTATTTCTAATTTGATTAAGTTGAAACATGCGAAATCTGTAATTCTGTTACTTGTTATGATCGGGCATCTTTTTATTTTTCCTGGATTATTTTTTCCTAAACCTGAACAAAATAATCCATCCTGTGGGATGCCAACTTTTGCTGTAACATTGATATTTTGGATATTCGGGACGTTGTTTGCTTTTATTACACATTTATTATTTTACGCTTTTTCAAAAAAGGGAGAAAGTAGAAAAGTAGAAAACGAAGATGATTATTTAGTTTGATAAAAATTCAATAATTACTGATATTTATTTACACAAAAAGAAATCGTTGATAAATTAAATGATTTACTAAATAAAAGTTAACAACGTATTCCGTTATTTACCTTTTAATTGAGCACAGATATTTAACACTTTCCCCATTGCAATTTTCCAAAAACCGTTTTATCTTGCCCTTGCTAACGGCAAAAAGTGCTGTTGCACCCACACCACACAGGTATCGCCTTTAGTTTTTGCCTCAACACTTAATAGACAAATAAAGGTCAGACGTAACGTAACTATGGCGGGCTTCAATCCTTTGACTTGTCAGGATTTTCCTTCGGGAAACAAGAAGATTACAGAACCACGTTGGCTGCCTTAATCCTGTCGCTTCGGGGGTCAAAAACTCCCTTAGATACTTGTGTGGCTGTTTTATTTTGGGGTTATTGGTTAATTGTTATTTGTAGCGTGAGTATATTAAATAGGGGGACGCGCCAAATAAAAAATAACAGCTAACGACGTTCAAATCTTTGGCGGAATAATATTTTTAAAATGTCCATTCATTAGCACGCGCTGGCGTAGGTTTTCCATTTCGCGCACGGTAGGGATTACGCGTTCCAGGTGTTCCAGCATGGCATGCTGGCGCTCGGTTTCATCGAGCATGCACAAAAATTTATACTCTTCCTGCAAAGAAAATCCCACATGATGCGCCCAATCATACGTACGAAACTCCTGCACATTTTCCGGCAATGTCTTATCTACCCGCAACAACTCAAATAACTGCTGCATGTGATCCAGAATTTTCTCGGCAGTCAAAAAGTCGCTTTGATCGTCGGCGCTCAAGGTTTCTACATCGGCACCGGAGTACAGCTTACCTGGGGCTTTTTTATAAAATTGTTGGATACGAAACAAACCAATGCCCTGGGTTTTGATGTCTAACGATCCGTTCTCGTGCCTTTTTTCCACCGACACCAGTTTGATTTCCGTACCCACGTCCATCACATTGCCGCCGATGTACGCCGGGATGCCAAAAGTGATGCCCTCCTCTTCGCATTCGCGGATGAGTTGACGGTAACGTGGTTCAAAAATGTGCAAATTCAATGGTTCGCCGGGGAAGACGACCAATTGTAGGGGAAAAAGCGGCAAAAACTTATTCATTTATTAAAAAATTTATACTGAATTCAAAGATTTTACTAAATTCATGCGTTGTTTATCCGAGCTTGAGAATTTGCTATCCAAACAAGAAAAGCGCCGTTGGTGTTGCGTGAAATGCGCATTTTTAGAAGTCAGAAATCAGACGCCAGATGCCAGACTAAATTAAAGCAAGCTGACTTCCCTGCTCCGACTTCCGACGTCTCTACTGCAACTATCTTGAATACCCAATCGAAATTTTATAAGAAATGTAATAGTTATTGGATTACCATTCGTAAGCCAACATCATAAGAATTGAAAATCAATCAATTACAACGATTTATTGCTTTTAAAATTATTTACAACTAAATATCGGAAATTATAATTTAACATCATAAATTCGTAAATCCTTGATATATGTTCGCCAATACAGCTCGTCGCTCTGTCTTTTTGACTTTTGTTTTAATGGTTTTAATCACTTCCGCTTGTAAAAAACAGCCGGAAAACCGCGCCGGAAAACTCCCGGAAAGCGTGCAAACTTACGTGTATGGTTTCACCAGTGGCATTATTTCTAAAGCTAACCCCATTCGGGTGCGCTTCGCCGATGCCGTGGTGGACTCTACCCTGGTAGGTGAAACGGCAAAAAACGTAATTAGTTTCGATCCTGCCATTTCCGGTCAAGCCGTGTGGGAAGACGCGAAAACCCTGCGTTTTGACCCCGAACAAAGTTTAAACTCCGGCACAACGTACATCGCTACGGTCGAATTAGGAAAAATCGTAAAGGGGGTGCCCAAAGACGCCCAAAGTTTCCAGTTTGACTTCCGCACGCGCGATCAGTATTTTGAGGTACAAACCAACGGCTACGACGCCCCAAATCCAAAAGATTTGAGTAAACAGGAATTCAGTGGTACTTTATTCACTGCCGATGTGGCTGAAAATGAGAACATTGAGCAAACTTTAACCGCCAAGCAAAATGGCAAAACCCTCCCTATTCGTTGGGAACACCAGTCGGCGCAATTGGCACACAATTTTGTCATCACCGAAATCAATCGTGGCAATCAGCCTTCGGAAATTGAGCTGGAATGGGACGGCAAACCCGTGAATGTGGTGCTGCGCGGCGAAAAACAAGTGGAAGTGCCGTCATTAAAGGATTTCAAAGTGACCGACGCCCGCGTGGCGCAAGACCAGGAGCAGTATATTTTGTTGTTTTTCTCGGATCCACTGTCGGAAACGCAGAATCTGGATGGTTTGGTGAGCATTCGCGATTACAATGGTGCGCTGCGCACGGTGGTGGATGGCAACCAGGTGCGCATTTACCCGTCGGAACGCATTATCGGCGAGCGTAGAATTGTAGTAAGTCCGGGTGTAAAAAATCTGAACGGCAAATCCATGGCGAATCCAAGCGAGTGGCAGGTGGCGTTTGAAGACGTGCAGCCGCAGGTGCGCCTGGTGGGTCGGGGTGTTATTATGCCAAATTCTAATGGATTAATCTTTCCTTTTGAGGCAATTAGTTTGACCGCGGTTGATGTCGAGGTATTTAAAATTTATAATAATAATATCCTCCAATTTTTACAAACGAATGAATTGGATGGCAACTATGATCTGTATCGAGTGGGACGGGTTGTTATGCAAAAACGCATCAATCTAACCGACCTCAACGCCCGCGCCCGCACAAGTGATTGGACGCGTTATGCACTGGATTTGAGCAAAATGATCGAGCAAGATCCCGAAGCAATTTATCAGGTGCGCATTGGCTTCCGACCTGCATACTCGACTTATTTCTGCAATACAGATAGCTCCACCGGCGAAACGGCAGATTTGACCAATGTGGTAGCCTTGGTAGGCAATACCGATGAAAACGGCGAGTACGTTAGCATCATGGACAGCTGGTATGGCGTGGATGGCTGGTATGATAATTACAGTTGGGCACACCGCGAAAATCCTTGTTTCCCAGCATATTACAACTCGGATCGCTTCATTCAGCGCAATGTAATTGCTTCCAATCTGGGCATCGTTACCAAAGGCGGCACGGATAATTCTTATTTTGTAACGGTTTCCGACCTGCGTACCACCGAGCCGATGAGCGGCGTCACCCTGGAATTTTATGATTTTCAACAACAATTGCTGACGAGTGCGCAAACCAATGGTGATGGGCAATCCACGGTTCAATTGTCACGCAAACCTTTTGTGGTTGTTGCTCGCAGCGGCGAAGAAAAAGGTTATCTGCGCCTGGAAGATGGCAATGCCTTGTCGCTCAGCCGTTTTGAAGTGGAAGGTGAAGTGACGCAAAAAGGTTTGAAAGGCTACCTGTACGGCGAGCGCGGCGTATGGCGTCCGGGCGATTCGGTGTATTTGAATTTTGTGTTGGAAGATCGAGATAATAAACTGCCAGAAAACTATCCGATTACTTTTGAATTGACCGATTCGCGTGGGCAAATGCAGGAACGACGCGTGGTGACGCCAAGTGCGGGCGACGTGTACGCCTTGTATTTTGAAACCGATCCTGACGCGCCAACGGGTAGTTGGAATGCCAAAGTAAAAGCGGGCGGCGCTGAATTCAACCGCTCGGTTCGCATTGAGACGGTGAAGCCTAATCGCCTGAGTATCAATCTAGATTTTGGTAAAAAAGAACTCCGCGCTTCGGATGAGCCGCTTACCGCGAATTTGTCTTCGAGCTGGCTCTACGGCGCTCCGGCTAAGAATCTGAAAGCAGTGGTCGAAGTGCAATTAAGCGAAGCGAATACCTCCTTTTCCAAGTACAAAGACTTTGTTTTTGACGATCCGGCGCGTTCTTTTTCCGCAGAATCGAAGGTCATTTTCGACGGCACTTTGGATGAAAACGGCAATGCCCAATTCAATGCTAACGTATTGGATAACAAGCTCGTACCTGGCAAATTATCAGCTTCCTTTAGAACCAGAGTCATTGAAAAAGGCGGTGATTTTAGTACGGACAATGTCACCTTGCCCTATCATCCATTCTCGGTGTATGCCGGAGTTGCTATTCCCAAAGGTAGTTGGGGCGACAAGCAGGTGCAATTCAACAAACCGACCAAAGTTGATTTTGTCGCCGTCAATACCGGCGGCAGTCCACAGCGCAACCGCAAGCTCAGCGTCGGCTTGTACCGTGTGGAATGGCGCTGGTGGTGGGATGAAGGCTATGATAATGTTTCGCGTTACAACAGCGCAGAACATGTGGATGCTTTGCAAACCCAATCGGTCACGACCAATGCGCAAGGGCAAGCCAGTTGGAATGTAACGGTCAGCGACTGGGGGCGCTACCTCATCCGCGTATGCGACACCGAGAGCGGGCACTGCACGGGCGATTATTTCTACGCGGGCTACCCGGAGGACGATTATCAGGCGCGCTCGGCGGCTGCGATGCTTGGATTTACAGCAGATAAAGAAAAATATAATGTCGGTGAAACGGTCACTTTGACCATCCCGACTGGCGAGGAAGGCAAGGCTTTAATTACGTTGGAAAATGGCACGAAAGTCGTCGAATCCTTCTGGAAAGATTCGAAAAAAGGTGAAAACAAGTTCACTTTCAAAGTGACCGAGGAGATGACGCCCAATGTTTATGCGCACGTGGAGCTCATTCAACCGCACGCTCAAGCCAAAAACGACCTGCCCATCCGCATGTACGGCGTGATTCCGATCATGGTGGAAGACCCTGCCACGCGTTTGAATCCGGTCATCAACATGCCGAATGAATTGAAACCGGAACAAACCGTCACCGTCGAAGTGTCTGAAAAGGGCGGCAAAGCGATGGCTTACACCATTGATATTGTCGATGAAGGTTTGCTGGGTTTAACGCGTTTCCAAACGCCGAATCCCTGGGAGTCTTTCTTTGCCAAAGAAGCCTTGGGGGTAAAAACCTGGGACGTTTATGATATGGTGCTCGGCGCGTACGGTGGTGAATTGGAGCGCATTCTGAGCATTGGTGGGGATGCGGGTATCAATCGCAAAGCTGCGCAAGATCGCGCGAATCGTTTCAAACCAGTGGTGATTCACCTCGGTCCGTTTGAATTAAAACGTGGTCAGAAAGTCAAACATCAGGTCAAGATACCCAACTACATCGGAGCGGTACGTACGATGGTCGTAGCTTCTAGTGACAACGCTTACGGCAGCGCTGAAAAAATGACGCCAGTCAAGAAACCGTTGATGATTCTGGCAACCTTGCCGCGTGTGCTCGGTCCGGGCGAGACGTTGAAATTGCCGGTGAATGTGTTTGCCATGGAATCTAAAGTCAAGAATGTCAATGTTTCGGTGAAAGAAAAAAGTGGCTTGGTCAGCTTGACGAATGGCGCTTCGCAATCGATCAGTTTTGATAAACCCGGCGACGGCTTGGTAGAATTTGACGTACAGGTGAAAGAAAACATCGGCGTTGCCAAATTCACGATTACTGCCCAAGGCGGCGGCGAAACCGCGACACAAGACATTGAAATTCAAGTGCGTAATCCAAATCCAATTGTCACCGATGTGCGCAGCAAAGTGTTGAATCCGGGTGAGGATTGGTCGCAACAGTACAATGTCATTGGCATGAAAGGCACCAACGAAGGCATGCTGGAAGTGTCGAACATTCCACCGATTAATCTCGGCGAGCGTTTGCAATATTTGCTGCAATATCCGTATGGTTGTTTGGAGCAGACCTTGTCCGGCGGTTTCCCGCAATTGTACGTCAGCAAGTTGATGGAATTGAACGAGCAGCAGAAAAAATCGGTGCCCAACAACATCAAAGCAACCATTGACCGCTTGAAGCAATTCCAAACGGATAACGGTGGCTTCGCGTATTGGCCCGGACAAAGCGGACCCGACCAATGGAGCACCAGCTACGCCGGTCATTTCCTATTGGAAGCCAAGGCTTTAGGGTACAATGTGCCGAATAATCTGCTCGACCGCTGGGAAAATTTCCAAAAGAAAGCTGCCCGCATGTGGGACCCCAAACTCAAGGATTACGGCTTCATGGATGACCGCAGCCACGAGTTGAATCAAGCGTACCGCCTCTACACGCTGGCACTTGCCAAAGAACCGGAAATGGGCGCGATGAATCGCCTGCGCGAAACCAAAAACCTGAGCAATGCCGCCAAATGGCGCCTCGCCGCTGCTTACGCCGCTGCCGGTAAGCCCGAAGTTGCCAAGTCCATCACCCAAAACCTCAGCCGCAGCGTCACCGATTACCGCGAACTCAGCTACACCTACGGCTCCACCCTGCGCGATCAGGCGATGATGCTGGAAACAATGGTGCTCATGGGCAACAAGAGTGCGGCTGGTGAAATGGTGCGCGACGTCGCGGAAGAACTCAGCTCCCAACAATGGCTCAGCACACAGGAAACGGCGTACGCCCTTTTGGCAATCGGCAAATTCGTGGGCAATACCGAAGTCGGCAAGCGCTACACCTTTACGTATGCGGTGAATGGCAAGAGCGTCAACGCCGGTTCCACCACGCCTTTGATGCAAATACAAGTGCCCACCAGCAACGGCGGCAGCACCGTGAACGTAAAAAACACCAGTCAGGCAACCATCTTCGCCCGGCTCATCCTGCGCGGACAACCCGTCACCGGTGCAGAAACTGCCAGCGCCAACAACCTGAATATCAATGTCATATATAAAACCACCGGCGGTGAAACACTCGACCCCAGCAACATCCCGCAAGGCACCGACTTTGTAGCGGAAGTAACCGTGAAGCACCCCGGCAGCCGTAGCATTCCGTACCGCGAGATGGTGCTCACGCAGATTTTCCCCTCCGGCTGGGAGATTCTCAACACCCGAATGGATAACTTCGTAACCACCGGCAACGTCGCCAACCCTGATTACCAGGACTTCCGCGATGACCGCGTGAATACCTTCTTCGACCTCTTCCAAAATCAGTCGCTCACCTTCGTCGTGCGCCTCAACGCAGCATACCAAGGGCGCTTCTACTTGCCCGCCACCGCCTGCGAAGCGATGTACGACAACAGCATCACCTCGCGCACGCCGGGTAGATGGGTGGAAGTAGTGGGAAGTGGGGAGATATGAATTAAATTAAAGCGATGTCATTGCGTATTGACATCGCTTTAATTCCTCTGACTTTTTGCGAATACTAGCGAAGTAGCCTAAGTAAGTAACTAAAGCTATCAATCTATATAACTCAAAAAGACTTTTATGTTGAATGACTATTCAAAACACGAAAGTAAAAACTTTTCAATTTTTATTAATGAAGATAAATTAACTGAATTACATAAATTTTTAACTAAAAACTTTAAGCAAATTAATTTCAAAGGAACGACAAACGATAATACTGAGTTGAAATTTCGAAGCTTAG
>JBKBWT010000100.1:0-17409 GCA_046314415.1 Saprospiraceae bacterium
TAGGATTATTTACAACCAAATCAGAATGAAGCGCCAATATGATATGGATATGATATTGGGTATTTGTGCCGGTCTTTGGAATTTTTTAATATGCTGATAATCAATTTGACGCAAGTCTAATGTTGATGTAATAAAGGGGTATCCTATTTTTTCTTCGGTTGTAAATATTTACCAAAGTGCAATCAAATATGTACAAGGCATAATTTTATTGGCTTTCGGCGCAATTTAGACACCGATTCTGCCAATAAAAGTTCAATTCCCGGCAATGAGAATCCATTTTCCGGCAATGAAAACTCAATTTCTGTCAATAAAATATGATATGCTGGCAATTACACATGATATTCCGTCAATTACATATGATATTCCGTCAATCATTTGTAATTTTCTGGCAATGAAATATCATAAGTCGTCAATCATTAAGCCGTTCGGGTTGTCCAGCAAGGCATTTTAATCGTCAAAATCGGACTTGGGATAGCCGGAATCGACCCTGCAATTGTCGGGAAATGATATTTTATTGACACCGTATGATATTTTATTGACGGAGAATGATATTTCATTGCCAGCATATCATAAGTGATTGCCAAGATATCATCTCTCATTGCCGGAAATTGGAGTTGAATTGCCGCTGCTGTCAATTGGAATCATGCTGGCGCTGTTTTTTTTGCCGCGGTAGCTGTTAAGCGCGAATTTTTGGCATTTTGCAAGTACTTTTACGCTATCTTGGAAGTCAGATGGAGCGTTTGCTACCAAATTTAAAGGAAAAAACGGATTGCTATCGGGCGTAGATCTGCATCATAAAGCAATCATGCTTACGCCAGTATCTATAAAAAAGCGCGTAGAAGCTTCCAGGTCAGCTATAAAGCCGAGCATTATGCTATTTCGCACCGAATTACCACCCTTGTCCTTTCCCTTTCAACTCAGTCATGCCGAGGGGCTACTGAGCATAGGGTCCTGTTTTACCGAAAACATTGGCACACGACTGACCGACCTGAAATTCAGGCACTTACAAAATCCTTTTGGCATTGTGTACAATCCAATTTCAATAGCCGGGCAATTGGAAATGCTGCTGACGAATCAGCAATTGACGGAAAGCGATCTCTTTGAAAATCAAGGGCTTTGGCATAGCTGGGCGCATCATGGCAGTTTTTCGGGTTTGCATCCGGCAGCAACTTTAACAAAAATAAATACGACACTGCAAGAAGCTCAGGCGTTTCTGCCCTCGGTCTCCCGGCTCTTGCTTACTTTGGGCACTGCCCATGTCTTTGCATTCAAGGAAACCGGGCAAATCGTTGCCAATTGCCATAAAATGCCGGGACAGGTTTTTGCCAAACGGCGGCTTGCCGTTGAAGAAATTGTACCGGCATTTCAAATAGTTTTGCAAAAAATGAAAGCGCAAAAGCCTGATTTACAGGTGATTTTCACGGTAAGTCCCGTGCGGCATATCCGCGATGGATTGGTGGAGAACCAGCGCAGCAAAGCCACGTTATTATTAGCCATTGATGCCCTGTGCCAACAATTGGATTTTGTGCATTATTTTCCCGCTTACGAATTGATTATCGACGACTTACGCGATTATCGTTTTTTTAATGCGGATATGATTCACCCGAATGAGCTGGCGATTGATTACGTATGGCAATATTTTAGCCAGGCTTTTTTTGATAAAAATACGCAGCAATTGCTGACGCAGATTGAAGCCATTTTGCAGGCGAGCAAGCACCGGGCTTTTCATGCGCAATCGGCGCAGCATCAGGCGTTTATACAGCAGCAGTTAATAAAGATCGAACGGCTGGAACAGCAGTATCCTTTCCTTGATTTTACGTCAGAAAAACAGCTTTTTCAGCAACAAGTGCAGCATTGATTGCCGCCGAAGGATTTGAAGATGAGCCAATGGCTGTTTTAAAAGGCAGGATAGCCTGTTTAGACAATAAAAAAGCGCCTGCCCCAACGGAGCAAACGCTTCCCATATGTTCAAATATCTTGATTTATTTCACAGCGATCGCCTGGTAGTAGTCTTTACGTGGCGTGCTCACGCGCACGGTGTAATTGCCCTTGCCCAGGTCACTGGTTTTGTAGCGTTTTTCTACTTTCAGTACGTTTTCCATTGCTTCTTCGTACACGATTCCGCCTTGTTCGTCCAGGATCGCTACGCTCACGTCGCCGAGGCGATTGTTGAGCCACATTACGTCAATAGCGTCTTCCCGGACACGAATAAAAGGGGCGAAATACTCCTCGCGAGCCGCGTCGTTTACGACTAAGGCACTCGTATTCAGTGTGATAGGCTGCACGATTTCTTTGCGATCCGTCGTTACGATCACTTTGTAGCTACCTTCCGGTAGGTTTTCCAGGTTGAAAACCTTGGCGAATTTAGCACCTTCCGTCTTTTCTTCCAGTAACAAAGTGCCTTCCGCATTGACCACCCAAATGGTAGCCGGTGCTGCGAGTTGGTCCAGTACAACACTCACTTTCTTAGCATAGCCAGCCGGTGTAATCGTCACAATCGGGTTGGCAGCCGAAGCTACCGCACTTACAAACAGTACAATGCTCAGAACCAGAGCACTCAGAATCAACATTTTTTTGAAATCCTTCATAATAAACAGCATTTTGATTTTAATAATGGATGATTGTTCGTAAAACTGTGTGTAACCTATTATTCTAAGACGGTGCAATTCGTTCACTGAGTTTGGATTACTCCAGCTTATCATAATGGTTACATTTCTTTAGTCGGTAATTTCTGCTTTCTGGTTACAAGGACAAAGTTATACTTAGTGTAAACTATACACTACTATCATTTTGACCAATTTTGATAGTATTTTAACTTATGTATATTAAAACGCCCTCTTTTGGGCAAAAATAATATCATTATTCGCAAAATTTTATTCGGTTAAGAACGATCTGGTCAAAATTCGAATCGTCCAAATTGCTTTTTTCTTCGACAAAGTTTTAAAATGGCGTTTAGTAAACGAAAATGCCCAATGGTAAAAAAATAAAATTATAGCGAAAATTAATTACAATTTTCTGACAATCAGTTTTTTAAGTAGCGAACAGTAGTGAATTTTTCTCTGGACGTGTCAACTTCTCTGAGCAGATTACTTGCAATATAAACAAAGCAACATCCTTTTGCCAGTTTTTACGACCAATCATTCAGTTATGCAGACCAAGCTGAAAATTGCTACTAATCGGGTGGTTTTTGCCGAATACCTTGATAATAGTTGCATCTGGCATGATTTCCATTGGGTTTCATCGAACACGTTGTCGTTGGCGCAACTTTTTCGCTAAAAAAACGACTATACTAATATCACCTGACACAAATCATCTGATTAAAACATAAACCATGAGACACCGCATTCAAAACCTTTTAACCCTGATCTGTGCCGGCTATTTATTGGCTAGTTGCGCGCCAAAGCCTGACAATGAGGCGCTAAACCCTAGTTTGTTTGCACATTTGAGCCAACCTGAAGTGCTGGAAATGACCTTGGAAACCGACTGGCACTATCTGGTAGAAAATAAGGCTGCTGATTTGGCATTGCCGGTGACGGTACGTTGGGGCAAAGAACAAATCCCGGCTGAGATCAGTGTACGTGGTCATGCCCGGCGGAATATCTGTGCTTTCCCGCCCCTTAAACTTAAGTTTTCCGAAGAAAATTTGGCGAGCCGAGGGTTAAACCCGGACTATAAAAGTTTAAAACTGGTGACGCACTGTATCAATGGTAACAATGATTTGGTATTACGAGAGTTTCTTACTTATAAGATGTTGAATACCTTGACGGATAATAGTTTTCGCGTACAATTGGCAAAAGTAACTTACCAGGATGCTCAGGGCTCTACGGAAGCTTATGCTTTTATCATCGAAAACAATGAGGAAATGGCAGAGCGTCTGGGAGGCGAATTGATCGAAGACGAGCCGAGTGAATTGACGGCGATCAATGCGGATCAGTATAATCTAATGGCAGTTTTCCAATATATGATAGGCAATACCGACTGGAATATGACCAAGCAGCACAATATTAAACTGGTTAATAAGGGCCATGCGACTGCTCCACTGCCCATTCCGTACGATTTTGATTATTCTGGCATGGTAAATGCCCATTATGCATTACCGCCTGCTAAACTGCCGATTAAGTCGGTTCGGGAACGCTTTTTTCAGTGGCGTGGTAAAAACACGAGTGATTTACCGCAAACCTTGGAACGATTTCGCGCCAAACGGGAGGCTTTGTACGATTTGGTTATCAATTTTGAATTATTGAGCATGGAAAGCCGCTTAGATATGATGAGTTATCTGGATTCTTTTTATAAAAATATGCCGCAAGCGCCGCGTTTGGCGAGTCGGTAGGAGGGTAACTGGGTGATGAGGTGATAGGGGAATGGGAGCATCAGTACCTATCCCTCCATTTTTCTTGAGTTTTGATTTTGCTTAGCTCTTGCGATCGGTCACAAAGATAACCAAATCCTCCAGTGCCTGGCGTACTTCAGTTGGCGGGAACGTGTGAAGTAAGTCAAATGCTTCCTGGCGAAAGCGCAGCATGGCTTCCTCGGCATATTGTAAACCACCGCTTTGTTGCACAAATTCAATGACTTCGCGCACCTTGTCGGGTTTTTGATGGTGCAGGCGAATGTTGTTCATGATATAACGCTTTTCCTCACGCGAGGCGCGGTCAAGGGCAAAGATGAGCGGGAGCGTCAATTTTTTCTCTTTGATATCAATACCGAGCGGCTTGCCTACGTCATCGGTACCAAAGTCGAAAAGGTCATCCCGAATTTGAAAAGCAATGCCGATCTTTTCACCAAAAAGCCGCATTTTTTCAATGATAGCTTCATCTTTTGTTGCCGAAGCCGCACCTGCACTGCACGCGGAAGCAATGAGCGATGCGGTTTTCTGGCGAATGATTTCATAATAAATAGCTTCTTTAATGTCGAGCCTCCGGGCTTTTTCAATTTGCAACAATTCGCCTTCGCTCATCGATTTGACCGCTTCTGATACAATCTCAAGCAAGCGAAATTCCTTATTTTTTAAAGATAGGAGCAATCCCTGCGATAATAAATAATCGCCTACCAGTACCGCAATTTTATTTTTCCACAGCGCATTGATCGAGAAAAAACCCCGTCGCTCGTAGCTGTCGTCCACCACATCATCGTGCACTAATGTTGCAGTATGTAGCAATTCTACTAATGAAGCTGCCGAATAAGTCGAGTCGCTCACGCCCCCACAAAGCTTTGCCGACAGAAAAACAAACATGGGGCGTACCTGCTTGCCCTTGCGGCGCACGATGTAGTAGGTGATTTTGTCCAGCAATGGCACGGGGCTGCGCATTGCCTCGCGGAAATGCGTTTCAAAATGCCGGAGTTCCTCATCAATCGGCGCTTTAATCGAATTCAACGACTTAACCATCCAGTTGATTGTTGATTGACAATAGACGAATTATTTATATATGATTGTTAAACAGAAGAAAAGATCATACACTTGTTCATCAATCATCAGTTGTCCATTCTCAATAAATTAAAAAACGTCCAAAGCTACAAAACTTTGAACATACAGGAAGGATTGGCAGTTCGTTAAAAGTTTTAAAATTTTCAGAAAATATTGAAAGTATGATCGAAAGGTATGCCGCATCGAAAGACCAGCCTCTTTTGGTTTTTCTTTTATGGTAGAAAATATCGTAGCCTACTGAAGTTTGTTACTTTGCTTAGCGATTCACCTGGTACTTATGAATCACATCTTCGCCGCATTTGACAATAATGTGGTAAATCCCTTTTTTCTGGACACTCAGGTCGAATTCGCGCAGATAACTCTTGGCAGTCTGGCTACTTAATGACTGCCGATCGAGTACGGTATATTTTTCGTCGAGCAACAAAATCAGCACATTACCGGCACGGGGTAGCGTATATTTGAAGCTTACTTTACCGGCGGCGTCACATTGCAATTTGCTAAATTCAGTGTTGTCAGCTGCGGCAGTACCTCCGCTGGATTTGGTGGTGGGTGTCGTAGTACCGGGTTTTTCCGGTGCAGCACTCATTACCTTGGTATTGTCAACTTTAGGCTTGGCGGCAGCCATTGCCAGCGCAGGGTTTTTATAAATGGTAACGACATCACCATTGCTCGGACGCCAAATGGAAAGCCCTACCGGCTGCGTAAAGAGGTTATTATCTTTTAATTCACCCACACCTTCAGACACATCGGTCATGACGGTGCGAATTTCCATTTTATCGGCATCTACAAAAATCCAGTTGAAACTATTGAAGCTTCCACTATTCCGGGTCCAACTCTTATCGTCATTCGCTTCGCGCAGGGGAGCGCCCCAGCAGCCTTCACCTACATACACGGTGCCTTTTTCGTCATCCTGAATAAAACCCTCATCACTTCCTGGTTCGTTCGAGGGACGCAGCGGATAGGTCCATTTGGCAACATGTGAGTCCGATTCAATGGCGAGTTGCACTTTATATTTATAAAATAAAGGCGCCCAGTGAATGACCAATTCATCTTTTTCGGGCTTTTCTTTGGTGTGCGGGCGCATGGCATAATGATATTGCACCATTCGCCAGGAAATATTACTGTTTTGTTGCAAGTCTTTTTCAAACCAATCTAATTGGGTACCCGTCACCGGAATTAAGCTATTCAAGGTATAAATGCGCAGCAGGTTACCTCCCAGATTATAAGCATAAAAAATGCCCCCGCTACCTACATCAAACAATTCAATCAACGATTGATTGCTTGCCTCATGATTGCCGCGCGCCACCAGCACCGGAAAAATGCGTCCGTCACTGCCAAATGTCTCTTGCCAGTCATCCAGCCATTTGCGCCACTCTCCGGCGCTGTCGTCCGGCGTCATATCCCCATTGAACAACACCACATGCGGGCGAAGCTTGCTCACCAGGCGATTGGCACTGACCCGGGCTTTCTGGTGATTGCGGGAGTCACCTCCGGCAATAATGGACAAACGTTCCGGGCGGTCGGGCGCAGTTTTGAATGAAAAGCGTTTGCTTACTCCCTCACTGTCTTTAATTACAAAATAATAAACGGTGTTGGGTTTTAAGCCACTCAGGCGTACAAAGGCATTGTTCATACCCCGCGCTGGCACAATTAAATCGGGCTTTTTGGACAATTTATACGCTTCTGCCTTTTGACCATTGTCCGTCACATCATAATAAAATACCGGATTGGTGCCGGTCACCTGATCCCAGCCTACCACCATGGTCGTAGCCGGATTATCGCGCCACATACAGCGGTAACGCGCCGTGGTTGCCCGCGCATTCAATGCGGAGAGGCATATAATAAGGCATGTAATAATTAAAATCCGGTTTGTAATAAAGTAAACTGGAATGGAGGTAAGTGATTGATTACCAATATTAAAAGAATCAAAAATCATTACCAAAGAATGATTAATACTTGTAAAGATCGTCCTGCTGAAGGCTAGCTGCATGCTGCTGTACGTTTTTTTGATCAGAGTTCGCAAAATTAAAGGGATTAACAGAAAAATCCTCGAATGATTATGAGGCACTGTTAAACCTTATTTAGGGAACCTGGCACGAAAATGATTTGCAATGATTGGTTTGTAGAGTACTCGCCGCTAAAGTAATCGAATCAGAAAACCCCAACAGGTGATTTCCGACTTTTAAAAGACAAATCGTCCGTTCTTTTGTTATAACGAAAAAAAACGCGGATCGTCACATTTTAAAAGTGTATAAAGTCATGCCATAGATTGGGAGGAATTGCCTTGATTAAAAGCTTTTCTTACAAGAATTATTGTACCTTTGTGCCGATTTAACATTCAAATAACGACAATAGTTTTTTAATTTTTAAGATATATTTTATGTATAAGGATAATGTGGTTTTTAACCTGATAAACAAAGAGTTAGATCGCCAACGGAAAGGTATTGAGCTGATTGCTTCTGAAAATTTTACCAGTCAGGCGGTATTGGATGCGATGGGCACCTGTTTGACCAATAAATATGCGGAAGGTTATCCCGGTAAGCGCTACTATGGCGGCTGTGAAGTGGTGGACGAGATCGAGCAGTTGGCGATTGATCGGCTGAAAGCGTTATTTGGTGCGGAGTATGCCAATGTGCAGCCACACTCAGGAGCGCAGGCAAATGCGGCGGTTTTTCTGGCATGCTTGAATGCCGGTGATCCCATTCTGGGCTTCGACCTTTCGCATGGCGGACATTTATCGCACGGCTCTCCGGTGAATTATTCCGGCAAGGTGTACAAACCGCATTTTTACGGCGTAGAGGAGGCAAGCGGTACCATTGACATGGATAAAGTGGAAGCTAAAGCCTTGGAAATCAAGCCGAAACTTATTATTTGTGGTGCTTCTGCGTATGCACGGGATTGGGATTATGCCCGTTTCCGGGCTATTGCCGATAAGGTTGGCGCCTTACTACTGGCAGATATTGCCCACCCAGCTGGATTGATTGCAGCCGGTTTGTTGAATAGCCCAATGGAACATTGCCATATTGTGACTTCTACGACGCATAAAACCTTGCGTGGTCCGCGCGGCGGCATTATTATGATGGGCAAAAATTTTGATAATCCCTGGGGTAAAACGACCAAAAAGGGCGGCTTGATTAAAATGGATGCAATCTTGAACAGTGGCGTATTTCCAGGTATGCAGGGTGGTCCCTTGGAGCATGTGATTGCGGCAAAAGCGGTAGCCTTTGGTGAAGCGTTGCAACCGGAATTTAAAAATTATGCCCAGCAAGTAATCAAAAACGCACAAGCCATGGCGCAGGCTTTTGTTGAAAAAGGATACAAATTAATTTCTGGCGGTACGGATAATCACCTGATGCTGATTGATTTACGCTCAAAAGGCGTTACAGGTAAAGTCGCAGAAGAAGCACTTGGCGCAGCAGATATTACCGTTAATAAAAATATGGTGCCGTTTGATACCGAGTCACCGATGGTTACTTCCGGCATTCGCATTGGCACACCGGCGATTACGACGCGTGGTTTTAAAGAGGAAGATTGTGTAAGAGTGGTAGAGTGGATTGATACCATTATTACCAATGCCAATGATGAAGCACTATTGCAAGATGTTCGCCGCGAAGTAAATCATTTTATGGAAAACTTTCCATTATACGAAACGGCAACAGTGGCGTAGGAATGAAAGAATGAATAATTAATAAATTAATAATAATTCATTATTCGTTAATAATGAAGGAGTGAATACATTGTGGATAGTAAATATTATTATAAAATATTACATTATTCATTCACGCCTTCATTCTTTTATTTCGTCATTCTTTAATGCGCTCATTTATTCGCCCTCCTGGCTGATTATCAAGTGGTTCGACAATAGCCGTATGCTCGTCCAACATGTCAACGATGCGTACGGGCATACCCACCGGCAATTCCCGACCAATCGTAATAGCGTCCAATTCTATAGGAATGCGACTGGTACTCATGTAAACCTTCCCGATGCCACCGCGATGAGGCGGAATCGGCTTTAGCACCCTGCCTGTGTCGGTGTTGGCTTTATAAGCAATCACCGATTTTTTAGCAAAATTGGCTGCCAGGCTAAATAAAATGGTTACTCCTGTACCCGCTATGATACCATATAATAAAATTTGAGTAAATGAATTTGGGAAATAGGAGGTGATGGCAGCAGTCCAGCCGAAAACAGTGAAGAATATTAATACGGTTCGGGCATCCAGGCGCAGTAACTTTATTTTTGGGGGAGCCACAGCTGGCTCTATTTCATCAGAAAACAAGCTATACACTAGCAGTAAAACCAGCAGGAAGGTGGCGATGATGGCAATGGTCCAAAAAATCGCCGAAGTGCTCCAATTAAACCATAGCTGTTCAATTTTTAATAGCTGCATGTTATTTTTGGCTCAAATTTTTCATGGTGAATAGGTTCATGGCATTATTTACAGTTGGGCGCTCCTGAGGTGAACCGTTCTGTTAACTACAAATTAAATCAATGTTATCCTTTTGATAATAAAACTCTCGACGAATGGTAGGTTCTTTTAGAAAAACAGCAGCTGGGTAAGAAATGAAAGGATTTAAAACGCGTTATAAGCTGGAAATTGATTATGAGGAGAAATTTTTCTGCTGGTTGTACTCAAATTCTCTTAACTTTGCAGAAACATCCATTTCATAAGACCATAATTAATAGCCTTGAGGTGATTACAACCTTTTGCTAATCCTCTCATTTGCAATTGCTTATCTGGTTTTATAAATTTTAAGAACTCAAATCATGAATGGCACTATAGAGCATATTGAGCTATATAATACTACTCCTGTTTTGGAGGTGAAAATGTTTTCTTGTACGGAGTCACATTATTTAGCGAGAGAAATAGCCGCTGAATATGGTCAACCGCTCGGTGATGTTTCCATTAATCGCTTCAGTGATGGTGAAATGCAACCCGTGATTGCCGAATCGGTACGGGGGGCTTTTGTCTTTTTTATCCAATCTACTTTTCCGCCAGCCGAAAATTTGATGGAATTGTTACTGATGATTGATGCCGCCAAGCGGGCTTCGGCAGGGTATATCACGGCGGTGATTCCGTATTTTGGCTATGCGCGGCAAGATCGTAAGGATCAGCCACGAGTGCCCATTTCTGCAAAATTGGTTGCTAATTTGTTGCAAGCGGCAGGTGCCAATCGCATTATGACGATGGATCTACACGCCGAGCAAATTCAGGGTTTTTTCGATATCCCGGTGGATCACCTCAAGAGTAACGCCATTTACATTCCCTATCTGGAGCAACAGGACTTGTCCAATGTGATTTTTGCTTCGCCTGATGTGGGTGGAGTGAAGCGGGCGCGTGCCTATTCCAAACATTTTGAAAAAGATCTGGTCATTTGTGATAAGGTGCGCGAACGTGCCAATGAAGTGGCAGGGATGACGGTCATTGGTAATGTGGAAGGCGCAGACGTGATATTAGTGGACGACCTGGTGGATACTGCCGGTACGTTGAGTCGTGCTGCGGATATTCTGGTAAAAAAAGGAGCCCGCAGCGTACGCGCACTTTGTACACACCCGATTCTATCCGGCAAAGCTTACGAAAATATTGAAAATTCGGCATTGCAGGAGGTGCTCGTGTGCGATACCATTCCACTAAAACAGCATTCAGACAAGATCAAGGTTCTTTCTACCGCTAATTTGTTTTCCCGTGCCATTCGCAACACGCATGAGCATCGCTCCATTACCGCGTTATTTGTGGAAGGTTAAGAAGGGGTTGAAGTGCAGATTTGTCAACAAACTCCTAAGGTATTGCTGGTATTTTAACACCAAAACACGAAAACACTTTATTATAATTTTAAAAAAGTATAGCAACTTATCAATTCAATTGCTATCTTTGCGTGCCTTTTTCAAATTTTAGGAAGCAAAGCATTAAAATCATGCAAGTAGTTAATATAAAAGGTGAGCTCAGAGCCGACCTTGGCAAAAAAGGAGCGAAAGCAACCCGGGATAATGGTAAGATTCCATGCGTATTATACGGTGGCAACGAAGTTGTACATTTCGCTACAACGCTGAATGAAGTAAGACACTTGATCTATACGCCGGATTTCAAAGTAGCCCAGGTAGAAGTGGATGGCAAGCCTTTCCGCTGTATTGTGAAAGAAAAGCAATTCCATCCGGTGAACGACCAGATTATTCACCTCGATTTTCTGCGCCTTGAAGAAGGGCATCCGGTGAAAGTCGAAGTACCGGTTCGCTTCAGAGGAAGTTCCCCAGGCGTGAAAAATGGTGGAAAACTGCTCCAAAAGGTTCGTACGGTAAAAATCAAGGCTTTGCCTGAAAATATCGTAGATGAACTGACAGTAGATATTTCTCAGCTTGATCTGGGGCAGTCTATTCGGGTACGCGATGTAAAACCCGGTGAAGGTGTAGAAATTTTGACCTCACCAGGTGTACCTATTGCTACTGTTGAAGTGCCACGTGCATTGCGTAGTGCTCAGCAAGCTGCTGCTGCACCCGCCAAGAAAAAATAATTTATTTTTCATATTATTGGGAAGAGGTGTACGACACAGTCATACGCCTCTTTTCGTATTCCATTTACTATGCAAAACCTGCGTGTCTCGCTCGTTCAAACGTTCTTACATTGGGAAGATAAAACTGCGAATTTACAGCAGTTGGAAGCGCGATTGACACCATTAGCCGGGCATACCGACCTGATTATCCTACCGGAGATGTTTACCACGGGTTTTAGCATGAATCCTGCAAAACTCGCAGAAAAAATGGACGGGACAACGATACAATGGCTCGCCACCCAAGCCCAAAGACTTGATGCCGTTATCACGGGTAGTTTTATCGCCGAGGCACAAGGGAATTTTTACAACCGCCTGGTTTGGATGCGTCCTGATGGTAGTTTTGAAACCTACGACAAGCGTCACCTCTTTACGTATGCCGATGAACAGCACTACTATACGCCGGGTAAACAGCGGCTGGTAGTGGAGCTGAAAGGTTGGAAAATAATGCCGCTTATTTGTTATGATTTGCGTTTTCCGGTATGGAGCCGCAATACGGAGCATTATGATCTCTTAATTTACGTCGCTAACTTTCCTGAACGGCGTAATTATGCCTGGAAGTCTTTACTCGTTGCGCGAGCTATTGAAAACCAGTCTTTTACAATTGGCGTAAATCGTATAGGTAATGATGGTAACGACATTTATTACGCTGGCGATTCCTGCCTGATTGACTTCAGCGGTCAGGTAATTCATCAGGTAAGCCATTTGGAAAATATTTTTACCACCAGTTTGAATTATACTTCACAACTTGAATTTCGTAAGCGCTTTGCTTTTCTACAAGATCAAGATCAATTTGAAATAATGAACTAGCGCAAACTCCAACGGGCGATCTTCTATCCATTTTACCAGCTCTTTTAGCAACAGAAATTCATTGCTACACACTCAAAAAAATCAAAAAAGTTCCATTTGGTTGAAAAAAAATGCAAAAAATCTCCGCTTGCAAATAATTGATTATCAATTGATTGACAGGATTGTTAGTAAATAATTAACCAAAAAGGGTTGGATTTTTGGCGATAATATCTATCTTGCACTTATTAACCGCCCATTGAACATATCTCAGCAGCTTCTAAAATCAACCGATTTAGCCTTTGTGCTACCCCAAATCCAGGTGAATGGATTCCTTTAACGAACCTAAAAGTTTATGCCAACAGACAGTTACAGTAGTAAATGCCTTAAAACCTTTTTTTTGTCCGCTAGTTTATTGTTAATTTTAAATTGTAAAGCGCTCGCATTCAACCTTAATCAAAATAACCCAAATGATTCGGTAGCGGTACAATCTTCATCAGCAGATTCTGCTGCATCGAACCTAATAGAATGGCTCAAGCCCAGCCTGCGCAACGATGTAGTACATTATGCCAAAAGATATGTGGGTACGCCTTATCGTTACGCCGGACGCACCAGCAGTGGCTTCGATTGCTCTGGTTTTACCCACTATGTAATGAAAAATTTTAATATTGATGTGTCGGCGTGTTCGCGTACACAGAGCGCGCAGGGCACTAAGATTGCACTACAAGCGGCAAAACCGGGCGACCTCATTTTCTTCCGACGCAGCAGCCGCAGCCGGATTTCACACGTTGCCATGGTGGTATCCAATGATGAACGGGGACTTTTTATCATCCACAGTACTTCGCGTGGTGTAGTGGTGGATGATCTGATGAAGTCGAAATACTGGCGTCCAAAAATTTACATGGTGCGGGATGTGGCTACGCCCTTTACCGAAAAATATGCCATCGAGCGAGCGCAGGAAATGCTGGTGCAGCAAGCCAAACTCAAGAGCATGCAGCTGGATTTAGCGCTCCTGTCAAAAGGAATTAATATTTAGTGTTATATATTATTTGCTGATTTAGAAGTTTAAAATTGAGTGTGACACATCAATTCAATGTGTCACACTTATAATTGAATAAACGTCTTTACCTACCATAAAATAATTGGGGATATTGTAGCAGTATTCCTCAAAAAGTCCTTTCTGTTCTGATATAGACAAAAGAAAATAGTAATTCGTTTCCTTAGTGTGTTTTTTACACCAATTGTTTGTATATTCGCCCCAGTAAAAGGATTAAGATTCGGCAAAGAAGCTGTTAGGGCAGGATATTACACCTAAATTCCAGGTTGTCAAAGATAAATAATTTAAAGGGATGATTAATTTGATACTTTTTGGACCTCCGGGTTCAGGGAAGGGAACTCAGGCAGCAAAATTAGTAGAAACGTATGATCTGCTGCATATTTCTACGGGCGACTTGTTTCGCTATGAAATGAGCAATAATACGCCGCTGGGGCAGGAGGCTAAAAGCTATATTAACAAGGGAGAATTGGTGCCGGATAGCGTGACCATCGGCATGCTGCGCAACAAAGTAGAGGCTAATCCTGATGTGCGGGGCTATATTTTTGACGGTTTTCCGCGTACCATCGCGCAGTCTGCAGCGTTGGATGAATTGCTGGCTGAAAAAGGGACAGCGGTTTCAAAACTTATCATGCTGGAAGTACCGGATGATGAAATTGTAGCCCGATTGCTCAATCGGGGCAAGACTTCGGGTAGAGCCGATGATACGGATGAAGCCATCATTCGCAATCGCATTGATGTGTATAAAAGCGAGACTTCACCGGTTTTTGAATATTATGCTACTAATGATAAATCCATCAAGATCAATGGTGTAGGTGCAGTTGAGGAAATCTTCGACCGCCTTTGCCAGGAAATAGATAATTTGTAAAATATAGAACACTGTCCAGCAATGGACACCGTCAGAACTAATTTCAATGTCATTGCGTTTTGTGAAATGCAGTGACAATTTTTTTATTCGACAAGAGAAGCAAGAAGTCAGATTTTAATAAGACCAATCTTAGTTCAACTCGCAAAAGTCTGACATCTGATTGCTGGCATCTAAAAGGTATGGCAGAACAGAATTTTGTAGATTATGTCAAAATATGTTGTCGGTCGGGCGCAGGTGGCGCAGGTTCCGCTCATTTTTTCCGCGACAAACATACGGCGAAGGGTGGACCCGACGGCGGCGACGGCGGTCGGGGCGGGCATATTATTTTACGGGGAAACCGGAATTTGTGGACTTTACTTTCGCTTAAATATCGCAAGCATGTAATTGCCGGAGCGGGTGAAAGCGGCAGCGGTGGCAATAAAACCGGGTCGGACGGCGACGATATAATCTTGGAAGTACCGCTGGGCACCGTTGCCAAAGATGCGGAAACGGGCGAATTTTTATTTGAAATTACCGAAGATGGCGAGCAAAAAGTCTTACTGGATGGCGGTCGCGGGGGCTTAGGCAATACCCATTTCAAATCGCCAACGAATCAAACACCACGCTATGCCCAACCTGGCGAACCGGGTAAAGAAGAATGGAAAATATTGGAACTCAAGGTTTTAGCGGATGTAGGGCTGGTAGGATTTCCAAATGCAGGAAAATCCACTTTATTGTCGGTGATGACGGCGGCTAAACCGGAAATTGCGCCTTATCCTTTCACTACCATTGTGCCTAATCTCGGCATTGTCAAATACCGCGACGGGCGCTCGTTTATGATTGCAGATATTCCTGGCATTATCGAAAATGCACATCTGGGCAAAGGCATCGGACATCGTTTCTTGCGACATATTGAGCGAAATGCCACCTTACTCTTTATGATTCCGGGTGATACAGATAATATTCAGAAAGAATATGATATTCTGCTAAATGAATTAAAAATGTATAATCCCGAGTTGCTCGACAAACCGCGTATCCTTGCCATTACCAAAGCAGACCTGATTGATAAGGATTTGGAACAGCTGCTGGAACCGGAAATTCCTCAGGGTATTCCTTATTTATTTATCTCCTCGGTCACGGGATATAATATGGATAAATTAAAGGATATGTTGTGGAATACGATTACAGATGATATTAGGAATTAAACCTATATTATAACTGTACGATTGCCTGAAACAATACCTTTGCCACCTGCCATTAAGCTTGTAACTTTTTGATTGTCAATGTTTAACTCCACTTCGATTAAACTTGGAGAGGGTGTGGTCATGAACTGTCCCTGTTCTATTAAAAATCGGGATTTTCGGATGCCCAGTATATCATGAAGATAACAAGCCAGTGGACCCGCTGCCATGCCTGTACCAGATTCTTCTACAATGCCATAACGCGGCGCAAACATGCGTGTGCCGGCGTCTCGTCCTTGCTGCACGGTCGCGGAAGTAAAAATATAGTAACCAATCAAATCCAATTCATCACTAATAGCTTGAATAGCAGCCATATTCGGATGAATATTTTGTAGTATTTGAGCCGATTGTACCGGAATAATCAAAAAAGAATTACCCGTATTAACTACTTGAATGGGGGCATTGGGCATTAAAATATCTGCTGACGCGTTCAAGGATTGCAATATGCTTGGGTATAAATGATTGACTGCTGTATAAATGGGCGCTTTTTGCTCCATGAATGCCAATTCACCGCGTATTAGAATCTCACGCCTGCCATCTATGGTTTCTTTGGAAGTATTGAGCTGCGGAATACGATTGAGTTGCTGCAAATACGAGAAAGTACCAATGGTGGCATGTCCACAATGGGCAATTTGGCGATTCGGCGTAAAAAAATCGAGTTTAAAATCGGCAATATTTGATTTAGACACAAAAGCCGTTTCGGATAAACCTACTTTTGCTGCAATCTGTTGTTTTGCTGCATTTGACAGATGATCTGCGTCCAGGACAACGCCGGCAGGATTGCCTCCCCGATCTCCGTCAACAAAGGCATTGATAATCTGAACATTAATTTCCATTTGGCAAAAATTTGAGAATCGAAAGGCGAGCCACTCACTCAACGCGAATAGCCCGCTCGTTACACATCCGACTTAATTCATTCAATGCGTTGGAATACAGTCCCTTAGACTTTACTCATTCAATGCATCGGTCAGATTTTGTCGCAACAGTAAAGCCGCCGCCGCGTTGGCGAGGATAAATTTTTGCTCGGCATTCAGCGAATCATCTAATACCACCTTGCCTTTATTAATCACTTCTACCAGCGCAACAATTTTGCCGTCCATTTTAAAGTGATAGGCGAGCGCCTGCCCGCCGATATGCTGGCGATCGAGACGATCCTTGCCCTGCTGACCGAAGCCGTGATTGGCTTCACGCTGGGCTTTGTGCTGCAACTCTCCTTTGCCGTGCCCCTGATCGCGGCGGAACAGATCTCGGGCACGATGGGCATGGCGATGGCAACCGCGGTTGATCCCAACAGCGGCGGGCAATCGGGCGCGCTGGGGCAGGTGTTTGCCATCATGTTGACGCTGGTGTTCCTGGCGCTGGGCGGGCATCTGCTGTGGCTGCGGCTGGTGGTGGAAAGCTACAATCTGTTCCCGCCGGGCGCGGACTGGAATGTGGGTGAACGCGGCTGGCTGGTGGCCAGCTTTGCGAGCCAAGCGCTGGCGACGGCAGTAGCGATTGCCCTGCCGGTCAC
>JBKBWT010000101.1:0-3053 GCA_046314415.1 Saprospiraceae bacterium
GCGTGATTCAAATTCGGCAGGATTATTCTTGCAAATTAGACATCACGCCACCGCCATTTCCATCTGCTTCGCTTTGTGGTCTTTACTAATTTCAAATATTACAAACAGCGTTACGATAATAGCTGAAATAATTTGATATGCTGCTACCAACCAGGTAAACCAGGGCACCACCGACTTGCTTGCGCCAAACCAATCACCGAGGTAATAAATTAATCCTAAGCCAATTATAGATTTAGCAATTTCTAAATACATGGCGTATTTTTTACGATCCATTAATTCGGTATAAGCAAAAACGGAGAGGAAAACAAAAGCGCCGTAAATAAAAATATTAGGTGCGCCGATTTTACCAATGTAAGCAAAAAAGTAAACCAATAAAAAATAAGTAAAAAACATTTGCACCCACGACCATGCCAGGAAAGCCTTGGAATGAGGCGTATCATATTTTTCAAAGTTATTTACATCTTTGATGCTATGAACGGGATATTTATCCTTTACATCCGCCGGGCGCCAGCCGGTGGGCATGAACCAGATGCGCAATTTGTCCCACCAATTGCGGGTGCGCCAGGCATCCTTGATTAAAAGCCAGATATGTTGGAAATTGATTTTGATGGGGTTCCACGTGTGCGCGGGGCGGGTTACACCATATACGGGTTTTACATGGGGCAGTTCTTCCTGATACGTACCGAATAATTTATCCCATATAATAAAAATTTGAGAATGATTTTTGTCTAAATATTCGGGGTTCATGGCATGATGTACCCGGTGGTGCGAAGGCGTCACAATGATATGTTCTAAAAATCCCATTTTACCAATGAGCTGCGTATGATACCAATATTGTAAAAACAAATGTAATGGACCAATTACCGCAATCACTTCCACCGGCACGCCGAGCAGCGCCGCGGGCAATAATAATATGGTAAAATAATTAATAAAACTCGAAATAGACTGACGCAGTGCGCAGGATAAATTAAATTCTTCACTACTATGATGTATGACGTGGCGATTCCACAAAAAATTAATTTCGTGGCTCCAGCGATGCACCCAATACCCTTGAAAGTCAACTGCAATAAAACCAATGATATATACAATAATAGTATTCTCAATGTGAATAAGTGCCACTTTATTTACCAACCAGCCATAGGTTATGATACCAATGCCCAGTCCTAATACATCTTTTGTTACATTGGTGATACCAGAACTCAGGCTTGACACGCTGTCCATGCCGCGAATCACCTGCCGCCCCATGCGCCATTCCATGAATTTTTCAAAAAAGAACAAGCCAATAAAAATAGGCATTGCAAAATTTAAAACGTAGCCGTAAGTCTCCATTTTATTCAGACATTAGACATTAGACGATAGACTTTAGATAATACTGCTACCTGATTTTATTTGGTGTTTTTGCAATCTAAAGTCTGTGATTTGGTAAAAGTTGCACAAGTTACAATAAAATGCGGATTATGGCAAGCGAATTTTCGCTGATTTTTCACCGTCATTATGAAACCTCTGCTGCATGTTTTGACAAAAAGAGCGGTTCGATGGTCGGAATCATTTCATCCAATAGAGGCAGCAAAGCCCGCGCTCGCTCTTTATAATCTTCCAAATAGTCTTTTACTACAAAGGCAAATGCTTCATCTTTGTCCGTTTCCACCTTTTTCAACAAGGATTTATAATCATGCCACTCGCCCAGCGCTTGCTCCAATTGTTTGACCACTTGCCAAAATGCCGGTTCAATCGGCAAATCCGCAAAATGCGGTTGTAAAAAATCCCAACAATAGATAAGCTGTTTAAGGAAAACTCGTAATTCGTGAAAAACATCTGTATTAAAACCAGCAATATTACTTAAAGACTTGATTTCAAATAGAATATGCCGAAACCCGCCCAGAATTGTTCCTTCCAGCAAGTCGGGTGATATTTTTTCCAAAGCTGCTGACACCAACACGCGAATACCTGCCATGGCTTCTACAGGATTGGTATCTTCTATAAATTTTGACCAACCTTCCTGATAATCAGCTTCTTTTTCTTTTAAAAAATTTGAAATATTATATTCATGCCCCAAATCCGACTCGATTAGCTCCGCTTTAGTCCGCTGCACCTGGCAATTCCTCAATTTTCCTAGTTGCTTTTGCAATGCTCGAATGACCTTCGCGTACTCCGCCAGCCTTTCCTGCTCCACCACATGTTGCATCAATATCAGGAAAGCCAATTGTTTCTTGAGGTTCACTCGCATTTGATGAACAACAGGCTTTTTAAGTTTCTGTTGGTTCAAATTCACGCACTCCAGCCACTCCAACTCCAGCTTTGCGTATTGCGCCTCTAATAATGCTTGCATTTCGCTACTCATAAGTCGCTTTTTATGCACTCAGGAGTATAAGCGATTTAAGCGATTATTAAAATGATAAATAGCAATTACAAGGATGATTTTTACCACTAAATGAGCTTGAGGTCAAAAAATCATTTATGCTTTTGTATTCAGCTTGTCCCACTGTTGTTTAATATTACTAAATTGTTTTACCAAATTATGATATTGATCAAAGGCATCTTTACCGGGTCGCTGATCCGCCTGATTAATCATGCTATATAAATATTGAATCTGATTGATTAATTTCGGCATCATATAACGACCTTCTTCCATCTCTAATTCATAATACAACTGATTGACAGTCAGCAACTCTTGCTTAGCTTTTTCTACATCTTTGGCTTTTTTATTATTTTTAATAATTTCTTCCAACTTCGTTTTCCTTTTTGTAATAACATCACTCACTTTTTTAGCATCCGATAATAAATCTCGTACTTGTAAGGTCAATTCCTCCTGGCTCCGCAAATCCTCGAGTCTGACGCCTGTTTCTTGCAGACGCGGGTCCATTCTTATAAAAAAAGATTGCATAAAAGATTGACCATCAGCCGTTAAGCGTGCCTGGTACTGCCCCGGCGCTACCAGCGGTCCGCCAAAACCCGGACGTTCGGCATCCCAGGCGCCTTCATGACGCATGTCCCAACGCACCCGATGCAAACCAACGTTGGTATTTAATGCCAATCCTGCTCCGCCGCGTACA
>JBKBWT010000101.1:3063-17404 GCA_046314415.1 Saprospiraceae bacterium
TCGTCTGCATATCGCGTTCATTACCAGCACTTCCTGCGTTTTTATTGCCTGTAAAACTGCGAATCACTTTACCACCCGCATCCAAAATTTCGAGTTTAATTTCGTTGGTTACATTATTTACTAAATAATAATCAATGATTACACCCGGTGCCGGATAGGTGGGCAATTCATTGACACTCGTGCCTTGATAACGCATGCGATAAGATTCATTTGCAATGGCTAATGCAGTAGATTTTTTATCTATATTTAGTTGATGTAATGGCGTGAGATTATCCAAAATCCAGAAACCGCGCCCCATGGTCGAAAGCACTAAATCTTTGCGATGCACTTTAATATCGGTGATGGGCGTCACCGGTAAATTTTGCTGAAAGGGCTGCCAATTTTTACCATCATCAAATGAAATAAACATGCCATATTCCGTACCGGCATATAATAATCCTTCCCGATCGGGGTCTTCGCGCACCGTGCGTACGGGATAATCGCCTGGAATTCCGTTGGTTATGCGCGTCCAGGATTTACCATAATCTTCGGTTTTATAAATATAAGGACTTGGATCACCCAATTGATAGCGTAAAATAGCAGCATAAGCTTTACCCGGCTTATGGGGTGAAGGGTCAATGCAATCCACGCGACCGCCGCCCGGCAGGTCTTTCGGGGTCACATTTTCCCAGGATTTACCGCCATTTTTGGTGACGTGAATGGGTCCATCATTGGCACCCACCCAGATTAAACCTTCTTGTAATTTTGATTCATTTATTTCATAAATCGTGCTATAATATTCTTCGCCCGTTATATCGCGTGTAATAGGAAAGCCGGATATTACTTGTCCTTGCCCCTTTATATCATAACCCGTTAAATCCGGTGAAATAATTTCCCAGGTTTTACCATCGTCGGTCGTTTTATGCACATATTGCGAACAGTGATATACGACATCCGGATTATGGGGCGACACGTGAATCGGTGCGACCCGCTGGAAACGGAAGGTTAAATCTTTGGGATGATGCCCGTATAAATTCGCTGCGCCGACGTAATAATTCATTTCCTGACCGGTCAATTTATTATATACACTAAAATTTCCTTTACAATTAGCATAAACAATATTCGGATTGCCCGGCTTCGGCACGGCTGGACCTGTCTCACAGCCCCCGGTATCCATGATGTACGCATTTGCGCCAGCCTGCATCGTGCGCGGAGGAAGACTTGGCAGGGCAATGGTGGTGTAATTATCCTGCTGACCGGCGTAGAGCCAATAGGGGAATTGATCGTCCACTTCAACTTGATATAATTCTGCTGTCGGCTGATTAAACTGCGTGGACCAGGTGCGACCACCATTCGTACTTACATTGGCACCGCCATCATTACATTCCACCATAATAAGTGTATCATTTGGGTTGATCCACATATCATGGGTATCGCCGTGCGGCACGCGCATAGATTGCCAATTTTTTCCACCATCCGTTGATTTCCAAAGACTTGTGGAGCTTACATACAGCACATTAGCATTTAATGGATTCGCATCAATATTACAATAATAAAATGGACGATCTAATAATTCTTTTTTGGTACTCACCAATTCAAACGTTTCGCCCCGATCATCCGAACGGAACACGCCCCCCTCCCCTTGCGGCGCTTCGACCAAAGCCCACAAACGATTCGGGTTAGATTTCGCAACCGCTAAATCTGCCTTGCCAATCAAGCCTTTGGGCAAGCCTTTTTCGAGCTTTTTCCAGGTAGTGCCGCCGTCGGTTGACTTGTAAATGCCGCCCGCGCTTTTGCCACCGCTAATAATCGTCCAGGGTTTGCGCTCAACGCGCCAGGCTGCTGCGTAAATCGTATTCGGGTCATCTGGTGCGAATTCTAAATCTGTAATACCAATGGAGTCAGCAATATACAATACTTTTTCCCAGCTTTTACCACCATCTTTTGTCCGAAATACGCCCCGCTCGGGATTCGGTGCAAACGCATTGCCAATGGCGGCCACAAAAACGATGTCGGGATTAGTCGGATGGATTTCTACCGCGCCGATATGCCCCGTTTTTTCCAAACCGACCAGCGACCATTTCTTACCAGCATCGGTAGATTTATATACCCCCTTGCCGGGAATGACATTGCTGCGAATACCGTCCGAACCGGTACCAACGTAAATGATATTTGGATTCGACTCAGCGACACGAATTGCCCCAATGGAAGGCGTTGCCAAAAAACCATCGGACACATTCGTCCAGGTTACGCCATAATCCGTTGATTTCCAGACACCTCCGCCCGTAGCACCCATATAAAACGTGTTGGGTTGTGCGGCAATGCCCGTCACTGTTGTAGCACGCCCGCCGCGCAGCGGACCGACACTGCGGTATTTTAATTCCTGAAATAAATCCGATTGGGCAATTATTACATTTGTAATAAAAAAAGTAAATAATAAAAATGGGTATTTCATGCGCTTGAGTTTTAGCTGTTTCTGATTTAGAAGACATCCGAAAGAAAGCATTTTATCCGGCAATTTCATAAAATCCACAAGGCTTCTTAGGCTGCAAGCATAAATTCTAAAATTTATACCCTGCATTTTCTTACTTTTTCTCTAATTTTGAGCACATTAAATACAACTTACTATACTATATATTATGAAAAACCACCTAGCCCTGTTTTTACTCTGCCTGCTGGCAAATGTAATAAGCGCACAAAAAGTAAGCGTAAGTAGCATTGAAGAAACGCGCTCCACTACCGATTCTTACTTTGGTAATCGTTGTAAAGTGAAGTTAAAATTAACCGGTGATGAAGTGCGCAAATTTAAATATGTAAAGATTAATACTTTAGCAAAAGCCGTTGATGATCAAGGACTTGAATTAATCAATGAAGAAGAATCGGATTTTGATTATCAAAAAATAGAAGAAACCACTGCCGAGGTGGAGTTGACCTTGCACCCGTCTTCGCGCAAAGCGGAAGTAATTAAAGAATTAAAAGGCGATATTCTATTATTTAATCCGACGGAAGCCACGGGTTCATTGATCAAAGTCGCCAATTTCCAAAGCAAACCCAACACCAATCTCCTCCCTGCCAAATCCCCGTTTCAAATGGTGTTTCTCACCAAAGAAGCCTATGATGCATTTGTGAAAGCTAATAAAGACAAGACCGAAGCGGAACTGAAAAAGATGCCGGAAGCCAGCCGCGCATTGGCGGAAATGATTTTAGGATTGGCAGATGCGTTCTCTTTTATGAGCGACGACCCCAATCAATTGACTTTTTTGCTCAGCGGCGATAAGTCAAAATTTATAGATATAAAATTTGAAGATGAAACCGGAAAAGAAGTGGAGCGCAATGGCAGTTCGAGCAGCGGAGATGGTTTGTATTCTTATTATTTTTCGACTAAACCCAGCCCAAAATGGAAAATGATGCTGATGGTAGAAACGGAGAAAGCTATTAAAAAAATACCTTTTAATTTAACGAATATTGATCTGCCATAAAATACAAAGTAAATATATTATCCAATAAAGCCTGATTTATTTACTAAATCAGGCTTTATATTTATTACAACCACTCACAATATAAGTAAATAACTGTTGCAATCTTATGACTCCGGCGGCGGGCTCACGGCGGTCCAGCCTCCATCCACAATGATCGTTTGCCCGGTGATCTGCGCGGATTGTGGCGATAGCAAAAACAGGGCGGTGTGCGCAATATCTGTGGTAATGGCGGGTCGCCCGGTAGGCGTAATACGCGACCACACGTTGGCGTACGCGTCATCCAGTTGTAAGGTACGCTCGGTAAGCGTAGCGCCGGGAGAAATCGCATTGACGGTGATGCCATGCGGCGCCAGTTCTACCCCTAGCGATTTGGCAAGAAAGATAATCGCCGCTTTGGACATGCCGTACGCCGTCAGGTTCGGATGATACTGATGACCGGTCACGGAAGACATGAATAAAATACGCCCGCCCGACTGCTGCTGTATCATCTGCTGTGCCGCTTTTTGCGCCAGGAAAAACGTACCTTGCAAGTTAACCGCCACCAACTGTTGAAAACGTTCGAGCGGATATTCCAAAAAATCGCCAAAAGTAGTAATCCCGGCATTCGCAATGGCAAAATCCAGCCGACCAAACGTTGTAACTGCCTGATTCACCAACTGTTGTATCACTGTTAAGTTGCTGGAATCACCGACTACCGCGATGCATTGCCCGCCTTCTGCCTGAATTTTATCGACAGCTTCCTGCGCGACCACTTCATCAATGTCATTGAGGACCACACCAGCACCCTGCGCTGCCAGCTGCCGCGCAATTTCAAAACCGATACCAATGCCCGCTCCAGTAATAATGGCTACTTTATTGCGAAAAGGAGAATCATTCATATTGATAATAGCGAAAATTTGAAAAATAAATATTATACTTTCAAATTCCATTTATCCGCAAAGTAGCGATGATAAATCAAGAGCACCAACACAGCCCCGCCCGTCGCAATAATCAGGCTGGCAAGCATGCCGCCGCCGATCATACGCGACAAGCCCGTGATACTGGCAATGAATCCGCCCAGGATGGAACCCAGCATTCCGATAATCATCGAGGAAATCCAGCCGTTGGATTCTTTTTCGGGGGTAATGGCTTTTGCCAAAATACCGGCGCCCAATCCGATTAGTAACCAAATGAGTAGTTTCATTATTACGGGATTTTTGTTAGCGATTCGCATTTAATTTGACAACCGGAAAGTACAAATTTATTTTAAATACAAAAAGGCTCCCTACTCATGCAGGAAGCCTTTTTATCTTACTTTTTTCAAAATGCTTTAGGGTAAGGTCGTCCGGCGCGCCGCAAAGCGATGGTACAAAAACAGCACCAGTAAAGCGCCAAGCGTTGCTACCAGAATGCTCATAATAAAACCCCGGTCGGTTGAAGGCGATAGTCCGGTTGCATTGGCAATAAAGCCGCCGATCATCGAACCTACAATACCAATCAATATAGATGTTAACCAGCCACTGCGCTCTTTTTGCGGCGTGATGGCTTTGGCGATTGCTCCCGCAATCAGCCCGACTAATAGCCATGATAGAATTCCCATAATATGTGTTTTTGGTTTTTTGATAAAAAGGATGACTTCCCAAAATGTTGACCAACCTTATTTTATTCAAATCACCCCACTATATCATGTTAAAGAATGCCGAACAGCTTTAATATGATGAACATATCCTCATTCACCTCGTTGCAAAAAGATGTAAAACCAAAAACCAAGTTCTTATGAAAAAATTATTGCTCATCACCCTCATCGGGTTAGGATGTATTTCACAAAATGCGGCGCAACAAACCAATCAAACGACGAATCGGGATACGGGCAACACGACGCAGAATGATTACGAACGAATGCTGGATGCACAGTTGCAGATGGGTTTCCGCAGCTATGCCCTTCGGGCTTTAGAGCTTACCAGCGAGCAAATTCAAGCATTTGATCCGATTTTCCGCGAGTACATGCAAGAGAAAGGAACCATTGTAAACCGTAAGTTCAACGTTTTGAATAAGTATTCACAAGAAGCGAAACAAACAGCTTCGCAAGGTACCAGATCAGAGGACTGGGCGGATGCCGTCGAGGATTACTGGAAAGCGCAAATTGATGAAATGCAATTGCAGAAAAGATATTTTGACCGACTGGAAGATAAAATTCCGCCACAGAAAGCGTTGAGCTTTTTCATGCTGGAAGACGCTGCCTTGACCCGCGTGCGCGAAATGCGGTATGGTAACACGATTCCGCTGATTATGGAAACCGAAAGAACCCCCAATACCGATGCAGGGAGCAATATTCAGGGAGACACCATGGACAACCAACAAGACAATATGACCCGCGATATGAATATGAACCGCGATACGAGTACGAATCAAATGAATAACAATACCCAAACACAGCAGAACGACCGTACCTCCGACAATAATCAAATGCGTGATACGACTACTATGAATACCACCACTACTACCGGTACCTCCACTGGTCGTAGTAGCATTGTGGCGTATGATACCTGGGCAAGAAATTATACTGGCAATACCACGACCGATAGAACAGCTACTGCCCATACCGATATTCAGGAAGGGCTCACCAAGCTAGTCGGTGCTATTGATGCATTAGCCGCAGCGGGTAAAGCTACTCCGGGCGAATTGGATGACAAACGAACCAATATTTTGAACAATGCCAACAAATTGGCAGAGAATCCAACGTCCAACGAGCATGCCCAATTAGCCAGCGAAGCCTTCAAAAATGTGGCAGACCTGTTAGAATCATTAGGCGATAAAAACGACCAAACGGACATGGTAGAATCCATCGGTTCGGTAAGAAAAGCTGCGCAAGCTATCAAAACTGCGCAACCGCTTAACAACCAAGCTGATGCAGTGACTAATTTCTTCACCAGAGCGCACGTCGTAGTAAATAAAATGGCGAACAGTATAGATTGGAATAAATAAGCTACTATTTAGCAAGAAATGTAAAGACTTTATAGCAAGGCTCGGACATCCGTTTCGGGTCTTGCTTTTTTATGTCAGCCGGGAAAGTGCGGTTCCAAAACGGATTGCTAGCAGTATTAGTCCAAATTTGAAATAAAAAGGCTTAAATGTGAGAACTTAAACATTTGGCAATCAAATCGTTTGACAATAATCAAGCTGCATTGTCGATTGAAAATGGTACTAAGTTCAAACTGCGTACAGAAATGCTAGAAAACCTAAGCTGGATTTTACCTTTGGCGCTATTTACAAATCACGGTCCCGACGGATAGCTGGATCTCTACGCCCGGCAAAGAAGCGATAGTACAAAAACAGCATTAACACGGCGCCGCCGGTAGCAATGATAATGCTTCCAATGAAGCCGTCACCGATCATGTAAGCCAAGCCGGTCAGCCTCGCCACGAATCCGCCGAGCATCCCCCCGGCAATACCAATCAGAATAGACCATAAACAGCCGCTGCGTTCCTTCTGCGGCGTAATTGCCTTGGCAAGCGCTCCGGCAATGAGCCCCACCAGCAACCAAGAAATGATTCCCATAGTAGTTAGTTTGTTTTTAAATTAAAAGGGTGAAGGCTCCATTTGTTGAACACGCCTTTTGAAAAGAAAAGACTGCTCTTGGTATCTCAGTACCACAAAGGAGCGCCGCTGCCTGTCCACAATGGGAATCTCCATTCGATCATTGCACCTTTTAGCGAGAACCATGCAGCATCAACAAGCAAAATCGGGCTTTTAATACTCAAAATTGGCGCTTGGAGCGAGCGCCCTCCTGCACCGGAAGAGACAAATGCTACTCCGAGGGAGCACGTTCCTCCGCTGAGCCTCGACGTCGA
Organism: Saprospiraceae bacterium; assembly: GCA_046314415.1. Lineage (GTDB taxonomy): Bacteria > Bacteroidota > Bacteroidia > Chitinophagales > Saprospiraceae > JADJNW01. The sequence goes on from JBKBWT010000101.1 coordinate 10,352, forward strand.
GTAGCTGTAAAGGAATGTTCCTATGTGGAAGGGAAACATTGCTATTCGGAACAGGAAATTGCTCATGCGGAAGTAGAAAATTTGCTATGTAAGATAGGAAAATTGCTATCGGGAAGGGGAAAATTCCCATAGCACAATAGAATAATTGCTATCGGGAAAACCAACATTGCCCCTCCGATACCCGGCGTCGAGGCTCGGAAGGGCAATTTCAAATGTTTGCGCTCCCGCCATGTACTCCTGTACTACCATTATGTCTTATTCCTCTACGGATGCTTCGGTTGCCAGCGCTGTTTTTGCCTGCTCCAGGTATTTTGCGAAGTGTTTCTGCCGAGGCGAGGCGCTTTCCAGATTGGTTGTGACTTGCAGCACCTCATATATATTTTTCCATCCATCTTCTATTTCGAGTTCTAGCAAGGGATTCAGGACATAATAACCCTGCCGAATGCGATAAAACAACTGCCGATTGTAGGGGTCTTGCCGGTACACTTCGTTTTTTGAGAGCATCGCGGAAAGATAGGTCCGCTTTTTGCGATATTCGGGCATTACGGCGTGCGGATAGTGTTCTACTGCCTGGAGGAAATCGGCGGTTTGAAAACCGGGCGAATCCATCTGAATTTTGTAGGTAGTCATTTCACGCGTCAATGCAATCATATAATTGACCATAAAAAACTCCATCTGATGCTTATCGAGCTTAATTAAGCGGTTTTTAAATTTTAGGCGCAGGCTGTCGGGCTGCAGCGTATGATATATTTTACCCAATACTTTTGCACCGTAGCTTTGGGGCGACTGGTAGGATTTGAGTAAGGCAATCTGAAACGCCTGCCGACCGAGGTTATCTTTCAAATCGGGCTGCGCGCCTAATTCCAGCAGAAAATGAATAATTTTGACGCTTCCTCCCAGTGTTGCCATCATCAGCGGGGTCAGGTTGAACTCCGTACGGTAATCGGGTCCGTATTTTCGCACCGTGTTTTCCAATTGTTTGAGGTTATCATTAAAAAACTCCGGAAATTTACGTTCCATTCGTCCCATGCCCTCACGCTTCCAGTCGGCGGCTTTATTATATTTGAATGCGACTAATTTATCAAAAACCCAGGTTTCATAATACATCAGGGCATATTCATAGAGTGCATCCTTGGCTTTTTTATTATAATTATCGGGGTCAAATGCTTTTTGCTTCAACTCCTGCAACTGGTCAATAGTAATGACCTCCCAGGGCACCGCCTGTACTTTCAAAATCTGCTTGCGAATGTCTTCTGCCTGCTCTTGTTTGCCTTGCAATTCCAGCTTGCGAGCTTCCTTTTGCCAGTCGTCAAGCGAGGATTCCTGCGTTTTCAGGTCCACCTGCTGCCGGAAGTTGGTCAAGTCCAGCAATTCCAGCAATTCGTGCTTCCGGATGCGCTCTACCACGTACAGATTTTTTACTGCTCTGGTAATGGCAACGTATAATGAATTGACATAGAACTTATAGATTTCCAAGGACTTATCGGTTTTGTCTTTGGCCCGGGAGAAGACCAATTCGCTTTCCAAATCGCCTTTACTCACCCCCCGGCATAGCTCCCGGAATTCAGCTTCATTATTGGAAATGATATTGTACAAAATAATATTATCATATTCCAAGCCTTTGGCTTCTTGTACACTAAATAACAGCGGCGTGTTGAAAAACTTACGGGCCTCGGCTTTGTCTTCATTGCGCATCACCAGTACGGCAAATTTGGCAGATTTTCCAGTGCGTTTATCCAATTCTTCCTTGATTTTCGGCTTATCTTCATAAAATTCTACCGCACCCGCATGGGCAGCATTCGCTTTAACAAGATAGGTGCTTTCTTTATCAATCGAACCAAAACGGGCATTTTTGACCAGAAGCAGCTGATTGGCAATATGAGTCACCTCCGGGGTATTGCGGTAATTGTTGTATAAAATCCGCGTCAGGTTGCCGGCGAGGTCTTTTTCATAAAACAGGCGTTTTACATTTGCCCACGAGAAGAAATTGGGGTGCACAATCTGATTGCTATCGCCACATAACATAAAATGCTGTGGCTGCTTTAATGATTTCAGAAGTAATAATAACTGAATACTTGTAATATCTTGCACTTCGTCCACTACTATAAAATCATAATAGGGCTGCACTTTATCCAATCTTTCAAACGAGGCGATATTCGCATCATAAAAACTACCTTGATTTAAATAATCAAGATATTTTAAAAACAAATCATAAAGTTGTGCTCGTTCGTCAGTATTAAACACCGACTGCCGCACGCCCAATTGCAAATAAGCCTTCTGCGAGAGGTAAGCCGCATCGGTTACGGCGCCGGTAATCACCCCTTTAAATTCTTCAAATACCTTGTGCGCGTCCTTGATTTTGAACGCCTGCTGATATCGCCAGATCCAGCGCTCAAAATCCCGGAAAGTGATCGCTTTGCCTTTAGGCAAATCAATGCTGCCGAGGTATTCCTGAAACGACAAAAAATCTACCTCCTGATGCTCGTTGTCATATTGAAAAGCGTAATATAAATTGCGCGAATTTTCTACCAGAAAAGAGGAAAGCGTCACATACAATACTTTACCCCGCAATTGCTTGATTTTTTCCAGGGTAAGCGCCGTTTTGCCGCTGCCTGCCGAGCCAATGATAACAAGCGGGGGTGCTGCCCGAAAAATAGCATCTTGCTCCTCGTCGAACGAAATAATTTTATCTAGTATATGAAAATGCTTGCTGGCAGGGCGTATGTACGCGACGGGCGTGAGTTCCTCCGCTGCAAGTTGCGCTGGCGAGGGCAAGGGCACCAGCTTTTCATCGTCTATTGCAGCGCCATTGAGGAAACGCGATTTTTCATAAGCATGATGTAATATCACTTCCAACAAAAATAAATAACGCTCTCCTTGATACACTCCTATTTTGAATAAAAGCCGGTTTTCACGGTCTAGTTTTGCCCGAAAATAGCCATTATTGGGCATCTTCTTTACCTCTGCCGATTTGAAATCGCCCTGCTGTAACTGCGCTACGACTTTATCGAATTGCTTTTTTACAGGCGCTACTTCCAAATCATTATAATATAAAATTTTCATGCGCTATGAACACTTTGATTGTACCATTCAAACGCCCTAACCTACAAAAATTATTTGAAGGCTACTAGGGGAATGATTGAGAAATCCGTTTTTTTTGCGAAACGGCTTGTCACAGAATGCGCATAAAATACCTACAGTGTGCTAATTTTCTTACTTCCCCACCCTCCATGCTACTTCAGCCCGATAAATTTCCGAATATCCGAGTGCGCGATCCGCTTGCCCGCTTCTGCCTCCGAATTTCCGCTTCATATTGCTCGCTATCCACCGCAGTGCCCTCCGGAGTATAGACTACCACAGTGCTTTCTTGCAAGTATAACATACTATTTAACAAAGCGTAACAATTTTCGAGCACTTCTTTATCGTCAATTTGCTCAATAATTTCTATAATGGATGCCTGGATTTGCTGCTTGGAGAGGTGGTTTTTATTGTAAGAATAGGGGATTTATTAAAAAAGGCAAAGTAGATTTATAAAAAAAGCTAATCTAAAAATACTAATAAATAAATCCCTTAACTTTATTATTAAATATACTCCTGATTCACAAAATTCCTATGAAAAGATATTTACCTCTAGCACTATTGATGCTTCTAGCTGTAATCTTAGCGTTTAGTACAGTTTGGTTTATCCCTTTAATTAAATCAATATTTTTTCCTGGTAACGAAACTTCATTTGGGGAAATTGGAGATATGTTTGGTGCAGTAAATGCTGTTTTCTCTGGTTTAGCATTTGCTGGTGTAGTTATTGCAATTATAATTCAGGAAGATGAACTAAAACAAACAAGGAAAGAGTTTGAATTTACTCGCTTAACAACTGTTGTCTTTAAACAAATTGATAGAATAGATAGCTTTATACAACAACTTGATATAGAATTTGGTACAAAATATCCTTTACCTAAAGGAATATCTGGTATTTATCAATTAAATATGCAATTTGGTTTAGATGAAATTCTAAAAGCAAGATATAGTCTTGATAAAATTTACAATCTTGTTATCTCGTCTTTTGAAGTGATTGAAAAAATAGTAGAAACATCTTCAGCCGAAAAGAAATATAAGAAAGAACTCAAGTTTTTATTCTACAAGAATTTAAATCAGGAAATCATAACTAACATTTTAGTTTTTCACAAATTATCTGAAAAAGAAAACTTAATCCAACAACTCATAAGTAAAAATCCACCTCAGAATCAAATAGAAAAAATAAAAGAAATAGTAAATAAAGCCAATAGAATTACCAATTATATTGACGATTTTTCAAATGCTGAATAGTTTAATAGGCTAAGTTGTCATTACAAACCATAATTGCTAATCAGCATTTCTCCTTATCTTCACCCCATGCCTAGCCACTTAAAAATCATCTTCGCCCATGCTGAGAGCACAATGAAACTTCCCTTCGTATTTTTTCGTTATTTTTGCAAAAACAACTGCTTATGCAAGCCATTCGTACTATTCAGAAACCCACTTCAGGCGAACTGACCATCCAAATACCGGAGGAATTTATTAATCAGGAGGTGGAAATTATTATTCTCTTGCCACAGCAAGTATCTGATAATCAAGACCAAGTAGCAGAGCATACCGAGCGTTATCTCATCGCGCAGCAGTTCAAAGGAAATGCTTTATATCCAGATTATCCTACGAACAAATACGATGTCTATGAACAATAGAGTTGTTTTTGTAGATAGCTCCATCTTGATAGAATATTATAAAAATACTCAGACCGAATTGCTGGATAGACTGCTTGATGCAAAAGAAATTCGGATTTGTATCAGCCAAATTGTTGTAAGTGAATATTTGTTCCATTGTTTAGGGATAGACGGAGGAAAATCGCCCTTATCTGTAAAGCAATCCAGTGCCATTGCAACGGTTTTATCGAATGGTAATCATGCTATCTTTTTAAAACAATATACCTAATTTACAGGATAGCGATTTACTCGTCGAGCGCGTGCCGGTAATTATGTCCAAATATAATCTTTTACCCAATGATGCTCTAATCATCGCCATCTGCCAATTAAATCAAATCTCCGCGATTGCCAGCTATGATCCAGATTTTATTACGGTTTGTAAAGATTTGAATATAATGTTATTACAAACACTCGATGATTTTGAAATATTCATAAAAAATATTACATAGTTTGGCGCTTCCAATACTCCACCCTTCCAATCTTCCATTTTTCCTCGTATCTTCACCCCATGCCTACACATTTAAAAATCATCTCAGCGGGTGCAGGGAGCGGTAAGACCTACCGGCTCACCTCGGAAATGGTGGAACTCCTGCAACAGGGCGTTCGCGCGAATGGGATTATTGCGACCACGTTTACGACCAAAGCGGCGGCGGAATTGCAGGAGCGCGTGCGCGTGCGGCTGCTCGAGGCAGGCATGACGCGCCAGGCGGATGACCTCACGAATGCGCTCATCGGCACGGTGCACGGCATGGGCGTGAAGTTGTTGCAGCGTTTTGCGTTTGAGGCGGGGGTGTCGCCGGAGGTGGAAATTATTGCGGATGAGGATCAACAAGTGCTTTTTAATCAGTCACTTGCGACGGTTTTGACCGAGGAACGCGTGGAGGCGATGGAGCATTTGTGCGACCGGCTGGGCTTGAATAAAAATGAGTATTTCGATTGGCGGCGCGATTTGAAATTCCTCACGGATGTGGCGCGGGCGAATGATTTTTCGCTGGAAGTATTAGAAAAAAGTAAAATTCAATCGTTTGAAAGTTTCCAACAATTTTTGAGTAAACCATCGGAACATTCGGAGGAATATTTTAATAAGGAATTGAAATGTTTGCTCGACGCCACGATTGAAAGCCTTGAAAACAATGGCGATTCGACCAAAAAAACGGCGGATGTAGCGGCGCTGCTGCGCAATTTCCGGCGGGAACTGGACTTGCGGGGCGAACTCTATTGGCATCAATGGGCAAAAATTTCTAAAATTGACGTTGGCATCAAGAGCAAGGCGGATGTCGAAGAATTGAAGGCGTTCGCGGGCGCGAGCGACACCCATCCGGCATTTCAAAAAGATATTCGGGATTTTATTTACTTGCTGTTTAATATTGCCATCGAATCTTTACAAGAATATGATGCGTATAAAAAACGCCGCGGGCTGATTGATTACACGGACATGGAAGTGCTGGTGAAGCGCTTGCTCGAAAACGAAATGGTGCAGGAAGTGCTCCGCGAGGAATTGGATTTATTAATGGTCGATGAGTTTCAGGATACCAGTCCGATACAATTAGAAATTTTTCTTAAATTATCAAAACTTGCCAAATATTCCGTTTGGGTCGGCGATCCAAAACAATCCATTTACGGTTTTCGCGGAGCGGAGCCGCGCTTGATGCAGGCTATCATAGATTATCATGGCGGTGTAAAGCCGGAAAATATTCAAAAACATTCCTGGCGTTCGCGCGAGGATTTAGTAAATATTTCTAATGCAATCTTTACAAAAGCATTTAATGATTTGCCGGAAGAACAGGTTGCTTTAGAGCCAAAACGCTTGAAAAAAGACGAACCGATTGAATTAAATGATGCTTTATTACATTGGCATTTTATATATGATGGCGATGGGCGCTTACCGGGTAAGCCCTGGATGGAAAATTGCATTGCGCAAACCTTGAAGCAAGTGTTGGAACGTGGCATTCCTGTTCTACCCAAAGACGAAAAAGCGTACCGACCAGCAAAACCGGGCGATGTAGCAATTTTATGTCGCTCGAATGCCGAGTGCCAAACCATCGCCGAAGCCTTACACCGCGCGGGTTTGCGGGCGGCGATTTCTAGAAGTGGATTATTAAATACAGCCGAAGCGAAATTAATTATCGCCTGTTTAAAATTTTGTTTAAATCAGTACGATTCTTTATCTATTGCCGAGTTATTATTACTTGCCAGTGGTAAAGATATTGAGGAAATTATAGAAAATCGGCTCGATTATTTAGAACAGAAGGAGATTCGACATTTAGTAGAGGCAGGAGCAGATATTACAAACGTGTCAGGTCTTCGAAGACCTGAC
>JBKBWT010000102.1:0-4497 GCA_046314415.1 Saprospiraceae bacterium
CGTTGCGGCATTTCTCTGCATTTATTTCAATTTAATTATATGTATAAAACACCGTTTATCTGCTATTTTCTGACTTAAAAGTAGCCAGTAAATTCAATTATATTGCAATAAAATAAACCTTTTAATATCCTGGATTTTGCGGGAATTTTGGACCTTCCACCACCAGGTCTATCTGAGTTTGCGGTATAGGGCGCAGCATGTGGAAATCCTGAATATACTGACCCGCCTCCGGATTCCATGCTTTTACTCTACGTACCAAAGAGCGCGTACGCACCAGGTCTTGCCATCTTTGCCACTCCCCGAAAAACTCGCGGCTACGCTCGTCCAGGATAAAATCAATTGTGATGTTGGATTCCGTTATTTCCATCGCTTTTGCGGCTGCTTCGTTTTGTTCAGGTGTCCTGGTTCTTTTGAAAGCGGCGCGTCTTCTGATCACATTGATGAGATCCTTTGCTGCGGTTAGGTTCCCTGCTTTGAAAGCTGCCTCTGCTCCAATCATATATACATCGGCAAAGCGGAAAATCACCACCGGTCGGGAAGAAGGGTCATTAAAATTGGCACCGCGGCTCGTATCCATAAATTTTTTCACTGCTGGGAAATAAGCGTTGTTCCAGAATCTCGGAGGAATGATAATGCCTTTAAATGGTCGCGTACCTACAAATTGCGGGGCTTCGGGAATTTCATAATCTGGCATCCAAATGGCAGTATCTACGCCTATCTGCATGGTGTAGCTGATGCCTCGGCTGTTGTTGGCAGCCGTGGCGGAGTTAGAGATGGCTACATTTGAAATCCAGGTTGTATAAAAAGTATTTTCGTATCTGGTGTCAATATTGCGGTTGACAAATGCCTGATCCAAAAAGTAATTTTTCCCGTTATTAGGTCCTGATTTCCAAACAAAGCTATTCGGTCGGATACGAATATAAGGACGCCCGTAGTAAGAATCTCTCACCATACCCGATTGTCCATTATTGACCAGATTGCCCGATGCATTTACATAAGAATTAATACCGCTATTAGAAGGATAATTCCAATTCGTAAACCAGGGGGTGAGGTTTTGAGCAGCTCCACCCGAAGCACCACCACCTACCGTGTAGTAACCATACTTAGGGTCTTTGCTATGATCGCTGACAAACATGGTTTCCTTGCCATAGTCATTGGCGGGATTAAACACATCCTCGTAGTATTGCCACAAATCGAGTCCATAAGTAGCCTTTTTCGAGATGATATCTGCACAAATGGTATAAGCTTTTTGAAAATCATCGGCGGTGTTATTGAGCCAGCCCCGGGTAAGATACGCTTTGGCGAGCAGATACTGTGCCACCGGTTTCGAAGCGGCTTTATCAATAAATGGTGCGGTCGGTTTGTCAGGCAAATCAGCAGCAGCTTCGGTTAAATCTTTGATGATTAACTCATACACCTGTGCTGCCGGCTGACGGGAGTCTGCCTGAGAAGGTACAGTAATAAATTCTGTATGCAACGGTACATCGCCAAAGGTTTGAACCAGATAAAAATACCAAAAAGCTCTCAAGAATTTTGCTTGTGCCAGGTATTGTTTTTTGGTAGTGGCGTCCAGATCAATATCTTGTCCAAATTGTAACACCCCATTTAACGTATTAATATCACGATAGGCAATCGCCCAGGCAGCACCGAAATTCGATCCATTCAGACCATTGTAAGTATGCACCTGAATACCACTGGCACTTGCCCCAGCTAGATGTTCGTCGGTACCTGCCATCATTTCGGTAGTGAAACCTTCGGTACCCCAGGCAGAGCGGATGTCATTGTACACGCCAACGATCCCACCCAGTACACCGGAAGGAGAGTTGAAGAAGGAAGGTACGATGGAGGATTCCGGATTTTCCTCTAAAATATCGGTACAACCATTATTAAAAAGAATAAATGCCGTTATTAACCATATAATATATTTACGAACTTTCATATTATGCAGGTTTTAATTTTTTAGAATGATAAATTAAGCCCAAAAGTCATGATACGGGTCGTTGGGTTATTCAAATTGACACTGATTTGTCTGGCTGCTACCGTTGCTCCCGTCGAGCCAGTAGAGTTTACTGCGCCGCCATATCCATTGCCCTCTGGGTCAATCACCAAACCCGAATCAACCAAAGGAGAATAAAGAATAAAAGGATTCGTAATATTAGCATAAATGCGCAGTGTACTGATATTCAGCCTTTTCAACAGATCGCTTGGCAAAGTATATCCTAAATTAATACTGCGTATTTTAATAAAGGATCCATCGCGGTAGCCCAGGGTAGAACCAAAGTTCAAGCGGTCGGTACCAGCATCTGGCGCGGGGAATTCATTGGTAGGATTTTCTTCGGTCCAGTAGTTGACTTTTATCTGGTTTACGCGACCTTGGTTGAAGAACGGGAACCCATTGCCGCCCCCATCTGCTGTGAGGTAAGGTACAAGTACCATCATACCCATCCGTGCATGCGCTACTACCGATAAATCAAAGCCCTTGAAGCGGAATCGGTTGGTCAAACCACCTTCCCAATCCGGTTGGAAGTTGCCTAATATTTGACGATCGTTGGCATCGATTTTACCGTCGCCATTCACGTCTTCCACTCTAATCTGACCGGGGAATTGTACCGGAGAGGTTTGCTTCGCTAAGGCACCGCTTTCTTTATCTCCTGTCTGCCATATACCAATTTTTTTATAATCATAAATCACGTTGAGGGGCTGCCCTACAAACCATCCATTACCGATGTTTTGCTTTTCTTCCGGTGTGGTCAATTCCACAATTTCTTCACGGTTGAAGAAGAAATTCAGATCGGTTTCCCACACAAATCCTGAATTCGTACGGATATTAACACTTGATAACGTTGCCTCCACACCGCTGCCCCGGGTCTTACCCAGGTTTTTGAAAGTAGAACCTGCACCTGTACTTGGCGGCAGACTGACCTGTAACAAGATATCTTTGGTATTTTGCTCGTAAACATCAACGCTACCGGTGATGCGATCATTGAATAAACCAAACTCAAGACCAATGTCCCACTGGGAAGTAGATTGCCATCCAAGGCTGGAATTCGCCAAATCTGTAACCAAATAGCCCAATTGCTGACCGGCAGTGCTAGTGCCAAAATTGTAATAATTGCTGGTTAAGGAACCCAACGTTGCATAAGCGCCTACATTGCGGTTACCCGAGATACCCCAACCACCTCTGACTTTCAAATTAGATATAATATTAATACCCTTCATGAAAGATTCTTCTGAAACATTCCATCCCAAACCAAAAGCTGGATAGCTAAAGTATTGATTACCAGGAGCCAGAGTGGAAGAGCCATCTACTCTGTACGTGACGGTTACTAAATATTTATTGGCAAAGGAGTAGTTCAAACGCCCCATGTATGAAATCAAACCTACTTCCGAAAAGTTATTATTGTTAGGATCGGCTACCGGCTGACCCGCAGCCAGGGCGAAGTTGGAATTTTTAATATAATCGGCAGGTACGCCGGTAACGGTGAATCTACTGCCTTTGAAATGATCCTTGGTCACTTCAAATAATCCAATAAATCCGATTTTATGCTTAGTGCCAAATGTCTTATCATAGTAAAGCAGATTCTGGAGGTTGTAGCTCCATGCTTCCGCATTGCTGATACTGGCATTAGAAGAAGACTGGACTTGAGCATTGTTCACATAGGTGAGAATGCCACTATAGCCGCTGCCATTGTCCTGTCGATAATCCAAACCGGCGTTGAATCTGTAGCGTAGCCCTTCGGCTATTCTGATCTCACCGTACAAGCTGTTGAAAGTTCTCAGTCTTCTGTTTTGTGCCAAGATAGCATCCGCTTTAGTAATCAAAGTGAGTGGGCTGATCGCATTTGCGTCAATGGAACCGATTGCAGGGAATAAGTTCACATCGCCATTTTCATCGTAGGGTGAAGCAAGTGGTGTAAGTCGAACCAAGCCACTCGGTACGCCGCCTCCACCTGGGGTATTGGAGTAGGAAAGCGTATTCAAGCTATTTAAACCGATTTTAAACGTCTTGTTAATTCTATGGTCGATGGTAGATCGGAGCGAAAAACGCTCGAATTTTTGGTTAGGTGTGATACCACCTTCTGAAAAGTAGCCTGCACCCAAGCCATATTGCGTCTTTTCATTACCACCCGATAAACTCAATTGATGATTGGTCATTACACCCGTCTGATAAATCAAATCCTGCCAGTTGGTCGAAACACCTGCTGTCAGAGCGTTTTGTTCAGCCTGTGTCAACGCATAGGAGGTTGTACCGGGGGCAGTGCGATTGTATTTGGCGGCATCGGCTTTGAATTGGGCGTATTCCTGTCCGTTGAATACATTATACTGCTCCAAAATATTAGCGAATCCGACATAACTATCGTAGCTAATCACGGTTTTGTCAGTTCTACCTCTTTTGGTAGTAATCAGAAGAACCCCGCCTGCGCCTCTGGAGCCGTAAATCGCTGTGGCGGATGCATCCTTCAAAATATCCAAGCTGGCAATATCATCAGGGTTCAG
>JBKBWT010000102.1:4507-17344 GCA_046314415.1 Saprospiraceae bacterium
TGATACTTCCGGGGAAAGGAATTCCATCTACGACAAGCAATGGACCATCCAGTCCGTCACTAGCTCCTTGTGAATTCGTGATCGTCCGGTTACCCCGAATCCGGATTTGACCGGCACTACCCGGTGTGGAGCCGTTACTGACAATAGAAACCCCAGCTGCTCGCCCTTTCAACTGCACAAGTAGGTTAGGTGCCGGTACTTCCTTGAGTTCTTCTGCCCCTACGGAAGTCACCGAGCCGGTTACATCTTTCTTTCGCTGTGTACCATAACCCACGACGACTACCTGCTCCAGGGCTGTAGCTGCTTCTGCTAGTGTTACATTTATCTGCTGTTGTCCGGCAATTGCGATTTCCAACATTTCGTATCCAGTATAGGAAAATTGCAATATTCCATCCGACGGTGCTTCAATCTGGTAGGTTCCATCGGCTTCTGTAGTAGTTCCGGTAGCAGTGCCTTTTACAACAACATTAGCAAACGGTAGGGTTTCACCAGAAGCAGCGCTGACTTTCCCCCTTACCGTAATATTCTGCGCCGCCACCACGTTTGCCAGCAAAAGGAAGGTTGCCATTGAAAGCAAGAAATACAACCGATTTCTTTTTTGTCTAGTTTCACAATGACTTTCGGCGCGAATGCATAATAGGAATTTAACATCCGAGTTCATAATATACCATTTAGAGTATTAGGATAAATTTTTCTATTTAATTCGTTATATATTCATTATCAGTGCTTTATTTTGTTTAGCACACAATTATCCTGCTGTAAGGCTTGCTATGATGATTTGGGAATGAAAGAATTGTACATTTATAGGCTATCTCTAGTTTACTTTATGACATTACATGCTCAGTTCCACCATTTTCATTAGAAAATAGCAGTTTATACCAAACATATGTTGGTATTTCGGGCGTTTTGCGGAATATGTTTGACAAATATAAACTCTTTTTTCAAAATTGTAATCGATTGCAAAATTATTTTTGATTTTTTTGACCATTATGCGGAACAGCTTATATTTGTGCAGATTGATGCCTCTTGGAAGCAGATACGCTAACCTTTTTTATTAAAATTGTCGTTTAATTCTAAAAAGCATACATTCAAGCGATTACACTACTATCTTTACCTTATGAACCGGGAAAAAAAAGAAATAACCATCTACGATATAGCAGCCCAATTAAAGGTATCAACGGCTACGGTTAGCCGGGCTTTGCGAGATGATCCTGCGGTAAGCAGCAAAACCAAAAAGAAAATACTTGATTTTGCAGAGCAACACGGCTACCAGACCAACCAATTTGCACGCAACCTCCGGCAAAGACAAACCCAAACCATTGGTGTGATTATTCCGCGCTTGAACAGCTATTTTATGGCGACGGTTATTGCCGGTGTAGAACAAGTGGCGAATGCGGCAGGCTACAATTTGCTCATCAGTCAGTCTTCAGAGTCAGTGGAGCGGGAGCGCTCGGTGGTTCGTACCATGTTCAACAATCGGGTGGACGGCTTGCTGGTTTCCTTGTCTTATAATACCGATAGCCTCGACCATTTTAGCAAGTTTGCCGAAAAAAACGTACCCGTCATTTTCTTTGACCGTACGTTCAAAACCAACAATTTTACGAGCATCAGCATCAATAATTTTCAAGCCGGTTACGAAGCCACCCGGCATTTGATTGAAATCGGTTGCACCCGAATTGCCCATGTCACGGTATCCATCAAACAAAGCATTTACAAGGAACGCTTTCTGGGTTACGCACAAGCCTTGGCGGAGGCTAATATTCCGCTGGATATGGCATTGATTAGCTTGGGGGATTTGTCTTTGGAGGCTGGAGCAACCGCAGTCGATTATCTGCTTACGCTTGCTGCGCGCCCGGACGGCATTTTTGTAGCCAATGATACCTGTGCGGCGGGTTGTGTAATCCATTTAAAAAAACAAGGCATTCGGATTCCGGATGATATTGCGGTAGTAGGATTCAATAACGACCCGATCTGCCGAATTGTAGAACCCAATCTGACTTCAATCAGTTATCCCGGACACGAGATGGGCGAGTTGGCGGTACGCAGTCTGATTAATCATCTCAATGGCGATGCCAATATCATGTTGACCCAGCATATCCAGCTTCGATCGGATTTGATTGTCCGGCATTCCACCAAAATCGAACGTCGAAAAGGTAAGATAAAATAGAAGCGCGAACGAGACTAATATTCTGATAAACAAGAAGAGGTGAACAAAATTATGCCCACCTCTTTTTCAAAACCTAGGGTTTAACCGGTCTGTGTAAGTTTGCGCTTATTGTGTGGGTAGATGTAGATAATCCTATCAAAAAGAACCTTTCACCGGAAAAACTTACATTAAAACGACCTATTCAGCAATGGTATGATCAATATAAGCCGTTGCTTTATAACGCAAAGAGACATTTATTTTCAAATATATCCAATTACATAAGCATGTATAAAATATGTAATAATATGCTTCAATCACAAAATAGATTCATAGCAATAAAATGACACGCACAATTTTACTTTTATTAAAAAAAGTATTTACTTTATGGATTGGTTCAGTCACTGATGATATGTTGGGCAAACCTACAGTATGATACGGATTGCTATTCTTAATGATGATAAAATGCTGGTAGATTCGATTGCACGTTTTTTGAACAAACAACCGAACTTCTCCTGCACCTTAAAAGCCTACTCTTTAGGAACCTTCTTTGAGCAACTGACCGAAGATTGTTCGATAGATATTATTTTATTAGATATTTCCCTCAGTTCGGAAAATAGCCTCTATCATTTAGCTAAAATCAAAAGATTATTGCCGGAAGCCAAAGTTGTAGTGATGACCGGGCACGCCGAACTGGAATACCTCGTGCAAGCGCTACAGGAGGGAGCTGATAGCTATTACCTGAAAAGCTCCTCCACAGACCATTTAATTAAAACCTTGCTATCAACTTACGAAGGGGGTGCCTGCCTCGACCCTAAAGTTGCCAAAGACCTGGTGCAGCTATTTCGCGAAGACAAAACCGCTACGGTAACTACGGTCGCTTTCCCTGCCAAGATGATTAAGGAACGCTGGGAACTGAATCGCCGCGAGTTGCAGGTGGCAGAAGGCTTATACCTCGAAAAAACATATAAAGAAATCGCCCAGGAACATAATATCTCACTTGATACCGTACGCCACTATCTCAAAATCTTATACAAAAAAGCCGACGTTCATAACCGTACCGAATTTGTAAAAAAATTGCGTTCCTTGCCACTTTCCTAATATTTAATTTGGAAAATTTTTAATATTATGAAAAATTAGTTAAATTTACCCAAAGCCTCGAATGTACGCTTCTTTCATAACGCTCTAAACCAGAGGTGTATGAAGAACTTAATCTCAGTCAGCTTAATTATACTATCATTACATCTATTTACTTCTGTCCCCCTCCACTGCCAATCCTCTGCCCTGGTGGATAGCCTGCACCGGCAACTCCGCCTGCACCCTCAGCCCGACTCGGTAAGGTGGAATCTCTTATACGCACTGGCTCGCAACTACCGTCAGACCAATCCTGATTCCGGTATCTTTTACAGTAGCGCCGCGTACGAATTGGCACAACAATTAAAGGATGATGTATTTATTTTTAATTCTTATAATGTATTGGGCGTTAGCTATACCATTCGGAATCGGGAAGATCAAGGATTAGCATGGTTTCTGAAAGCATTAGAACTGGCAAAGTCGCACGCTGGCGATGCCTGGCGCAAAATGCAGGCACAAGCACTGATTAACATCGCCGGGCTATTTTATGCCCAACAACAGTTTGAAAAGGCGCTGCCTTATGCGAAAGCAGCAGAAAGTATCCTTATTTTGCTAAACGAACCGCAAGTCTTAGCGGATGATTATCAATCCCTGGGACTGATGTACAGCAATCTTACCAAATTGGATTCTGCTTTGCTTTATTTTTCTAAAGCCTTGGCGATTTACGAAAATCTTGGCAACCGCCAGCAGCAGGGTCGGGTCTTGCGCGAAATTGGTAACATACAGTACAAGCAAGAACATTCCAGGCAGCCCTGGACTATATGCAAAAAGCCTTGATCCTCGCCTACCAAACCGAAGATATTGTCATTTTACCAATGACCAACAATGAAATAGCCAAGTTATACATCCAAATCGGCGACTATTCTAAGGCACTTAATGCCCTCTATGAAGCCTTGCGTTTATCGAAGATGGAACATGACGGCGACATCCGCGAGCAATCTGTTACGCACCAGTTACTAGCCGATAGCTACGTTCGACAACATCGTTTCGACAGTGCCTACGTACACCTAAAAGCCTATTATGAATTAAGAGAAGATTTGTTGGATAAAGAAAAATCCGAACGCATCAACGAATTGGAGATCGCCTATCAATCGCAGCAAAAGGAGTTGGAAAATACCCAATTGCGCGACCACAATCGCACTATTTACAATCAGTATCTATTGCTCTTTACTACTTCTGTGGTGTTGCTGGCAGGGATACTCGCCGCCCTGATGTACAGTTACCGGCTACGGCAGCAAAAAAAAGTCATTGCCCGGCAAAAACAAGCAGTAGAACAATTGGCAGCAGAGCTAACGCAGTCGCAAGAACACCTCACTACCATTTTGCAAGAAAAAAGCCACCTGACCAGCCTGATTACCCACGATATTCAAACGCCTTTATCCGTTATCAAATTTACCGCCAGTTCGATTTTGGCAGAAAATCCAACCGAAGCCTTGCAAGCTGATGTAAAAACCATCAATCGGGCGGCTGAACAGATTCGCTACTTAAGCCAACGCATCTCTGATGTGCAAAAAATTGAAGCACCCGACATTTTACCAAAGCTCGCACCGGTTAATTTGGTAGCCATCGCCCGCGAAACCGCGCCTTTTTACATCCAATGGGGTGAAAAGAAACATGTGCAGTTGATAGAGCAAATAGAAGTGCCGGAAGTAATGGTACTAACCGATGCTTTTCTGCTGTCTAAAGCCATTGGTAACTTACTGGGCAATGCCGTCAAATTCTCTACCCAGGGCCAATGCGTGTATATCCGCATTACCAAGCTGCATGAATGCGGACAAATCGAAATCCAGGATGAGGGTCCTGGCATGTCTGAAGAAGATCAGCAAAAAGCGTTTCATAAATTTCAGAAGCTCAGCGCCCAACCTACTTCGGGCGAGCCAAGTACCGGCAACGGACTTTACCTGGCAAAGCGCTACGTAGAAGCGATGAACGGCATCATTCTCCTCCAAAGTACCCTGGGCAAAGGCAGCACCTTCACAATTCGTTTACCGCTGGTAAAAGATTGACCCTGTTTTTAATAGACAAAACCTATTGTAATCTATTGAAAATAAACCATTTGGAGTTATTTAAGCCTTCATTCCTGTGCCTGTCGGCAACGTTTTACCTGCCAACTTTTCTAAAGTTTTCTAACAATACATTTTTGTAGTTCCGAACATCAGCGTTTTAGTTCAGAACTTGAAAGAAGTAGTTCACAACTTGAACGCTTTAGTTTGGAACATCAAGGCGGTAGTTCGGAACTTGAATGCTTTAGTTCAAAACATCAAGCCAGTAGTTCAACAACTAAAAGGTTTTAGTTCCGAACTTGAAGGCAGTAGTTGGATAACTAAAACGCTTTAGTTCAAAACATCAAGGTTTTAGTGCAAAACATCAAGGAAGTAGTTAAGAAACTAAAATGCTTTAGTTCCGAACTAATTGATGGTAGTTCGGAACATCAACGTTGATGTTCCGAACTTGAAGACTTTAGTTCCAAACATCCAGACTTTAGTTCGGAACATGAACAAGGTCTCCGGGGACCTATGCTACCAAGGTCTGATTACTGACGAATTCGCTGCAAGACCTCGGAGCAGTCGCACCTTACTTATTTTAAATGGGTTTTCAAAAATGCCAATGCCAGTTCATTGGCTTCGCCCGCTGCTTTTTGGTCAAAATTCGGGTTACTCGGATTGGCAAAAGCATGGTCGGCGTCGAATTGATGGATTTCCACTTGTTTACCCGTAGATTTTGCCAGTGCGGCAAACTTATTCACGACCTCCGGGGTGATCCATTGGTCTTTTTTCGCAAAAATACCCAGTACCGGCGCTTGCAATGGCGCTAATTCCTTGGCATTTTCTACCGGCATGCCGTAATACATTACGCAAGCCTTGCTTTGATTGCCTGCCAGAATGGAGGATTGCAGCGACCAGCCACCGCCGAAGCACCAACCAATGGTTCCGATCTTAGCATTTGTACCAGCCTTTGCCAAAGCGCCTTTCACAATGGCGGTGCCGCGTTCGGGCTTCATCGCGCCCATGATTTTTCCGGCTTCATCGGGGTTCGTCGTCACTTGTCCGTCGTACATATCAAGCGCCAATACATTCGCATCCCCTAAATTTTCAAACAGCATATCTGCCGTTTGTTTAATGTGATCGTTCAAGCCCCACCATTCGTGGATTACCAGTAAGTACTTTTCGCTGGGTTGCGTCGTCATCAAAGCGTAGGCACTCCCCTGCTTGCCATCAGGCGTTGCAAACTGAATCATTTGCCCCTGGGGCTGGAAAGTAATGGAATCGGGCGAAGCGTGTGCTGCCTGAAAAGCCGTGTCTTCGGCAAATTGCGACATGTCGCCGCTTTTTTCGGCAGATTTGTTGTTATTACAAGCGGTAAAGAGCAGCAGTAAGCTGAGGATTGGAAATAATTTCTGGAACATGATGGTATGTGATTTGAGTGATAAGAAATCAAGTGTTTTAACGTTGAATACCAGAATTTGTAAAGGGTTCATTTTTGAACTGAAAAAAAATTGCGACATTAGTTTGACCGTTGCAGGTAGCAAAGTTGTAAGTTCGCACGCATAAAACCAGATTATGTTGACCACAAGTAACGAAAAAATAAGATTTGAACGCGGCAACCTCAGCAATGACAAGCTGTTGGAATTGTATCAACTCCTGCTCAAGCCGCGCATGGTCGAAGAGAAAATGCTGCTGCTGCTGCGCCAGGGCAAGGTAAGCAAATGGTTTTCCGGCATCGGACAGGAGGCGATTTCGGTAGGCGCTACGGCGGCGCTGTTGTCGGACGAATTGATTTTTACTTTGCACCGGAACCTGGGGGTTTTCACAACCCGTGAAGTACCGCTCGACCGGCTGTTGTCACAATGGCAAGGTAAAATGAATGGATTCACCAAAGGACGGGATCGCTCCTTCCATTTTGGTACGATGGAATACGGCATTGTCGGCATGATTTCGCACTTGGGTCCACAGTTGTCACTGGCGGCGGGCGTAGCATTGGCGCATAAATTGAAAAAAGAAAATCGGGTTTCGCTGGCGTTCAGCGGCGAGGGCGGAACGAGCGAGGGCGAATTCCATGAGGCTTTGAATACAGCGGCAGTTTGGCAATTGCCGGTCATCTTTTTAATTGAAAACAATGGCTACGGTTTGTCCACGCCGACGAATGAACAGTATCGTTGTGCTCGCCTGGCAGATCGCGCGATTGGCTATGGCATGCGTTCGGTCGTGATGGACGGAAATAATATTTTAGAAGTTTACAATACATTAGCTAGACTGTCTGAGGAGTTAAGAGAAAATCCGGAGCCGGTTTTGGTCGAATGCCTCACCTTCCGCATGCGCGGGCACGAGGAAGCGTCGGGTACAAAATATGTGCCGAAAGAATTGATGGATTTTTGGGCGACCAAAGACCCGCTGGCAAATTATGAAAATTACCTGTTGGAAATCGGCTTGCTCGACAAAGCTCAAATTGACAGCATCCGCAAAAAAATCAAAAAAGAAATTGACCAAGCCTGGGAAACGGCAAACAATGAGCCAGAGCTAACGCCCTCTGTCGAACAAGAATTGCAGGATGTATATGCGCCTTACAATCAAACAGTTACCAATCCAGCTTCTGACAAAAACACCAACAAACGCTTTATTGATGCACTCTCCGACGGCTTGCGCCAGGCGATGGAGAAACACGATAATTTGGTTTTAATGGGGCAGGACATTGCCGAGTACGGCGGTGTTTTTAAAATCACCGACGGATTTGTCAAACAGTTTGGTAAAGAGCGAGTTAGAAATACCCCGCTGTGCGAAAGTGCCATTATCGGCATCGGATTGGGCTTGAGTTTGAAAGGCTTCAAAGCGATGGTCGAAATGCAATTCGCTGATTTTGTGAGTGTTGGCATGACGCAGATTGTCAATAACCTCGCCAAATTGCACTACCGCTGGGGTCAGAATGCCAACGTGGTCATCCGCATGCCGACGGGCGCGGGCACCGGCGCGGGACCTTTCCATTCCCAAAGCAATGAAGCGTGGTTTGCACATACGCCTGGCTTGAAAGTCGTTTATCCATCCAATCCTTATGATGCCAAAGGCTTGCTGACCGCGAGTTTTGAAGACCCGAATCCAATCATCTATTTTGAGCATAAAGCCTTGTACCGCAGCGTTTCGGCGGATGTACCCGATGATTATTACACCGTGGAAATTGGTAAAGCGAAGCTCGTGCGCGAAGGGGCGGATGTCTCCATCATCACCTACGGCTACGGCGTACATTGGGCAATGCAAGTGGTAGAAGAAATGGGCATCAGCGCAGATATTCTCGACTTGCGTACTTTGTTACCCATTGATTATGAGGCTATTGATGAAACTGTAAAGAAAACGAACAAAGTGTTGATCTTGCACGAAGACACGCTCTTCGGCGGCTTGGGCGGTGAGCTTGCAGCGTACATTTCCGAGCATTTATTCGAACATTTGGATGGTCCGGTGCTGCGCGCAGCCAGTCTGGATACGCCGATTCCGTTTTCGACGATTTTGGAAAAGCAGTTTTTGCCGGTGGAAAGATTTAAACAGCAGTTGGAGCGGTTGTTGGGATATTAGGAAATTGCAGAATTTATCTAATTACTTGGCAATTTTTCTTACCATTGAAATTAATGGGCATGAAAACTACAAACTGGATCCAATTGATTTTATTAATTGGGCTAATTCTTCTTGGTGTTTTTGCGTCAATATATGATACAAATAAACTGAAAGAGTG
The DNA here is from genome assembly GCA_046314415.1 of Saprospiraceae bacterium. Classification (GTDB taxonomy): domain Bacteria; phylum Bacteroidota; class Bacteroidia; order Chitinophagales; family Saprospiraceae; genus JADJNW01. Next base: position 13,503 of record JBKBWT010000102.1, read on the forward strand.
TAGTCAAGAGGGAAAAGCAGTTATAATTAGTAAAAATAGAAGAAAAAATCGAGGCTATTTTATTAAATATGAATATCAAGTGAATGGTAAGATTTATTCAGCAAGTGAATCCATAGATAAAAACGAAGAATTAATTTTTAACTTAGGAGACAGTATTGACATTACAATGAGTTGTAGTGATTATAATGTTAGTAGATATAAAAAAATTATAAGTGATAATTAGCCCCAAGTCTATCTATTCTGAGCCTGGTTAGAAAATCTACTTTATCCAATTTTACAATAATATAATATTGTATTTAAAAATATATCAATTACACTCCAATTGCAGCTTCTTCCATGCCCATAATCCAAAAACCCTGCTGGTCAATGTAAAACGCATCGCGCAGTATTTTTTTATACTTCAAATCTGCTTTGACCACCGCATCCTGCGCCCTAGCGGAAAGCGTAACACACCACAAACCAACACATAAAACCACCACTCGTGAAAGAAACATAAAATTGTTTTTTGGTTTAAGTACGCGCCGAAAGCTTTGCCGCAGCAGCGTACCATCTATCTGACTATGAATAAACTCGCTTAAAGATACACGCTCGAAAGCGAATTGTTATATCAATTAATTGTTAAATCTTATCTGATAGATAGTACATCAAAACTTTAGCTATAAGTAAACTACACCTTATTTAGAATACTCACTACACTTATCTCTGTATCTATAAAGGCACTGAATGAAATAATACTATCTAACCTACTCATCAACTGGTTCTGAAAAGTCAATAATATCCCAAGCTGGATAAAAAGAAAAAACTCTGACTTTATACTTTCCACCTTCGATTTTGAAGTTTTTTAAATTTCGTGGATAGGTTTTAGTTCCATAATAAATTTCTCCTTTATAACTGTATTGATACTCGACAACTTTTTTCGGAGCCCTTCCTGAATAATAAGTTCTTTGAGTAATTCCAATTGCTTCATCATAAAAATACATCAAACAGAGTAGTTTTACCGAACTCCATATTATAAGTAAAATAAATATAATGATTGCAATTCTAGTAATCTTAGATCCTTTTTTCTTTTGTATAAAAGAGAAAAAAACTATTGAAAGAAAAATTATGAAAGCCAAATTAACTAGAAGTCCATTTACTAACATTTTTTCCATGTAAATGCATTTTTATTCTTTTTTATCATAATACGTACTAAATACCTTTTGCATAGAGGTACTTAATCCTCCTCCAACATAGTTGCTTGAAATAGATAGCCCTACTTGCCATCCAAAATTATTAGGATTTTTTAGTAAGTTACTTGAATTGCCTAAATAGTTTCCTGTTGTACTTATAATAGCATTTCTGAAAATTGTTTCTGGAGAAGTTGTAAGTTCAGGCTTAAAAGTTGATAATCTAAAATCCAAAGTACTCGAAGCAATGCCATTGGCAATTGGCGCAAATTTACCTCTAAATAATAGCTGTCCTGCCGTATTAACAAGATTTACATCTAATGGATTTTCATTGTTATTTAGTAATCATTTACACTCCAGTTGCCGCTTTAAAATAGGACTCAAAGTATAGGGATAGGATACATTAAACTTTTTTAAATCTTTTTGGGTTAAAATAACATCACTAATGTATGGATTTGGAGGATAGTATGCTACTAAAACAGGTACACTCATTAAATTTCTTTTATCTTTATTAGAAAGATGCTTACAGAACTTATTCTCATTAAATCGTACTTTATACTCCTTATCTTCTAAAACAAATTTAAATTCTGGTGATATTTGAACCCTTCCAGCACTTTCTCCTAAATCGATAATTCTACCTTGCGTCAGTTTATGAGTATTAATCAACTGCTTTTCTTGTTTTTTACTTTGAACAAATATATAACTGATATAGCACAATACTGCAACAATTATCAACAAGCTAATTTTAATATTACTTTTCATAAATTTGGGTTATTCCTTTACGTCATTTGTTAATTTAGCAGCTAAAGTACTTTGCAAATTTGCAAATGTTCCGTGTGAAATAGCGTTTGCGGGATAGATTTAGAAAACTGTTAAAATAATCTCCCTTACCCCTTTGAACTAATGGAAAAACACCGTATTTTTATGCCAACATTTGAGAAGGTTTCCCTCGAACCGAGATTTACCCCCACTGTATTAGCAATTCTATTATAAGCTTTGAGTTTTTAGGCTACTACCAAGACGAAATTAGTGCGTACCTTTGCCGCTCAACAACAAAGAGGTCAAAAGGTATGAACTTGGAGAAACTTGTCGCCATTACCGGTATGTCCGGTATTTATCGCATGGTTGCCAATCGCACTAACGGGTTGATTATCGAAGAATTAGATTCAGGTAAGCGCAAATTTGTGCCGGCGCGTGGGCATAATTTCACGCCGTTGGAGTCCATTGGTATTTATACACAGGATGGCGAAACAACGGAATTGAAAAATGTATTCACCAATATGCTGGCGCAGGTAGAAAGCAATCCGCCCGTAAGCCCCGAGGCTTCCAACCAGGAGCTACAGGCTTATTTCGCGCAGGTGTTGCCCGAATTCGACCGCGATCGGGTACGCATCAGTGACATCAAGAAAATGATTAAGTGGTTTGGAATTTTACATTCAAACGGGATGCTGCTAGCCGAAGCAACGCCGCCTGCCGCTGACGAAGAAGAGTAATTTTTCTTTATAGGCAAGGATAGCTGAAGCGGCAGCACGTCAAACACTTTAAGAAAACTGATAAGATGACCGCTACTACGCTACCCTTGCCTCGGCAAAAAGAGTATTTGCCTAAAGGTTTTAAGTTGACCGTTTGGTCAAAGTTAAAGCCATACTATGAAGAACTACTAAAACGCTCTCTGCATTCGGTGCAGGACCTGGAGCGTTGGATTTATGATCGCAGCGAGCTCGACGCAGCTGTGAGTGAGACCTTCGCCTGGCGATATATCAAGGTGACGATTGACAATTCGGACACCCATTCGTTGGAGTTGTATCAATATGCGGTACAGGAATTGTATCCACGTATTGCTGCATTTGAAAATGAATTGAATCAAAAGTTGGTCGATTGTCCTTATGTGGAAGAGCTGAATCCGGATGAATTCTCCATTTATATTCGTAATATTCGTAATTCGGTAGAATTATTCAGCCCGGAAAATATTCCTTTGTCCACTGAAGTACAACTGAAATCGCGCGAGTACGGCAAGATTTTTTCGGAAATGACCATTGGCATGAATGGTCGGCAAATGACGCTCCAAAAAGCCGGTACTTTGCTGGAAGAGCCAGACCGTGGCTGTCGAGAAGCCATTTACCATAAAATCAGTCAGCGTGTACTACAGGATGCTGATCAATTGGAAGATTTATTTGATGTGTTGCTACAAAAGCGGCATCAAATTGCTTTGAATACCGGCTTTGACAATTTTCGGGATTATAAATTTCGTGCCTTAGGCAGATTTGATTACACCGTACAGGATTGTCTGGATTTTCATGCGTCCATTGCTTCGGAAATCTTACCGCTTGTTACCGAATTAAATGAATATCGTAAGGAGGCATTGGACTTGAACTCGCTGCGTCCCTGGGATTTGAATGTGGATGTAAGCGGCAGAATGCCTTTGCGCCCTTATGAAAATGCAAAAGAGTTATTAGAAAAAACCATTACTTGTCTATCAGAAGTACATCCGCTTTTCGGCGAGGTGCTATTCATCATGCAGGAAATGGGGCATTTGGATTTAGAGTCGCGCCCTGGCAAACGCCCTGGCGGCTATAATATGCCTTTACATCTTTCCGGTGTACCGTTTTTGTTCATGAATGCGGCGCAATTGTTAAGCGACATTCGTACTATGATGCATGAATGTGGGCATGCAGT
>JBKBWT010000103.1:0-17306 GCA_046314415.1 Saprospiraceae bacterium
AGAGAACGAGCACTTCATTAGTGAAGTTCAGGAGAGTAAGACCTCATTGTGACTTACAGAGGACAGTTAATTACCGGCTTTCATTGAAAGCAATTGCGCCGCGTACGATCAGGTATTGCCCGGCGATGTAGGTAAGCATAATGAGAAAGCCTACGTAAGGAATTTGAATTTGATCCTGAAATTTATTGAAAGCCAGAATGCTATCGGACGCAACAAAGAGCAAAGCGCCCGTAAAAAGCGATGTAAATGCGCCTGAGGCGATCAAAGGGCGCAGATTAAGTGCACTAATCGACATGGTGATAATGGCAACGCTGTAAAAGATAACCGGCGCATACAATTCAGCCGGAATGCCCGGCATCAGGAAGGCATTATAAGCGATTAAAAATATTAAAAACGGTAGTATAATTAAAGGCTGACGCATGACATAGCCGCGCCGTGCCCCTGGAAAACGCAGAAAAGCAAACAGGTAACAAAAATGGGTAACCAAAAAGCTGAGTAGCCCAAAGATAAATAATTGCGGTTGGCGGTCGGCAAAAAGCAAGAGTACATCGCCGAGGAAAGAAAAAATCAAGCCGACAAAAATTGCCGTGTTGAAACCGGTAAAACGAAAACGAACAGCTGCCAGAAAATACGCTGCCAGCAGCGGCAAGAGTAAGGGCTTGGTGTAATTTTGCAAGGGCTGATGGTATAGTAATTCACCCAAAAGGTGCAACGAACTGGTCAGCCCGAAAAGCAGTAGCAGGGTTTTAGTAAGGCGCATCGTTGTTATTGTTCGTGTTGGTGTCGTCGTCGGTTGTTTCCTCTTCAGGAATATCATAAATATTGGGATCACCTTCGGTTTTCTCGATGCCGACTTTCTCCACCCGATCCATAAAATCGACGGTATTGTCCCAAAACTCCATAAAAATGGGCTTGATTTTGCCCAATACATTCCACGCTACTTTCGGATATTCCATTAAAAAAGGATACGTGATGGAAGCATCTTTTGCTTCGTCTTTGATGATTCGGGATTCGACCAGGAACCAGAGCACCAAACTGTAAAGCAGGGTAAGAACGGCTGCGAGCAATGCACCACCGGCAACCTGATTGATAATATTGATATTGGCACTTTCTAACCCTTCTGATAAAGCTCTGGAAATGAAGCGAATAAGCAGCATGGTGCCAAAAAATGCGATCAAAAAACCAGCTATGAACAGCAGCGGATTTTCACTGCCAAGTGCCGTTTCTAAAAAGCGTGTAGCCGCCGGAGACAGCTTAAACGCTGCTAATAACCCGATGGCATACGACAGTACGGTAAATACAGTGCGGATAATACCTTTGGTAAAACCCAGAAAAAATCCGTACCCGGCAAAAATCGCAAAAAAGAGGTCTATCATCATAATACCATCGAAATTAGTGCTTTGTAAGTAAATTGTGTATAGAATTCGACTTTTTAACTTCTTTTACCGATAAAAATGCCATTCCTGGGGTATTTTTAAAAAAGATAACAATCCGATCGCACCTATTGCGTTACTTATGACAACAAAAAACGTCTAAAGTCACATAAACAGCTCTTTTTTTCTGAAAAATTGCTCGAATCTGCAAAACGGCTATATCAATTTTCTAAATTTGTAAAAATTCCGAAAACTATGAAGTGTAGTGTACTTTTAACAGTGTTAATGGTATTATTGGTAACCACCACACAAGCACAAACGCCTGTTGCCAATTTGCCTTTGCCGCGTGTTTTCCAACTTGGTGGAAATGAGCAGGCTTACGAGACGCTTTCGCAGGAGTATGCCAAGTCGTTGCTCGAAGTGTGCAACAACGATATGCAAATGGCTTTTGAGAAGTGGATAGATATGATGAAAGCAATTGAAGATTATGCTAAAAAGATTAATTTTGACGTCAAGGGTGTGAAAGTGCGTTTGCATGTATTCTGGAATGCGGATGGTAGCATTGATCATATTGGTTATGTGTTCCGCACCAACTCGCGCAATATTCGCCCGGAAGAGTTCAGCGCTTTCTTGTCGAGCTTTACCCGTCAATACACTTTTCCGCTCAAGGGTCAGCAGAAGTTCTCGCATTATACCATTGCTACCTTCCCGGTTCACAATGAAAAAGCAGGATAAAGCTTGACCTTCCCGCTAGGATATGGCACATTTTATTGGGTGTGTCATATCTCAATATTTTAAAGCCTTCTCCGATTTTAGCTAAAAATGCCTGGCTTTCAGCATGGTTATTTGCCTTGCAATCCGTTGTCCCTCAACGACTAGCAAATTTCCAGCTTATTTAGAAATCGTAAAATCTACAATTATTTCATCTGATTCCTATACATTTCATTGGCAAAAAGCTTTTCTTTGCAGTCAAATTTCAAAAATAAGCTGCGATAATGATTAAAATTTTGGCTAACGATGGTATTCATTCTGATGGTTTGACCTTACTGGAAGAAGCTGGTTATCAAGTGGATACAGAAAAAGTAGCGCAGGAAGACCTGCCCCGAGTGCTGCCCGATTACGACGTTATCATCGTGCGCAGCGCTACCCAAGTACGCAAAGACCTCATCGACCAGTGTCCTAATCTGAAAATCATCGCTCGTGGTGGCGTTGGACTTGACAATATTGACGCCGAGTACGCTGAAAGCAAAGGCATTTATGTTTTTAACACTCCGGCTGCTTCGTCTCAGTCGGTAGCCGAGTTGGCGTTTGCGCATATGTTTAGCTTAGCGCGTTTTCTCCACCAATCCAATTATCAGATGCGCATTGGGGGCGATTTTAATAAGCTGAAAAAAGTGTATTCCGAAGGGTTTCAATTACGCGGTAAAACCTTGGGAATCATTGGTTTCGGTCGTATTGGACAAGAAGCAGCACGCATCGGCTTGGCACTGGGCATGAAAGTAATGCCGGCGGATATTGCGGTAAGCCAGGTGAATATTGACCTGACACTTTTCCATAGCGAAAATGTCAATTTTTCGATCACAATGGAAACCTCAGAAATCAGCGATGTACTACGCAATGCAGATTTCCTGACCTTGCATGTGCCGTTTTCGGGAGGTAAACCACTAATCGGTAAAGAAGAATTTGCCATGATGAAAGACGGTGCGATTCTGGTGAATACTTCTCGTGGTGGGGTAGTAGATGAGGAAGCCATGCTGGAAGCCCTTAATAGTGGTAAGCTGGCGGGTGTTGGTTTGGATGTGTTTGATTTTGAGCCCAAACCGCGCAAGGAGATTCTCGATCATCCAAAAATTTCGATGACGCCGCATATTGGGGCTGCTACACAAGAAGCGCAAGGCTTGATTGGCTTGGAATTAGCAGATAAAATCTTAGCTTTCTTCGGAGACGATAAGTAAGAAAATGTTGTTATTTGTTATTGGTTATTTGATGTTTAAAAACATATAAATTACAAATATCCAATAACAAATAACAGCTAACCTTTTTATTTAATCATTTTCATAAACGTACCGACAAACCAATTGGAATCAGATTTGGTGAGCGAATCGAGGGTCGCGTTGGCTTTGCCGGCAAACATTTTTACTTCCGTGATGATTCGGGCAAATTCCTCCGATTTTTCGTCCGTCACTTCTACATCCTGTAGCTCATCCAGCGCTTTCAGCATCGGCTCCAGCTCGCGCTTTTTCCGCTGAATAATGATGTTTTTTACGACTTCCCACATATCTTTTTCCGCTACAAAATACTCCTTACGTTCGCCAGGTTTTAATTTTTTGTGTACCAATCCCCAGTCCATCAATGCCCGCAAGTTCATATTGGCATTCCCGCTGGAAATATCCAATTCTGCTCGAATATCTTCGGTCGTAAGTGCTTCCGGGGACATTAAGAGCAGTGCGTGAATCTGCGCCATTGTGCGGTTGACACCCCAATTGGAGCCGAGTGTGCCCCACGCCTGAATAAACTGTTCTTTTGCTTCCTCAAACTGCATTCAACGCTTTTTTTACTTTCAAAACTTACTGAAAATTAATTGCTTGCAAAGTAAATAGAAATTTTGGAAAAATTGTTCAATCACTTTAAAAACGGCACTTTTACGACTTTAGCAGGTAGTTTTTTGCCACCGGCTACCACCATGATTTCGGTTCCGGGTTCGGCGAAAGAAGTATTGACGTAGCCCATGCCAATCGGAATACCTAATGATGGCGACTGTGTACCGGAAGTAACTTTGCCAATGGTATTGCCATTGATATCTTCAATAGGATAATCGTGACGGGGCACCCGCCGGTCCTGCACTTCAAAACCAACCAGTTTACGCTGTACCCCACCAGCTTTCTGTTGTTTTAAAAATTCACAATCAATAAAATCGCCTTTCTGCAACTTGGTAATCCAGCCCAACCCTGCTTCCAACGGCGAGGTCGTATCATCAATATCATTGCCGTACAGACAGTAGCCCATCTCCAGGCGGAGGGTATCGCGCGCGCCCAATCCAATTGGTTGAATATCAAAGGCTTGTCCGGCTGCAAACACGGCATTCCACAAATTTACTGCCTCATTGGCATTCACATACAATTCAAAACCGCCCGCGCCGGTGTAACCCGTTGCCGAGATCAACACATTGGGAATACCAGCCATTACACCTTTAGTAAAAGTATAATATTTCAAGCTTTTCAAATCTACGTCGGTCAAACTTTGCAATGCATCCGTAGCTTTCGGACCCTGCACCGCCAATAGCGCCGTTTGCTCAGAAATATTAATAAGTTGCGCGTCAAACGTATTGTGCTCGTTTAGCCAATTCCAGTCCTTTTCCATATTCGACGCATTCACCACCAGCATAAACGAGGGATTACCCGCACCGCTCATATCCTCTTCGAGGCGGTAAACCAGCAGATCGTCCACAATGCCACCATTTCCATTCGGTAGGCAGGAATATTGGGCTTCGCCGGGTTTTAATTTGCTAGCGTCGTTCGTGGTTACTTTTTGAATGAGATCTAGTGCTTCCTTGCCCCGCACGATAAATTCACCCATGTGCGACACATCAAATACGCCTACGCCGGTACGTACAGCTTTATGCTCTTCGGTGATGCCTTTATACGAAACTGGCATGTAATAACCGGCAAAGTCAACCATTTTTGCTCCCAAGGCAATATGTTGTTGGGTCAGTGGAGTATGTTTCATTGTTTAGTGTAATGGTTTTATTGTGTTATGGTGTTATATCCGCTCTAAATTTAGCTCTCTATTGAATTAATACTTTTTCAATTACATCGCCGATGCGAATCTGATGCACGACATTCATTCCATCAATGACCCGACCAAAAATGGTGTAGTTGCCATCTAAATGTGGGGTGGGCGAATGCGTGATAAAAAATTGCGTACCTTCCGTGTGATTGCCTGCCGAAGCCATGCCAACGTAGCCTTCCCGATCATAATTCACCGGCGCGAGTTCCGAACGAATGCTGTAATCCAGACTGCCATAGCCGTCGCCGCGTGGGCAGCCACCTTGAATGACGAAATTAGCTACCACGCGGTGGAACGTTTTACCATCATAGAAGCCCTCTTTAGCGAGTTTTACAAAATTGACCACCGACCCCGGCGCTATATCTGGCAGCAGTCGAATGGTAATATCTCCGCTCTTTGTGCGTAGTACCGCTTTTGGTTCAGGACTCAAGCCTTTAAAGGTTTCCCAATCAATAGGATGGTTGAATTCCGTTTTTTTAGCAACAAAATCCTTGCCGCCGAAATAATCTATCGTATGTTGGATTTCATTATACGTTTCAATTTCTTTGGGTAATTCCAGGCTGGTTAGTGCCTTTTGTAAAAAGCCAACACTGTCGAGTTGAGTTTTAAAATTGCGTTCGGGTATGCGCAAAGCGCCCGCAGCTACTGCCATCATGCCCGGGTCGCCACCTTGCATTGCCTGTCTAAAGTAAATCGCTAGTTCTTTACCGACGGCTTTGCTGGCGCCGAAGAAACGCCCAAAATTGCGCTGTTCGCTTATACTTGCCAATGCCTCTACTGCCGCGGAGCGCACTGCCGGATGTTTTGCCGCAAAGCCTTCCCGTTGAATGAAGCGGAAATTCCAGCCCCACTCGCTCAATGCGCGAAGAATTGCCGCCTTATGATAGGGAGAAATGGCTTGTACAAATCGCCGCCGCAATTCATAATTAATGGCGTCGCGGTAGCTGCCCTGTGCTGCCGGAATATGCCGCAATGCTGCTGCATACAAATTAACTGCCACCTGCCAGGGAATGGAGTCCTTCGCCCAACCCCAATAAATAGTAGCATCTTCCGCGGTGCCACTTTCCACAAAATACTGCGAAGCCCGCTCAGCTACGTGAATATTAGGTTCCCGAATCGCTTTCTGCACGGTTGCCTGTACTTGTGCGTAAGGGTAATTACTCAGGGCACGTAAAATATTGCATTTGACACGATAATCGGTTTCTCGATTGTACAATTGCAGCAAGGCATTCATCGCTGTGGTGGTGCGGGCTTTGCCAAGTGCAATTGCCAATGCCATGCGGATATTTTCATTCTGCTCGCCATTCATTGCCTGAATGAGTGGTTCGGCTGCAATGCTGTCAATTTGTAAATTCTTGGCGCGCGCTAAATAATTTGCTGCCACGTAGCGCACACTTTCCGGGTAAACCGAATTACCCGCCAGATAAATCATGCGTTCGGTGCCTTCCGGGCTTACAATATCCCGCAGCATATAGCGGTAAATGCCGTACACCTGACCCTCCAGGAGCAGGGTATCTTTAGGTTGATAGGTAGTGACGGTACTCAACAATTTTAGATTATCCAGCGTACCTACTTTGCCCACTGCTTCTAATATGGCGCGATTTGATTTTTTATAAAAACCGACGGTATCGGTACGTTCAAATGCTTGTAATAAAAGGGTTTCCGCTTTGGCATTGCCAGTTTGCCCCAATGCAAAAGCTGCCGCTGCGCGTACCTCTGGCACTTCATCTTTGAGCAGAATAGCCAGGCTATCAATGGATGCTGCCTGTCGAATAGAGCCAAAAGCTGCCGCCGCCAGGTAACGGTAAGTCGGGTCGGGATTGCGAAAAAAGGCGTACAAACTGTCCATTTGTGCCTTATCCTGAAAATCGTGGATTTTCTGGAACAAGGGGTCTTTCATATCCACCTTTACATCGGTCATCTTTTCCTCTGTGGGCGGTACGCAACTAGTTTGCCAGAGCGCATAAGCAATTAACAATAAAAGCAGTGGTTTTTTCATCGCGGAAAAGCGTTCATTTTCAGGCAAAGATAGTAAAATGAAAAACTTCCTGCGCAAAGAGTGAGCGCAGGAAGTTCTCTTTATAATATTAATTAAAATATAATATTATTGATACTGGTCTTCTTGATTATCTTGTTCCTGATTTTCGTTATTTTCCTCTCTCTGCTCGTCGCCGAAAATGTCCTCTGTAAAGGCATCTTCATCAAATTCGCCCCCTGCACCGGTATCATTGCGATAATTACCACAATCCAACTCAATGCCTAAGTCACCCGGCGGGCGCTGAAACTTGACGGTGGCATCCCAGGCAACTTCTGGCGTACTCTCCAGTCGCTTGATAAACTCCCGGAAGAAAGGTTTTGACATATAGGCGCCCTGCCCGTGGGTAATGGAGCGGAAGCGAATCCAACGATCCTCCCCACCTGTCCAGGTGCCTACTACCAGGCGCGGCGTCACGCCCATAAACCAGCCGTCCACATAATCATTCGTAGTACCCGTTTTGCCACCTACTTCGGTTTTGATAGCGCCTAAGTTAGTGGCTGCGTATTTGAGCATCTCAATCATGGCATAATTGGCGTTCGGCGGCAGCGCAGCACGTTGCATCGGCATTTCTTCATAAATGACCCGACCATTTCGGTCTTCGATGCGGGTAACAAAAATCGGCTTGTTATAAACCCCATTGTTTGCAAAAGTCACGTAAGCGCCAGTCATTTCCATCACGGAAAGGTCTGTAGCACCCAGCGCAATTGCGGGGGATTGAGGCACGCGGTAGCGCCCATTTGGATAGCGGGCGCTGCTGTCAATACCCATTTGATGAATTAAACCCCGCACTGGCTCTGTATCGCCGAGTTGTTTCATCAGGAAAGCCGAAGCAGTATTGACCGAGCCACGGAGGGCTTGTTTGAGATTCATCGTTCTGCCGGTGTATTTTCCATCAGAATTATTCGGTGTCCAGGACTGAATCAGATTGAAATTACCGTCGCCCGGAGCAATGGTTACCGGCACGTCCACCAATTGGAAACAAGGTGAAATCCCTTGAATGGCAATGGCAGTGGCATAGACAAAGGGCTTGAAAGTGGAACCCACCTGGCGATTGATATTCACGTGATCAAACTGGAAATATTTGTGATTGATACCGCCAATCCACATTTTTACATGCCCCGTCACCGGATCTACGGCGAGGCTGCCGGTTTGCAAAAACATCCGATGGTATTTGATGGAGTCCAGCGGGCTCATCACCGTATCGGTTTCCATGCGCTCATTGTAGGCAAAAACCGTCATTTCCACTTTGGTATTAAATTCGCGTTGCACGGCGTCTTGCATCTGATCCCAGCGCGAGCGCAAACTTGGAAAGAGCGGATGCTCCAGCACCCGGCGATATTTAGCTGCCAGGCTCGAACTAATCAGTTTTCTATCCACCAGCGTGGAAATGTAACCCGGTTTTTCCGATTCGTAAACGATGCGCTCCACCTCGCGGTCATCTTCGCTGAATGGCATGTCATCAATATCTCTTTGGATTTGATCAAGCACTTCCACCAGAAATCTACCCCGCAGATTTTGATAGCGATCCGATTCCCGTACCAATTTCTTCAGCATATCCCGACGAATATCGAGGCTGACTTCATGCTGCGAACCACTTTTGTATGTCCAGGGGTCGCGGCTGCCCCATTCCCGCCAGAACGTCTTTTGCACGGCTGCCATATGCTTCACCATTTCCTCCTCCGCAATGCGCTGCATCAGCGGATCGATGGTTGTATAAATTCTCAAGCCATCGCGGTAAATATCATAAGCCGTACCATCCGGCTTGTGCGGTGTTTCAGGATTATCCAGGATGTTTTTGACATATTTTGCCAATTCCATACGGAAGTAAGGCGCCAAGCCATCAATATGCGTCTGCCGTGTAAAATTTAAATCCATCGGCAAAGACCGATATTCAGCATATTGAGCACTGGTGAGAAAGCCATTTTTCTCCATTTGCTTCAGCACCACATTGCGCCGTTGCATGGACATTTCGGAGCGTCGGAGTGGATTGAATAAAGATGGATTTTTCAACATGCCCACCAACAATGCTGCTTCGTGTACATCCAGTTCTTCCGGCGATTTATTAAAATAAATTTCCGAAGCTGCCTTAATACCATACGCCCCGTTGATAAAATTGAATTTATTGAGGTACATCGCAATGATCTCCTCCTTGGTATATTTGCGCTCCAGCCGGATGGCAATGATCCACTCGCGAAACTTCTGGAAAACCCGGGATATCCCCGAAGCCTTCTCGCCGGTAAATAACAACTTGGCTAACTGCTGCGTAATCGTACTTGCGCCACCCGAACTCATGTCGCCCAGCAACAGGGTTTTGACAAAAACCCGCCCCAATGCCCGAAAATCAATGCCGCTATGCGCATAATACCGCTCATCCTCGGTAGCAATCAAAGCTTTCACTACATTGTCAGAAATGGAATCATACGGCACCGGCACGCGGTTTTCGGTATAAAAACGCCCGATCACCGTTCCTTTGTCGGAAATCACATCCGACGCCAATTCACTGCGCGGATTCTCCAGTTGCTCGACCGAAGGCAAATTGGTAAAAGAAAGAACGATAAACAATAGCACGGCAGCACCCATTCCAATGAACGTAAGCCGCCACATCCACTGTACAATATTGCGATAGGTTTCTTTCGACTCGTCTTCAAATAAATAATCACGCCAATTTTGCATAGATTTCTCTTTTGGTAATAGCCTCTTGGGAAATTTTAAGTAAAGATACGGTTTTTTAAAACAATTTGGATGCTGTGGATTCTTTTGATGCAATTGTTACTGTTGGTACTATGGATACTGTGGATGCTAGGGATGCTGTTGATAATATACCGACAATAGCACCGCGCAGCAAACATCAATAGTATCCAAAGTATCAACGCAGCGAATATCTAACACATCAGCACAGCCAGCTCAACCAGCATCATTATAATACCGCATACTCTCAAAAATTGCTTCTGCATCCGCGTATTGGTCAATTACACAATTGCCAATTGGATTTATCAACGTAAAATTGATGCGATCGCGTTCATTTTTCTTATCATTTTGCATCAAATCCAGCAATATGCCAAAATCCTTCTCGGAAATGTGCCGGCGACCGTACCATTTTGTCAAAAAGGTTGTAATGGACTGGAGGTTTTCCTGGGGTAAGCCCAAAATTTTGTGAGATAACCAACTTTCGCACACCATTCCAATCGCAATTGCCTCGCCGTGAAGCAAAGGCTCGTCGCTTTCCAAAAATAAACTTTCGACGGCATGTCCAATTGTGTGCCCAAAATTCAATGCTTTGCGGATTCCTTTTTCAAAAGGGTCTTCCTCTACAATGCGCTGCTTGATTTTCAATGACGGAACAATAAATTTTTCCCAATTCCCCTCTTCCGACATCTGACTTCCGACCTCCAACTTCTCTATCTCTTGCCATTGCGCCGCATCTGCAATCAATGCATGTTTGATAATCTCCGCAAAACCGCTGCGCAGCTCCCTTTTTGACAGAGTTTTTAGGAATTCAGGATCAATTAGCACTGCTTTTGGATTACAAAACAGCCCGATACTATTTTTTACGCTGGCAAAATCAATGCCCAGCTTACCGCCAATCGAAGCATCCACCTGCGACAGCAGGGTAGTGGGAATTTGCACAAAGTCAATCCCCCTTTTAAACGTGGAAGCGCAAAATCCGCCCATGTCACCAATGACGCCGCCACCCAGATTGAGCATTAACGCCTTGCGATCTATGCCTGCCACCATCAATTGGCGCCAAATACTCTGGCAGGTGTCAATATTTTTATACGCTTCGCCATCGGGTATTTTGACGGTTAAAAAATCCAGATTGGGAAAGTGCTTTTCCAGAATGGGCAAGCAATGTTTTTCCGTGTTTTCGTCGCACAAAACAATGTAACGCGAGTATTTTTTACCGTTCAGGTACTGCGTCAAACTTTCTGCTACAGTGCCAATATAAATATGGTAGTCCGACAGTTGTAAAATTTCCATGTTGCAAAAATAGAAGGAATAAAAAATTGTACACTAGGAAAGTTTAAATTATTCAGGCACCTCTATCACGCCAATCTTTGCTTAAAAAAACAAAAAAATGGAGGCGCTTATCTTTACACAGGCAGGTGTCAAATTAAATAGGGCAATATTAATGTTGCACATTCCATTGTCAACTTTGCGCAGCCCATTGTTCACTTTGCATACCCCCATTCCAATTTTGAAAATGCCATTTGCAATATTGCATACCCAGTTGTCAACTTTGTACAGCCCATTGTCAACTTTGAAATTGTCGTTTGCAACTTTGCGACCCCCTATGTCAATTTTACAAACGGCATTTTCATTCTTGCAAAGCACAGTTACAAGAAGAAATGCTAGCTTTTTAACAATAAAAGGCGCAATGGTAAAATTACCCGGCTTTTAAATACTCAGAAAAGCGTAAGCCCGCACGGGAAAAGTGCCAAATCCTTTCACTTTAGGCGGGACTGCCGAAAAGCGGAAGGGACGATCCGCCGGGATTTGGTCAAGATTGCAAAGGTGCTCCACGATTAAAATATTAGCGCCCAGGAGCGTCGTGTGGACAGGGCGAGCATTGCCGGAAGTATCGTCAATATTGTGCGAATCAATGCCAACAAGCGCCGCGCCGGCGTCGCGCAACAAACTGGCAGCGCCCTCCGTCAAAAAAGGATGGTCAAAAAAATACTGGTCGGTGCGCCAATGCCGCGCCCAATCGGTGCGTACCAGCACGGCTTTGCCTTTTACATCGAGGTGCTTGAAATAATTTTCGTCAATGGCGTGTGCCGCCGTCGCGTTTACCAGGATCGCATCGAGTTGTGCCAGCTGTGCCAGCCCGATTTCCGAGATATCTTTGCCGTCGCGGTAGCGGTGAAAAGGCGCATCGAGGTAAGTGCCGGTGTTTGCCACCATTTCAATCTTGCCAATGTGAAATTCCGTGCCTTCGGCGTAGAATTGGCGGGATTCCTCGTGATTAAAATAATCGCAGATCACGGGCGCAGGCACGCCCTTGTAGGTGGTCATTTCGTCTTCGATGACATGACTCAGGTCTATGAATTTGTTATTGACCATTGATCATTAATTATTTTTGGATGCTGTTGTTTTCTTGGATACTGTTGATGCTATTGATACTGTGGATGCTATAGTATCCACAGCATCGCGCAGCGAGTATCTAAAGTATCGCGCAGCAAGTGTCCCTAGAAATTAAACAAATACGATACACTAACTTTCAATTCGTTAACCCTGATCCACCAACGTTAAAGACCAGGCTTCCGGCTTATCGGCGAACAAAACCTTCGTGCGTGCCCAGGTCGTCTTAAACAATTCCGAATAGCGGTAGTGATTCAGCGCGGTTTCGTCTTCCCACATGCTGTACGTGAAAAAAACGTTGCCGGTGCGCCAGAGTTCGAGGTGGCGGCAGCCCGGAAAATTGCGGATGCGCTCCTTGGTTTCGGCGAAGACCTGGAGGAAATCGTCGATTTTGTCTTCCTGGAAGGTCATTTTTACGATGCGTTTTAACATGTTATAATGTGCTAATTTGCCGATTTGCTAATTTGCCAATGCCAAAGCGGCGTGCACATTATTGGCACATTGGCAGATTAGCATATTGGCACATTGTTATTGAAAATCAATTTGAACGACGTCTTCTACATTCAAGCCCAGTAAAGTGGCGGCTTTGCCCATGTTGATGGCGATTTCGATACAATCGGCGGAATTAAAGCGACATAATATTTCACCGACCGGTACATCATAATAATTTTTTGACAAATGGGTAATGGGTTCATGCCTTTTGAAATAGAGCGCAAACGGGCGATTCTTACCAATTTTATCAAACAGATCCCGACTGATGTTGACGATCACATTGTCATAATTGTCGATATGAATCACCGAACCGCGAATGTGCGACTGACTAGTAACCGGCTGTAATGCAATGCGTTGGGTGATGTTTTGCAGGCGTTTGCCGATCTTTAGCAAGGATTTTTGCAGAATGATATGCAGCACGGCATTGGCGTAAATGTCTTTGAGGGGGAAATTGCCGCTTTCGATTTTAGGTAGTTCATAGACCTCCTCGGGCAATTTTTCAAAAACCAGCCAAAAGAGCCCGTTATCGGGTCCGATGAAGTAATGACCGGCGTGTTTGATGGCTAAAAATCCCTGGTTGGCATTGTCGAAGTCATTGATACTCAGGATGTGAATGGTGCCTTCAGGAAAACTTTGCCAGACATTCTTAAAAATGAACGCAGCCTGAACTATATCGTAATTTTTAACGTTGTGCGTTATATCTACGAGTTGGATAGGATTCTGGCGGCAAAGGATGGCGCCTTTAAGCAGCGCTACGTAGTAATCCTGCGTTCCGAAATCGGAAGTAAAAGTGACAATTTGCATTCACAAAATTTTCGATGTAAGAATGGTATGTTACAATTTTTGAAATGTGAACCGGCAATCGAAATTCACAAATCTAAAATCGTAAATTGATAAAGTGTCGCTGTAAATTTTCGTAACTTTAGGCAAAAATAACATTAAAGACGATAGACAATAGAAATTAGACTTTAGACCTTTTTATTTTTATCAAATCACTCTAATCTATTATCTACGATCTAGCGTCAAAAATAATCGGAGGTATATTTGAGCGAAATTATTTTAACCGTAGAGGGTATTGACCCTGTTGAGTTGTACGGCGAAAACAACGTGAAACTCAATCTGTTGCGTAAAGCTTTCCCCGAACTCACGATTACATCGCGTGGCACTAGTTTAAAACTTGCCGGTGAGAAGCAATCTACTCAAAAAGCGAAGTCGAAATTTGAAACGATGGTGCGCCTGCTAAAGGAAAATCGAGAATTGCCAACGCAAGTGGTAGAGGATTTGCTAGGTGGCAACAATCCATTTGAGGGGCGTCTCACCAATGGCGAAAGCGGGAAGGTGCTGGTGTTTGGACCTGATGGTAAGCAGATTAAGGCTAAGACGCGCAATCAGAAGAAATTGATTGAGTCTTCGGAAAAAAACGACCTTGTATTTGCGATTGGTCCGGCGGGTACCGGTAAAACCTATACCGCGGTAGCGTTGGCGGTGCGCGCCTTGAAAAATAAATGGGTTAAAAAGATCATTCTTACGCGTCCGGCGGTAGAAGCTGGCGAAAGCCTGGGTTTCTTGCCCGGCGATTTGAAAGAAAAGATTGACCCTTATCTGCGTCCCTTGTACGATGCATTGGATGACATGATTCCGCACGAAAAGTTGCAACAATTCATGACTACCAATGTTATTGAAATTGCGCCATTGGCATTTATGCGGGGGCGTACTTTGGACAATGCGTTTATCATTTTGGATGAAGCGCAGAACTGTTCAACCATGCAGTTGAAAATGTTTCTGACGCGCTTGGGTCCTTCCGCAAAATGTATCGTTACAGGCGACTTGTCACAGATTGACTTGCCCTTTAGCCAGAAATCGGGCTTGCGCCGCGCGATCAATTTGTTGGGGCATTTGGATGGTATCGGTACGATTTACCTGGATGCTGAAGACGTTGTACGACACCGTTTGGTCAAGGAAATTATCAAAGCCTACGAAAAATCGGATGCGGAATTGCGCCGTTTGCGCGAACGTGAAGTGGAAGAATTTGGACCATTGCCGGAAGATGCTACCGAACAAGACCATGAAGCAGTTTATCCAGCGTACCATAATGGTGCACCGGTACCGGACGAAGAAGAATAAATCGGGAATGACATCTCTTCCAGTGGGCGGGGTGTCATTGCCTATTGCTACACCAATTAAACTAGCCCAACCATGACCTATAAGGTAGAAATAAACCCAGACAAAGAAAATGAATTCCTGCAACTGCTGCGTGCCTGGCAGAGCCTGGAGGTTGTACGGTCGTTCAAATCATTGCCGGAAAATTCCGATGAGCAAGACACGGGCGAGCCTTATATGTCTGCTTGGGAGCGCTTGAAAGCTCGTAAAAGCCGCGAAATTGGTGAGGAATATCGGGATTTGGTAGATTGAAAAGCTGTTATCAGTAAATGCTTATTTGGCTTCCTGATAACCATTTACTGATAACATGAATTTACTCCTCTTCGTCCCCAAAATACGCCCGCACTTTCTTCGCTGCCGCCATGCCCACCACTTCCGACAATTCGCTCACGAGCGCTTCTCTTACTTTTTTCACCGAACCAAAATGCGTCAGCAATTTTTCTGCGGTTTTATCGCCAATGCCGGGAATGCCCGTCAATTCTGTGCCCAGGAAATTCCTTGAACGCTGATCCCGATGAAACGTAATAGCAAAACGGTGCGCCTCATTCCGCGCTTGCTGGATCAGCTTTAATGATTCTGATTTTTTATTAATATGTAACGGCACCGGATCGTCCGGGAAAAAGATTTCCTCCAATTTTTTGGCAATGCCAATCACCGTCACTTTATCTTGAAGGCCCAGCAGCCGAATGCTTTCCATCGCTGCGCTCAACTGCCCTTTGCCTCCGTCAATGATGATGAGTTGCGGTAATGGCTGCCCTTCCTGCAACAGGCGCCGATAACGGCGATGCACTACTTCGCTCATCGAAGCAAAATCGTTCGGACCTTCCACGGTTTTTACATTGAAATGGCGATAATCTTTCTTGGAAGGCTTCGCATTTTTAAACACGACGCAAGACGACACCGGATTCGTGCCTTGAATATTCGAGTTATCAAAACATTCAATATGCATAGGCAAATCCTTCATGTGCAAATCCGCTTGCAACGTGCGTAGAATGCGCTCGGCAGGCGTTTGCTTGCTCGTTTTCGAGGCTTCGTCACGCCGCTTTTGCATTTGATAATATTGCACATTTTTCTCCGATAATTCGAGCAGTTTTTTCTTATCCCCGATTTTCGGAATGGTGATTTGCAAATTCGTTTCCGCTAATTCTACTTCAAACGGTACGATGATTTCCGGCGCAAAACTGTTGAAACGCTCTCGTAATATGGGAATTACATATGCCAATAAATCTTTTTCGTCATCGTCCAAGTTCTTGACCAACTCCTGCGTATGCACGTGAATCACGGCACCATTTACAATTTTTAAATAATTGACGTACGCTTCTTTTTCGTCCGAGGCGATGGCAAAAACATCTACATCTTTAATCGAAGCATTAACGACGGTCGATTTACTTTGGTAATCTTCAAATGCCGAGAGCTTATCTTTAATTAATTGTGCACGTTCAAACTCCAGATTTTCAGCACATTGTTGCATTTCTTTTTTGAAATGATTCACCACCGCACCAAAATTCCCTTTCAGAATATTTTTAATCTGTTGAATTTTTTCGTTGTAATTTTCTTCACTTTCCAAGCCCTCACACGGTCCCTGACAATTTTTAATATGATATTCCAGACAAACTTTAAACTTGTCGGCGGCAATGTTTTCAGGCGTCAGCGCCAAATTACACGTGCGTAATGGAAATAATTGACGGATTAAATCTAAAATTGTTTTAATGCGTTGTTTGGAAGTATAAGGACCGAAGTAAATGGAACCGTCTCTTATTACATTGCGTGTAATAAAAACCCGGGGGAAGCGCTCATTTTTGATACACAGATACGAATAAGACTTCGCATCTTTCAACATTACATTATAACGCGGCTGATAATTTTTAATCAGCGTATTTTCCAGCAAGAGCGCGTCGGCTTCGGTTTCTACAATCGTAAACTCCAGGTGGTGCGCATTTTTCACCAGCACACGCGTTTTGTAAGGCATATCCTTGCGATCGCCAAAGTACGACGACACCCGATTTTTCAGGTTTTTCGCTTTGCCTACATATAAAATTGTGCCCTGCTCATCGAGGTAGCGGTACACGCCTGGCTGCTGTGGCAGGGTGTCCGACATCGCTTTAAAATCTTCCCAAGTCATTATCGAAATTCCTAAATTTGTAGCTAAGATAACAAAACCAACTGTCCGAAGTTTTTTAAATTTGAGGATTAGACTACTTTAGCATGACTCCAGCACAACTCACCACTGAATTTCAACAAATCCGAGGGCAACTTAAGTCCTACCTCCTGCGCATCACCGCCAGCGCTGCGGATGCGGAGGATTTGGTGCAGGATACCTACCTCAAAGCGACGGAAAAATTACCTGTTTTTAGAGGTGAATCTTCCTTAAAAACCTG
>JBKBWT010000104.1:0-17303 GCA_046314415.1 Saprospiraceae bacterium
AGCGGATACCCATTAAATTAAATCCTAATACTCTTCCGTCGCGCTCGCCATATACAATGCGAATGCTTTTTTTACTGGAAGGATGTTCCCAGTATAATGATTTGTAATGTTCTATTTCACTTGATGGAACATAACCATACGTTTGGTACTCAATATCAAAGAATTTGGCGGAATTAAACCAAACGCCCGGATTGTAAGGTACGCGCTTGCCACAGATATTATACGCTGCCGTTTCGCCAGCCATACGCCCCGTGTACCACACCGCCTCAATCGCTTTGCGTCCTTTTTGCGGATTCAATAATTCCATGCAATCGCCCGCCGCGTACACATCCGGAATATTCGTTTCCAGAAAATCATTTACTTGAATACCTTTATTAATATTTAAACCGCTGTCTTTCAGGAAATCCACGTTTGGACGTACCCCGGCGGTCAATCCGACAAAACCGCAATCAATGCGTTCGCCATTAGCAGTAATCACTGCACCCACGCTGCCAGTTCCATTGTCCACAATTTCTGACAATTCTGTGTCCAAACGCAAGTCAATCCCGTGTTCGCGAATATGGCGACTCACCATATCTGCCTCTTCCTGTGGCAAAACGTTTGCCCAATAAGCACGCTCGCGCACGAGCATCGTCACCGGAATATGCCGCGAATGCAGCATTTCTGCCATTTCGATGCCGATTAAGCCGCCGCCGACCACCACAGCGCGTTGCAAGCCGGGGCTATACTGTTCGAGGTATTCCAAATCCTGCCAGCTGTACAAACCGCCTACGCCCTGCAAATCCTGTCCTTTCCAACCGAATTTATTATATTTAGAACCGGAGGCGATTAATAATTTATCATATTGTAAGGCATTTGTATCGGAAAAATGTAATGTTTTTGTTGAAAAATCGATGTGCTTTACATAAGCATGTAATAAATTGATGCGATTTTTTTTCCAGAACCAATCTTCATAGGGCTTGATGTCACGGTAGCGCATATGCCCCATATAGACGTACATAAGCGCCGTGCGCGAGAAAAAATGCTCGGTTTCCGCCGAAATAACGGTGATCTGGTGATCCGATAATTTACGAATAAAGCGGGCAGCGGTAATCCCGGCAATCCCGTTTCCGATAATGGCAATGTGCATGAACGATTGGATTTGGGTAACAAATTAAGAAAAAGCCAGCGCTTTTTGCAACAAAATTGTAAAAGCAAAGTAAAACCAATCAAATTGGATAGGATGTCCTTGTAAAGACAATTGTGTGGAGTTTTTGAAAAGGCGGAAATTAGTAGAAAATAAAATTTTTGTAATATGAGTGTGACTTTTGAAGTGTGCTTGCGTTTCAAGAAAGAACGATGCAACAAAGCCGGATATTCTCAAAAAGGTTAATGAAAATTTAATCCTTGACCTGGGAGTTGCATATTGCCGGATTTGTCTGCAAATTGTCAATCGAATTGAAAAATTTATCAGAATTTTACGAATGAAAACACTATTACCATTAAAACGCATGATCCCATGAAGCAAATTATACTCTTTTTATTCCTGATAATGACCCTTGCGACTCAGGCGCAAACCATAAAGATAGAGCCAAAAACAGTTGCAGTTGATTTCAAAAATCAAAATCTGTCTGATTACACGCTGCAATTGCAACAATACGCCAAAGTGACGAACCTGACCAAGCAGGAAATTCGCCTGCGCTGGACGCGCGTGGTGATTGACCAGCCGCTTGACTGGGAAACCCAGGTGTGTGATAACAATGCTTGCTACATTCCCCGTGTGAGCACCAATATTGACGCGGCTGTCGGCTTTAGCCAGCCTGTTGTGCTCAAACCCGATTCTTCTTTTAATCTGGGCTTGTACATCGTACCAAATGGAGTGGCGGGCAGAGGCTCGTTCCAACTGGTGCTGGCGCTGGCAAGCAGCCCGAATACACCGATTGATACGGTTACATTCAATACCAGCGTGAATCAAGCTACCACCAGCACCCAGGATGTAGCGGTGAGTGACATTCGAGTTTTCCCGAATCCGGCTTCCGATTATTTTGAATTAACTAATGATCAATCCGTTGAGCGCCTGATGGTCTATAACTTGCTGGGGCGAGAGGTGCGTTCTTTCCGTACCCAGGGTATTGGTCAACAATATAGTTTGCAGGGATTACCCGACGGGCTCTACCTGATTGCCTTGGTAAATGATCGAAAAGAAGTAATAAAAACCGTGCGCTTGAATAAACGCTCGTTTAGACCTTGATAATTAATATATTACACTTAATTTTTTATTTCAATAAAAAATAAAACGCTATAAGGTTACAAAACCTTATAGCGTTTTTCGGTGAAAAAAATTTTCTTAAAGATTTGTATTATAAAATCGCCTCTAGCATTGCATTTTAATGCCTCTATTCCTTACTGTCGTACTCTTGTTGTTCGTGTCTTAAAAGTATATTTATTATAGTACAGAATAGTTTTATGGAAAATTATTTACTAATAAATTGGTTATTTATCTTGCCAATAACTTGTTAACCAACTCTTGATTTTGCCTTAATAACTCTGCTTCGCTTTTTCGCTTTTGTTCTAATTCGTCCAATGCTCCCCGTAAATTTGCACGTAGTTCAGCTATTTTTGCTTCGCGTTGTTGTAATGTGTTTTTAGTAGCTTCTAATTCCTGGCGTACTTCTTTCAATTCTTGAATAATTTGGGGCAGCGTTTTGTCGTCCACATCTAGTAAAACTATTTTCCACCACTCCGTTTCTTCGAGCTTTTTAACCGTTTCCCAATCCACGTCACGCGAAAGCCGGTTTAATAACTGACTAATAAACATTTGGTTAGGCGAAACCTGTATTTCTAGTTTCCTTACGATGTCATCATGTGTAACATCTAATAATTTTGATTTTGATATTTTTTGAACCATAATCGCAAATGCAATCCGGCTACGCATTTTTCGCTCAAGCGAGGGCGCGATTTTAGCATTCAGGTAGGCACCTAGTGAAAACTCTGGCTTTTTGACATCTTCTAGTGCAGGGTATCCCTTCTCTTTAAGTTTTGCTACAATGCCTTGTAAGTCAAGTGTTAGCTTTTGCTGTTTCTCTTGTCGTTTTCCCATCTTGCAATTCTAAATAATATGCTAGTAATTAAGTATCTCTAAAATATTGTGTTTCTATATGCCTATATTTACGTCTGTCCTTATCAAACATTAAGTACTTAACTTCACAAAGTTACCTGATAAAATTAATTATTGCAAGGATAGCATTAATTTTTAACAATACATCAGTGGCAAGTGAGATATTAACAAGCCTATATTGAGTTGTATCGCTTATTTACTTTTCAATCACCGCAATCGCTTCAATTTCAATCAGCACGTCAGGATGATACAGCGATTGCACGCCTGCGAGGGGGCTGGCAGGTGGATTTTCTTTGGGTAGATAATCGGCTCGAATCGTGCGCAATGTGGGCAGATAATCGGGCGTATAATTTTTGATATAGGTATTCATTTTTACCACGTCATTGAAAGTAGCGCCTGCCGCCTGCAAAGCAATTTTCAGATTTTCATATACCTGTCGCGTCTGCACGGCAAAATCATCTTTGCCTACGATCTCTCCTTTTTCGTTGGTTGGTACTTGTCCAGATATGTAAATAGTTCGAGCACAATCGGTTACAACTACATGGGTGTAGCCGGGCGGTTTGATTGGAAATGGATTGATAAATGTTTTTTGAAGGCTGGAACAGCCTTGCAGCAAGCACAAAACAACAAGCAACTGCAGTAATTTCTTCATGGTCAAATCTTTTTACAAAGTTCGCCATTTTAATACAACGCAGTTGCCTGTTGTGTAATAAAAATACGTTACTTATAATATTAATTGAAATCTTATGGTATAAATACCTTACTTTAAATCACTTCTGCCGCAACAGGCGCAACATATTGGTACGTGCGCACGCCCGGTAACAATGGATCGCGCCCCATATTTTGCAGCACAAAGGTAGCGTTGGGTGCCATCACTGATTCTGTTTGCTTGCCCCGATGCAAAGCTTCATAGGTGTTGTAGTCAATTTCCGTACGGCTTTCCAGGCGTGCAAACAAATTAAAACGGCTTACAATATTTTTCCATTCTGGTTGCAATTCACCTTCAAAAACCTTTGATTTTGAACCGCTTCCGTATGCAAAAAATCCTATTTTTGTATTTGAAAGTTCATTATTTTCCTGCCAGTCGGCTTCCAGGCTGCTCATCAGCGATACCAGAATAGACCCCGTGTAAATATTGCCTATCAAACTCGATGCTCGTTCGCCCCGTTCGATGTATTCTTTCACAAAGCTTTGATAACCAGCGGTTTTTGCAACCAGTTTTAAATAATTTTCCCATTGCTCAACGGACGGTACTGCTGCGCCGGTCTCCTGCTCTATTTGACCTTTTTTACCGGCTTTGATCGCTTCTTCTAAGTAAATTTCCGTAAAAATCCGCCGAGCATGATACGCATAAGGCAAATGGAATACCAGCCGCTGCCACCTGCCGGAAAGTACCGGACCCGCATGACCATTCACGTAGCCGAGGGCAGCCGCAATAAAACGCTGGTACGCCTGACGAATACGCTCCTGGTAACATTTGTTAGAGTATTGACCATCAAAGATTGGTGTATCGCGGTGAATTTTAATGTGTTCGTCGGTCGAATCAAAAGCGCCCAATGCCGGCGTGTTTTTTACCGGCGCTTCGGCAAGTTCTGCCTCCGGCGTTTCCAGATTTAAAAGGCTTAAAACCTCGTTGGCAACCGCAGTGCGCTTCAGCGTATGAATCGGTTTGAAAAAATCATGTACATCCACCGTCGCTACCCCCCAGGCATCGCTGATCGCCAGCAAGCGTGGCTGTTGTTTGATGAGCATAGCGACTGCTCCTGCCCCTTGCGTGTATTCCCCGCCCGAGCCGAGCTCGTATTTGGCAAAATCGGTGGAAACCACAATTCCGATGCGTTCGGGTGAGCCTTTTGCCCAGTCAAGCGTATTTTGCAGGGCATCCAC
Source organism: Saprospiraceae bacterium (assembly GCA_046314415.1). Classification (GTDB taxonomy): domain Bacteria; phylum Bacteroidota; class Bacteroidia; order Chitinophagales; family Saprospiraceae; genus JADJNW01. The sequence continues at coordinate 4,985 of JBKBWT010000104.1, forward strand.
TGCACCGATGCAAGCGAACGTCAAATCTACGGCATCACATTGCAACAAGCAATTTGCACCGTATTGATTTTCAAAGTGTTGTGACAACATTCCGACAACATAGCTGGCGATGGGTTTTGAGCCATCCAAGCCACTTTCGGTACCCACATACAAACGTCCGATTTTACGAGGATCAACCTGATTTTTTTCGAGCAACTCCAGCACCGCACTAGCCGCCATCGTTGCCGCATCTTCATGCACGTCGGGCATTGCCATCGCGGTCAGACCCAAGCCTTTGTTGAGCTTGTCGTACTCCAAAGCCCTTGCGCCTGCCAGAGATTGAATGGGTAAACACAATTGCGGCACATATACCGCCATATCGTCAATACCAACTTTTGTCATGCTGTTGGACATAAGATTTTCGATTTTTTGCAATTCAGGAAATGTAATTTAGATTTAGCTGGAAAGTTTAGAAACCCTGCATTTATTTTTTCAAAAAATTACGATGCCTAACCTGATTTTATCATTTCATAACATTGATTTACAATTAAATAGCCCTGGTAGCCGACGATTTACAAAACAAGCTTTACTTGCCTCTGCCTATGATGAGGTACTGAAAATCAGAGACAAAAGCAAGGGAATGTCCTCGTTGTATCATATTTGTCTTTTTACCACTGCGAATCAAAAATATTATATTATCTTTGTACACATTCATAAATTTAAAAGAATTACCCATGAACATTCGGAACACTATCACAGCAGTGCAAGAAACTGCTGTTGGAAAAGCACTTTTTACATTTGAAGCCTTGAGCGATCCGTGCAATGCACCCATTCTCGATTTTTTGCTCGAACACCGCCAAGCGACCATCTTAGATCTGACCATTGCGACAGCTACCGACGCCGAAACGCTGGAAATGCAAATGGATGCGTTGTGTCAGACCAAAGTGGTACAACTACGCAGCGATCTTTACAGAAATTGGTATCAGATTGATTATCAATTACTTCAAAAAGTAAGTGCGATCGCTACGCAATTGGTGAGACGAAAATGATCCAGATGAATTGGCTCCGGTTACAACTACCTCCTAAGTCGATTTTTTAACTTTTTACAGCGCAATTTTTTCTTTTGAGAGGCTTCTATTTTACTTTTCTTCTTTTATAAAATAAATATTATTTCATTTATTTATATCTATACAAAATTCTGTTCGTTTGTTGTTTATATATTTTTTAATTTTAAATATTATATTGAAGTTATAAGCTATTTGTTAAATTAAGGCGTATTATAAAATAAATATTCGCCTGAATAATCCTGGTACATTCCTTCAAAAAAATATCGGTTTGTCGCTTTTTGCTTAGCTGCGCTGAATTTTCACCGTTCACCCTATCCTCGCATCAACTATTTTCTTTATCATTGTCGGCGGAATTCCTAAACCCACTCGAATTCAACCATGAGAAATAGAACGATTATTGAGCATGTAAAGCCGGAAATTGACGGCGGTTTTTATTTTATTAAGCGCGTGGTCGGCGAAAAAGTGAACGTCACAGCAGATATTTTTTCTGACGGGCACGACACCATCCGGGCGGCGCTGCTATTCAAATTTGCCGATGACAAAAACTGGCAGGAAGTATTTATGCAGGAGCACCCGAATGATGCGTGGTCGGCAAGCTTCAAGGTTGAAAAACAAGGATTTTATGTGTATAAACTGGAGGCTTGGGTAGATCATCTGACGAGCTGGCTCAAAGGTTTTCGCAAGAAGTATGAGGACGGGCAGAATATGAGCGTGGAACTGCAAATTGGGGCGAATCTGCTGCGCAAAAACGCTGAAAGCTATCCAAAAACCAAGGCGGCTCCACTGACCAAAATGGCAAAGTCACTCGAAGCGGATACCTATGAAGATGCTGTACAAGTGGTTCTAAGCCAAGAATTTGCGCAGTTGGCGCATGACTTTCCGATGAAGCAATTCGTCACTACCTATGATAAAAATTTGCGGGTACGCGTCGGTCGGGAAAAAGAATTATTCAGTGCCTGGTACGAATTGTTCCCGCGCTCGGCGAGCCTGGAACCCGGCAAACACGGTACTTTCAAAGACGTAGAGCGCCTGCTGCCGCGTATTGAAGAGTTTGGATTTGATGTATTGTACCTGCCGCCCATTCATCCCATTGGCGAATTAAATCGCAAAGGTCGCAATAACAATGTTACGGCTGAACCCGGCGAACCCGGCTCGCCCTGGGCGATTGGCAGCAAGCATGGCGGTCATAAAGCTATTGAACCTCAATTAGGTACAATTGATGATTATAAAAATCTAATCCAGGCAGCCAAAGCAAAAGGCATTGAAATTGCATTGGATTTGGCATTCCAATGTGCGCCCGATCATCCTTACATTAAGGAGCATCCCGAATGGTTTTTGTGGCGACCGGATGGCACGATTGCTTACGCCGAAAATCCGCCAAAAAAATACCAGGATATTGTACCCATCAATTTTGAAAGTGAAGATTGGAAAAACCTCTGGGACGAACTAAAAAGCGTGGTACAATTCTGGTGCGAGGCGGGCGTCACGATTTTCCGCGTGGACAATCCGCATACCAAGCCCTTCCGCTTCTGGCATTGGCTGATTACCGAAATACATAAAGATTTTCCTGATACGATGTTTTTGTCAGAAGCCTTCACCCGCCCGAAAATTATGGCAGAGTTGGCAAAATTGGGCTTCACGCAATCTTACACGTATTACACTTGGCGCACGAGCAAGCGCGAGATGGAGGAGTACCTCACCGAATTGTCACAAACGGAGTTGCGCGAGTATTTCCGACCGAATTTCTGGCCCAATACGCCCGACATTCTCACGTATGACATGATGGGCGCAGGCTCTAACGCTTTTGCGCTGCGCTACCTGATGGCAGCAACCTTGTCGAGCAACTATGGTTTGTACGGTCCATCCTACGAATTCCTGGAAAATACGGGCAATCCGGTGAGTGGCAAGGAAGAATATTATGATTCGGAGAAATATACCGTGCGGCATTATGACTGGAATGCCCGCAATCGCCTCACCGATCTGTACACGCGCGTGAATCGCATTCGCCGCGAGAATAAAGCCTTGCAGACCACCTGGAATATTCATTTCACCCGCACCGACAATGATCAACTCATGAGTTATGTCAAAGTAAGTGAAGACGGTAGTAATGTGGTTTGGTGCATTGCCAATTTTGATGTAAATAACAAACAGGCGGGTTATGTAGAAATACCGAAAAAATTACTAAATATTAATAGCTCTATTAATTTAAAAGTAACTGATTTATTGACAAATGAGACCTATTTCTGGTTTAATGATTGGAATTATGTAGAATTAAATCCAAGTAAATATCCCATTCATATTTTAAGGGTAGAAAAACATTAAACTTACTAATAATTAGAAAGGAATATATCAAAATTGAGCCCCGAAAATACAAAGCCAAGAAAATCAGACTAAAATATTTGTCTCGTGGGGTGCCTTCGGCAGAAAATTTTCGAGTTTTTCCCGAAGGCATCGGACGGCTCTGCTTTAGCAAAATGTCGAAACCTCATTTCGACCTCAGCATTGGCGCATCTTCATACCAATTTTCTCGAGGAATGATGGCTTATTTATTTTATATCTGCTTAAATTTTATATTAACACTTATTTACTTGACAATTTGGTTGTTATACTTTTACGAAAGTACGAATGTGATGTAAAATTACTTTTATAAAACAAAGTAAAGTAAATAATTTCCGAAGAAAAGCAGAACATAAAGTAATGAGCTTATCGGAACAATCGTCTCCACCCTATATACACCACAAAAATGATACCCGGAACTATAAATAACAGCAGCGGAAATTCAAAATTGCGGCACGCTCTCCATTGAATAGCACTCTCTTCTCCAAGATAAACGAGTCCAGACCAATAATAAGGTGATTTTTGAAAGGCAGGAACATTCGCATCCTCAAGATAGTGGATTTTTGCTTTGTGAAGCGCAGTCGGTTTGGAGATACCGGCTTTTAAATCTTTGTACATGCGGGAAAATAGATCGGCAGTGGCGGCTTCATTAATGGCCCAGAGACTAGATACTAAACCTTTAGCACCCGCATAGGTAAAAGCGCGGGACAAACTCATGATTCCTTCCCCTTTTTGGAATTGACCAAGCCCCGTCTGGCAGGCACTGAGCACCACTAAATCAGATTGCAGGGAAAGTGCGTAGATATCTGGTAAGTAAGCCGTGCGATCATAAAATTCTACTTGAGGAAGTAAGCCATTCGTATCAATACCAGCGTGTGTAGAAAGATGTAAAACCTTATACTTGTTTGCAATGTATTTAAATGCTTCAAAATCAGCGCTCTTATCTAAGTATTGGTTATTCTTACAAGTGTAAGGGTCTAATATTTCTTGCTGACTGTGCAAAAGCGGCGGTAATCCGCGTTCCTTTTTTGCAAAACGAGGCGCAAATTGTAAGATATTGTACTTCGCTTTTCCGTTTAATTGCCGCTGATTTTCCAATACAGCTAAAGAAAAAGCGTAATGGATATTATATTGTCGCAATAAGAAAGGCGCATGTTCCCATCCTGCTTTCAATGTTGGTTGATAGTACAACGCTTCAAAAGGTAAGTAAGCCAACCAGGCATCCGGCACGATCAATAATTGATGAACCGTAGTATCCAGTGCATTTAAAGTAGATTGTAGGGCGGATTGATAAATCTGATACGCTAATCGATAATATGCATCCGGGGATTGCATTGCCGAACGGGATTGTAAGAGACTAAGCAATGTATATGTTTGATTTGCTACTGTATCAGGTATTTCTACTTGTTGCCAGGAGGCTTTACCATTGGGAGATTGTCCAAAAACTTCGATGTATTTTTCGCCCACAAAATATTCTACGATGGTATAATCTGGCATTACCTGCTTCAATTCTTGGATCGAAGCGGTCGTAAAATCTTTCGTTTGCTGTTGCAAAGTGATCCAGGCAGGATGTTTTTGTTGTAATTGCTGCTCGGTTTGCGCAAGTTGCTTAATCAATGCATCTTTTTGCTGTATCCATTCAGTACGTTGCGGCGCATTGGATTCTAAAAGCAACAATTTTTCAAAATAAGCGATCTGTTGCCGAATATGGCGGGCAGCTATTAATAAAGTATCATTCGCATTTAATAAATCCTGAAAACGATTTCGCTGAACGGCTTCCAATAATACAGATGACTTGACCTGTTCGGCGTTGGACCAGGCAGTATATAAATATTTGCGATCATTGCTTGCAAGATAGAGCCTACGTGCTATGGAAATGGCTTTCTCTACGCGCTGACGGCTTTGCGATGATAAAGAAATCCTGGAAGATTCGTATTGCAGTAGCTTACGCAATAAATATTCGGTTTCAGAAGCGCGTTGATGGCATTCCAATGCAAAGGATAAGGCTTCCTGTTTTTTATTTTTTTCATACAACAAAACCAATGCGTCGGCTTTTCCTTCGAGTGCTTCATAAATGGCATTCTCTTCGTAGAGTTGTTTACTGGTAGGCAAAGCATACAAATCGGAAGTAGGGAAATCGGGTATCAAACTGCCTAAAGCAGTATTAAAAGCAGCAATCGCTTTTTCAGGATGATGGAGTTGTAAATAGCATCTGCCCAATTCAATTCTGATTTTTGCAATATCCCGGTGTAAATTGGTTCCCCGACCTATGGTACCGTAGTCCAATGCTTGTTGTAAGCATGTAATGGCTTGGGCTGTTGCGTTATTTTTTCGTAATAAACGGGCTTTTATTAAATATGCGCCGGAGAGATAATCAAAAATACCTTCCGTTTTTGGAGCACTGGCTTTAATTTGTTGAAAAATGGCAATCGCTTTTTCTGAATAATCAGTTGCTTCTTTGGTTTGACCATTTTCCAAATAACTTTGCGCTAAAGACAATTGTAACAAGCCTGATTTTATTGGAAGTAAACCTTCACATGCTAAACCTTTTTGAAAAGTTTTTATGGCATTGGCTTGATCTCCTTCATTCCAGTACGTCAGTCCTAAATTATTGTAAACACCTGCTAAGGCAGCGGCTTTCGTACCTTCAGGATGGGTTTCAATGGCATTGAGATAAAGGGCACGCGCTTTCTCATTGTCGCCCAATCGGGTGTAATGCGCACCCAACGGCAAGTATAAATAATCCAATGCTTCAAAATCAGCGAAATGATATTGCTGATATAAAACCAACGCGGCTTCATAAGCTTCCACCGCTGTAGAAATCTTACCCAACTGAAAGAGATGATAACCCCGATTGACCTGGACCCAAAGCATGGCTTCCGATTCGGCTTCATTTTTGGGGGTACGCCAGGTATTTTTTATGACCTGGTCTAAAATAGCTAAAGATTGGCGGGAATCTTCAAAGGTACTGGCTTGCCAATCCCAATAAGTGTAAGCCCATTCGGCGAGATTGTCTTTATTTTTATAATAATTGGCGGTCTGTTGATAATAATAAGCGAGACTATCGGCATTATTGGTGGTTTCAAAAGTAGTAATCTTTTCCTCCCAAATCGATAAGGAATCCTGATTCGCTAAAAGCAGAAAAGCAAGTAAAAAAAGCAGGTAAATAAAATATAAAGTCCGCCTTGCAATCATAAGTGTTCATGTATTTTCAAATAATTGAAGCACTAAGATCGCCTAGTTTATTTATTTTTTCAGCAAAACTGTGAGGTTTTGGAAATCTGATAGCTTGAGGGTTAATAAAACCCACAAAAAGCTATAATTTCCAGGAGGCAAAAAGGGAAATGGACCAATTCCTTTCTTTTTCAAGCGGAAGAACGCCCCGAACGCCCAAAGCCGGTCCCTGACGCACCATCCCTAAATGAATATCGGCAAACAATGCTGCGTGAAACAGCCAATCTTTTGTAGCATTGGTAGCAGTAGTTGTTTGACGCGTGAATAAATCGGTCAACGGCTGCATCCGATTGCGTGGCAGGTCGATCCTTGGTTCCGGAGAACGATATACCTTTCGCTCTAAAAGCGTCTGTTCTGTAATATTATTACGTTGTAATTCGATATTTAATAAAATACCTACACCGGAGCTTAACCAATCTGTAAAATTTTTACGCAATTGTAAAGGAACAACATTAAAATATAATGGATTTTGCGCTATTTGTTGTGAAATGGTGTAAACCGAATCAACAACAATAATATTACCTTGTATTCTTTCCAGCGTACTGGTTGAATCTTGCGTTACATTGCTTTGAGTCGTGGGCGAAGTCGGAAAACCCGTCCATAATTCTATCTGAAAAAAAAATTTATAGGGCTTGAAAGGCGCCAAACTCGCACCAATGGTGTAATAATTTTGGGTAGGATTCTCAGAAAAAATATTAACTCCCGCCATTATTCCCGGAGAGATGCCAGGTTTAAAATGAGTTGCCGTTCGATTGGTCAGAATAGGCGGATTTTTATCAAACACAATGCTGGCGCGGGAATCAAGACTGAATTTGCGAATCTTTTTATTGGGAATCAAACGATATTTTACAAAACCTTTGGTTGAATCACGATCATCCACGCCCTCTTGCCGTGTACCGGGTAAATAAATGTTTTTAAATGTAAAAATAATTTTGCCCTCCTGAAAGGAAGTATCCAGACAACTCCAGGGAACCGGCTGGTCGGGACACAACAGACACTTTGGGTATAAATCAAGAATCTGCAATCCTGATGTATCTAAGCCAAGGGGCACATCACAAGTGATCTGTATCGTCGTAGCAGGTCCTTCACCATTATTTTGAAAGTGCACTTTATAAGTTAAATCCTTGCTACGAATGCGCCGAAAGCCCATTTTTCGCTGAGAAACAGCAATATAATTTGGATCGTGCGAAGCAACAATCTCCATTTCCAAAGTATATTCCTCAACGAGGCGTTGATCGTCTGAAATGAGCAAACCCGTGATTGTAATAATGGCATTGGTATCTGCCAACATCTGATCGGTAGCCTGAAGCGAGATAAACAAGTTGCGTATTTCATTGGATTGTAAGCCATTAAAACTCCAGGTTTTATGGGTTTTGTAGGTGTTTTTTAAATCTGTCAACAATGTATTTGAAGCCTCATCCGGTAAGCTGATATCATACCAATTAAAGTTTGTATTTGTGCTAGTCCATCCATTAACAGGCTGATTCGTTTTTGTAAAAGTTAATGCATCTTGTTCTTCTTGCTCGCCATAATGCGTACGTGCCTCCAGAAAAGTAAAATGATCGTTTTTATAAGTTTTTTGATTGAAAAACAAATGTAATTTGCCCGATTGAGTGATCGGAGTTTGGTTTTTATAAGTCAGAATGCACACTAATTCTTCGCCGGCACGCGGATTGCGCACTGCACGAAGCCCAATAGGCGCTGTATCGTCTTCCAGTACATTTGGCATACCTTGCGCATCTGCTACTAAAGTCTTGGGTTTTTCTTTAGGACCTGCTACTTTCTTCTTACGAGACTTAGGCGCTTTACCATTATCGTATTTACCTGTTGCAAGAAAATACACTTCTTGTGCACTGGTGTCTGCATAAATGTGAGCAGGGCTTTCTTTGAAAGAAAAAGTGCCATCACCAAATTCCCAATAGTATTCATAGTAGGCAGCGGGCGCTCCTGCCATCTGAGTAAGCGCCGGTAAAATTGGAGCGAACAACATATTGGGCGATTCATAACGTACCATAAAGTCGGCTTCGCGTTCGATGGGTGTTTGTGCAAGTAATAAAATAGAATGTAAGCTAAGGCAGCAGATAAACAGGGTTCGCATAGTGGTAAGTCGTTTTTGATTAAAAAAAAGCATCGTGTATTATAAAAAAGTGTAAAATCCGTGTATGAAAAATCGAAGTTACAAACTTCAATCATTATTAGAATGATAAAGCCCCCGGCATATTACCGAGGGCATGTTCAGGGATTATAAACATCAACCTTTACCAGCTGACAGAGATCGTGACTTTACCGAACTTGATGGTGATGGTAATGGTGAGCAGTTGAGGCGCAGTACCGTTTCCATCTTGTGCAACGACACGATATACGCCTTTTGGAACTTCGGCTTGCTGACCTTTATATTGTAATTCGGAATTGATATAAGCCTGCTGCATAATATGTTCCGGCAATTGGAAGCCTTCTTCTACCACTAATGCTTTCTTTTCAAGGAGTTGTGCGCGCAGTTCAGGACTTAATTGTTCAATACTTACTTTCATTTCCATTTGTAGCGAGCCATCTTCCAGTATAATAGGCTTTGTCACAGCATGATCCAGGTCAAGCGGCAAAGCGAAGGCTTCCTTTTCGAGCAAATTTTCGGTACGGATACAGAGCAGACCACCAGGGCGGCAAGAATTATACTGTCTGCCTAAGCCAATCACAATCCAACGATGGTTGTCAGCGGGAAACACTGTTTCGGCAGTTTCCTTCTCGCAAGATTGAAAGCTAATGCTTACGAAAAGCAGGATGAATGCAAAGCTAAACATTTGAAAATTTTTCATGGGAATTGATTTTTGTTGATGAGAAATGTTATTTTTTAATAAAATTTTGATGCAATAATTTTCAGGTACACACTTGTTTATCAGAGGTTTAGATTTTCTTATATCAAATTTCTTATTTCAAATTTGATATAAGGTTAATGGGATTATGGAATCATTTAGTTTTTTGAGAAAAGTGAGGCTACAATCCCGCAGCATTGTAGCCTGCGTCAAACGGTTTATGGGATAGTTCGCGCTTTATTATGTATTTTTGGCAACGAGCTCGGATGCACCAATACCTAAACCTACACCCGCAGCAGGACCACCAAGTACAAAACCAATTGCACCACAGGCTGCATCTGCCAAGCCAATTTGCCACCACTTTGCTCTCTGTGCCTGGGGCGTACCGCCTTCTTCCGACCAGTGATGATTGCTATAGCGCCAGACAGCCAGCATCGTTAGTGCAAAATCGCGATTCGGAAGTCTATCGTTGGCGAGGATAATACGCTCTTGTTCTTTAATGGCATTGATAATGGCATTGGTAGCTTCAATGGAGCCTGGCTCAATCTTCATAACAGCTTCAATGCTGGTAGTCAAGGCTTTACGTGTTTTATCATCAAGCTTCAGCACGGTGAAGAGGTTATTATAATTGGAGAAATCGAAGTTCCGCAAGAGCTGATCTTGTTTCAATTGTAGTTTTTCGCGTAAGAGCACTTGAAGGCGCGGCTCACTGCCGGCGAATTGAGAACTTCGCGTAAAAACGATTTGCTCGGCTTTTGCCGCAGAAATCCGATAAGCGGAATCAATTTCTGCCTGATGTTTATTTTTCAGAAAAACTAAACCGGAATTGTGGTCAGCGCCAATTTTATCAAAAGGATTGAGTGGATTGGCAGGATCAATTAATTTGACTTCCGTATCCGGGCAATTGCCAATGAGTTCGCAGGAAGATTCTTTTTCGCAATTGGTGAACAGAACGCCTGCCAAAAGGGTGAATGCTGCGATAAAAAGATTACGTTTCATGGTTGTTGTTTTTTTAAAGGTTGATGAAAAGTTGTTTTGATCGATTTACATTCATACATCCGGGCAACAGGGAAAATCTTACGCCCTCTTTTTGTTAAAAAAATGTTAAGAAAAAATTATTTTTAGCGTCCGATTGGAAAATGTAGTTTTGAAGCATCATCAGAAAGGCTCAAGGGCTTTTGTATGTCATCTCATCCATTACTAATGCGTCATCATTTATGAGTCCAAATACAGATCAGCAATACATTGAAGCGTTATATAAAGGTGATCAGCGCCTGATTCGGGAGATATATGAGAAATTTTCCCGCAATGTGTTGCAATGGGTTTTGCAAAACAATGGCGACGCGCAAGATGCGCAGGATTTATTCCAGGATGCGCTGATGGCAATTTATGATCGCTATTGCGGTACGGATTTTCAGTTGACCGGTTCTTTTGGAGGATTGTTGATGACGATCTGTCGGCGAAAGTGGTTTGACAGACTGGCACAAAAAAAACGGGAAGAAGACGTAAGAAATATAGAAGGAGCGCGATATACCGAAGAAAGCCCGGAATGGGATGCGGCAGAAGAAGTGTTGTTGCAACAGCAACGACAAGCCTGTTTGTCGCAGGTTTTCACTTTATTGAGTGAGCAATGCCAACGATTGTTATCCTTGCTCACTGCCAGTGAAGTGTCGGTAGAACAGATTGCTTTGGACCTTGGTCTGGCAAATGCCAATGCCGTGTATCAAAGTAAGCACCGCTGTACTGCGCGCTGGCGTCAGCTTTTTTACGAACACTTTAAAGAAGCCTAAGAATGGAAAATAATATAGAACGGATTGATCGATACCTGAGCGGTCAAATGGATCAGGAAGAAAAAAAAGCTTTCGATGCGGAAATAGCTGCCAATCCGCTATTGGAAGAAGAGCTAGCCTTACAAAAAGATATGGCAAACTTTTTGAAACGTAAAGATCAACGGGATGTATTAAAGCAGCAATTACATGATATTAGTAATGATTATTTTAAAACAACCGAACAAGATCAAGCAAAAATAGTACAACTACCTCGACGACGCTTAAGCTGGATGATTGCAGCCTCTGCAGCAGCAGTAATTATATTTATATTAGTTTGGCAATTCCTGCTCTCACCTTCGTTATTTGAACAATACGCACAATATCCGCCACTGGCATTGGCAGAAAAGTCGGCAGCTACTACAATTGATTGGTCACAAACGGAAACTGCTTTCAATTCAGGCAATTATGAAGCGGCAGAAATTCAATTGACGGAATATTTAAATACATATCCAAATGATCAGTTGGCAAAATTGTATTTAGGTATTTGTAAAATGGAATTAAATAAACTGGAAGCGGCGCAGCAAATCTTTCAAAGCTTTTCCGCTGCGGATGTTTCTATAAAAGATTATGCCGATTGGTACTTCGCATTGAGTTATTTAAAAGCAGGCGATCAGGATAAGAGCCGAGCTATATTACAAAAAATCACTATTGATTCACCTTTGTATCAAAAAGCACAGGAATTATTGGAAAAAATTTGATATATATTCTTCTTTTAAAATCAGTGTAGTAGCTAAATTGAAAAGCCAAAAGTACGAATTAAAATTGTGAAGACCAGCTTGGTAAGAATACATTGCTGAGCTTTAAAACCAGTTTCAAATATCTCACCATCGTTAAGCCGTGAATCTTTGCGCGCCTTTCTAAATTGAACTTAACGCAGGTTTTCCTTCGTTCATTCGATTTATTCCTGCATTCATTGTTTTGTTGTTGAACTGAAAAAACGCTTGAAATAGTTTTGCACGATCATCAAAAGTTTAAATCAAACAATTTCAACAATGAACAGAGAATTAATTTTTTTACGGGCTTTTGCAATCGCTACTGCACTTGGCATGATTTTCCTTACGAC